>JBDKGS010000089.1:0-13898 GCA_039798065.1 Fibrobacterota bacterium | reverse complement strand
TCGCCGCGGGCGCTTCCACGGAAATCCAGTCGCGCATCACTCGCGTCGACTGGTCCAACCACACCGAGACCGGCGACTGGTCGTACGACGCCACCAAGACCGCCTACGCGGATTGGGCGAACGTGACCGTCTACAAGGCCGGAGCTCTGGTCTGGGGCAAGGAGCCCGGCGTGGCGACTCCTCCCGCGGTCCCGACAAAACTTGTCGCCACGGCGGGCGTCCACAAGGTGAGCCTGGCTTGGGTTGCGGGCGAGAACGACGCTTCCTACAACGTGTACCGCAAATCTGCCGACGGTGTCCGCGCCCTGTTGGGCAAGCCGACCGCGACCACCTACCTGGACGAATCGGTCGTCGACGGCACCAAGTACACCTACTGGGTGAGCGGCGTGAACGGCGCGCTGGAAAGCGCGTTGTCGGATTCCGCCGTGGCGACACCCGTGGGAGAAGTTCCCGCCAAGGTGACGGGACTTGTCGCGATGGCCGGCGACGCGGTGGTGGATCTGTCGTGGAAGGTTTCGGCCTCAGCGACGAGCTACAAGGTGCTGCGCGGTCTGCAAGGTGGAACCATGTCCTTGCTGAAGACCGTGTCGACGGCGTCGTACAAGGACGCTGCGGCGATCAACGGCACGACCTACGCGTACAAGGTCGTGGCTTCCAACGCCTGGGGCGACGCTCTTGCGTCGGACTCGATTCTTGCTACTCCCGCGGCTCCGCTGGTTCCTGCTGTTCCGACCGCCCTCTCGGCGCTGTCCGGTGTCCACAAAGTGACCCTTTCGTGGACCCCGGGCGAAAACGACGCGTCCTACAACGTTTACCGTCGCTCGATCGACGGAACCCGCGCCTTGCTGGCCAAGTCGACCGCGAGGTCCTACGTGGACGAATCGGTCGTCGACGGCACAACCTACATCTACAGGGTGAGCGGCGTGAACGGCGCGTTGGAAAGTGCTCTGACGGATTCCGTCGAGGCGACTCCCCGGGGCGAAGCTCCGGCGAAGGTGACGGGACTCGTCGCGGTCGCGGGCGACGCGGTGGTGGATCTGTCGTGGAAGGCTTCGGTTGGCGCGACGAGCTACAACGTGCTGCGCGGTGTGGCGGGCGGAACATTGTCCCTGCTAGCGACATCCAAGATCGCTTCCTACAAGGATGCTTCGGCGGTCAACGGCACGACCTACGAGTACAAGGTTGTGGCGACCAACGTGTGGGGCGATGCTCCGGCTTCGGATTCGGTCCGTGCCACTCCCGCAGCTCCGCTGGTTCCAGCCGTCCCGACAGCGCTTGCGGCGCTGTCCGGTGTCCACAAAGTGACACTTTCGTGGACCCCGGGCGAAAACGACGCGTCCTACAACGTGTACCGCAAAACGATCGACGGAACCCGCGCCTTGCTGGCCAGGTCAACCGCGAGGTCCTACGTGGACGAATCGGTCGTCGACGGTACCACCTACATCTACTGGGTGAGCGGCGTGAACGGCGCGTTGGAAAGCGCTCTGACGGATTCCGTCGAGGCGGCTCCCCGGGGCGAAGCTCCCGCGCAGGTGACGGGACTTGTCGCTGTCGCCGGCAATGCGGTGGTGGAACTGTCGTGGAAGGCTTCGGCTGGCGCGACGGGCTACCACGTGTGGCGCGGTGTCCAGGGCGGAGCCCTGTCCTTGCTCGGTACCGTCGCGACCGCGTCGTACAAGGATGCGACCGCAGTCAACGGCACGACCTACGCGTACAAGGTTGTGGCTTCCAACGTCTGGGGCAACGCTCCCGAGTCGGATTCGGTTCTGGCGAGCCCCAAGGCTCCCGTGGCCAACATCAAGGCCCAGTATCGCGCAGGCAGCATCCAGGCTTCCACCAACGGCATCCAGCCCATCCTCAAGCTGGTGAACACCGGCTCGACCTCGATTCCGCTTTCGGAAATCACGGTTCGCTACTGGTTCACCAACGACGGCAACGCATCGGCGAACTACTGGTGCGACTGGGCCCAGATCGGCACGGCGAATTTGACGGGAACCGTCAAGACCGTTTCGCCGGCACGGACCGGCGCCGATCGCTACCTGGAAGTCGCCTTCAAGGCGTCCGCTGGCAGCATCGCGGCGGGCGGTACTTCCGGCGAGATCCAGAGCCGTTTCAGCAAGAGCGACTGGAGCAATTTCACCCAGACCAACGACGCGTCCTTCGATGCGACCAAGACCGCCTTCGCGGATTGGAGCAAGGTCACCGTCTATCGCGCCGGTACGCTGGTCTGGGGTGTGGAGCCCTGATCTGAGTGAGTGATTCATCCGACCCGGTGTTGAACGGGTCGGATTCCATACTTGGCCATCGGTCGTTCGCTCGATCGACGGCCTTTTTTGTTCGCGCCGTTTTGAGGGTTACGAACCGAGCTCCGCTTCGGCAATCGACCGCGTCTTGTGAGCGAGAGCGAGATGCCGAGCCAGGTATTCCTGCTCCGTCTGGCCGGGGGTGGGCACGAACAGACACCGTTCGTCGAGGATCCCCAATGCGGCCAGGTCCATCACGGTGCTGTAACCACCGCGGCAGATGATTTCCTGCGCGCCTTTCAATGCCGCAGCGAGGTCCGCTGTGGCGAGATGTGGAACCACGACAAGCCCGGATTCCGCGAGACTCCTGGGCGATTCGGGTAGATCGGGTCGACCGCGCACCAGGAGGTGGCGGCCGGGACGGTGTGACAGGATCTGTCCAAGCTTCCGTTCGAACGCCGAACGCGCCGGTTCCGGGCCGGACACCAAAGCGACGGTGTCCCAGGCGTCCACCCAGGCGGCGACAGGACAATCCGCGAACCGCGAAAGCGGACCGATATGGCGGATGGTCGGAAACGACGAAGATCGGGCGGGGTGACCCAATTTTCCAGACAGACGACTCCTGTCGTCGTCGGGCACCCAGATTTCGTCGAACTTGCGCACCATGCGCGACATGGCGATTTCGCCAAATGGCTCGAGAGTTTCCAGGCGCCCGGGGGCCGCGAGGCGCAGCTGGTGCGTTAGCAGGACGGATTTCGTCCCTGCCACCCGGCAGCCGTAGCGGTTGTCGGACAAGACCAGGTCGAAGCCGTCGATGGCCTGCCAATTCTTGATCAATGCCGATTCTTGTCGGATGGCCTTGGCGATGCGCGGGAGGCTGGCCAACAAGCCCGGAACCAGCTTCCAACCCTTGCCGTAGGTCACGCCGTAATCGGGGAGCTCCCGCACTTCCAGATCCGGGAATTCGCTTCGCCACCAGGCGGCCGAGCGTCCGTTGGAGGCGAGCGTCACCTTCGCGTCCGCCGCAAGAAGCGAACGGACCAAAGGGGTGGTGCGTGCCACGTGTCCTAAGCCCCAATCGAGGGCGCAGACGAGTGCGGATTTCGGCGCAGCGACAGGAAATGTCATCGCGCCGACCATGAGAGGATCAGCGGCCCAGTTGGGCGTACTTCTTCTCGGTGGCTTCCTTGGCGGGGCGCCACCAGGCTTCGTTGGCCTTGTACCAGTCGATGGTGGCCTGCAGGCCCGACTCGAAGTTGGTGTAGACGGGCTTCCAGCCAAGTTCCGTCCGCAGCTTGGAAGAGTCGATGGCGTAGCGCATGTCGTGCCCGGGACGGTCGGAGACGTGCTCGTAGTCCTTGGCGTCCAAACCCATCTTCTGCAGGATGAGCTCCACCACTTCCTTGTTGTTCTTCTCGCCGTCGGCGCCGATCAGGTAGGTTTCGCCGAACTTGCCCTTTGCCAGGATCTCCAGCACGGCAAGGTTGTGGTCTTCGACATGGATCCAGTCGCGCACGTTCTCCCCTTTGCCGTACAGCTTGGGTTTCACGCCGCAGATCAGGTTGGTGATCTGGCGGGGGATGAACTTCTCGATGTGCTGGTAAGGACCGTAGTTGTTCGAGCAGTTCGAGATGGTGGCCTTCACGCCGAAGGAGCGGACCCAGGCGCGCACCAGCATGTCGGAACCGGCCTTGGTGCTGGAGTAGGGACTGGATGGATTGTATGGAGTGGTCTCGTGGAAACGATCCGGATCGTCGAGTTCCAGATCGCCGTAGACTTCGTCGGTCGAGATGTGGTGGTAGCGCACGTTGTGCTTGCGAACCGCTTCCAGCAACGTGTAGGTGCCGATGAGGTTGGTGTGCAAAAAGGGCGAAGGATCCTTCAACGAATTGTCGTTGTGGCTTTCGGCGGCGAAGTGGATGACGGCGTCCACACCCGAAACCAGCTCGTCGACGAGCTTGGCGTCGCAGATGTCGCCCTGCACGAAACGGTAGTGGGCAGGGTCGTTTTCTTCGGCGAGCAGGCTCGAGCGGTTGCCCGCGTAGGTGAGCTTGTCGAGATTCGTCACGTGCCAGTCGGAATGCTTGCGCAGGACGAGCTTGACGAAATTGGTTCCGATGAATCCGCAGCAACCGGTAACGAGGATCTTCATAGTGCCAGGAATGGTAACAACTTGCGTCAGATTTTGATCCCGATCCGGGCTCCGGGGGCGAAGCCCAGCGCCTGGTGCCAGCCTGTGGAGACTTCCACGATCCATCCTTCCCAGTCCAGCCCAAGCCCGAACGAAGGCAGCGCCTCGTCGCGACCCACCACGTATCCGGCCCGAAGGCTCAAGACGTTCCACTTCGCCTCGAACCCGATGGGGAACTGCAGGTCCTCGTCGGCGACGAACTTCGCATCCGCCGTCGGGGTGAACGTCCAGTTCGACAATTTCTGGTTCCAGGCCCCGCCAACTTGGAAGGTGGCGGGAAGCTTTTCGGAATGCTGACCGGAGGTGGTCCCGGCTCCCAGGTTTCTCGCGCTGGCGCCCAGGGACCAGTTCGTTCCGGCGGGTTGATAGACCAGCCCCAACCCCAGCCAGCCGGCCCAGGCGTCGGCGTCGGCGACGGCGTCCATTCCCGCCCCCAGGCTCGCACCGGCGCGAAGCCCGTCAATTCCTGTCGGGCCGGAAAGCCCCGCATCGAAGGCCCAGGACGAAGCCGAGTAGGTGCCCGTGGGTCGGTCGGATTCGTCGCGACCTGGAATGTCGCTGAAGCCTTCGAATCGCGCCAAGGCGCTGAACGTCCACGCTCCCGAAGGCACCGTCCAGGCTGCTTGCTGGAGGCTTCCGTCCAGGCGCGAGTAGGTCGCGCCGTATCCGGTGGACAGGACCACGAGTTCGACAGAATCCGTTGCCGGGTTGCGCGCGAGATCGGTGCCTGGAGCGCCCACGCCCGATCCGGACAACGCCAATGCGGATGGAGCGGCGTCCAACTTCAGCAACTTGAACCCGGCGCCACCAGCGGGAAGATTGTACCAGGACGCCTGGGCCACCGAACCAAGGGTGGCGGCGGTCAGGGCGAAGGTGGCAAACGTCCGTAAGGGTTGGATCATCCCTGGAAATTCGTGAATTGGAGGTCGACCGACCAGTCGCCCTTGCGTAACATTTGCATCGCGTCCTGCAGATCGTCCTTCGATTTGCCCGTCACGCGCAGGTGGTCGCCCAGAATGGAAGCCTGCACCTTGAGCTGTTTGGCTTCCTTGATGGCGGCGGCGATCTTCTTCGCGTCGGGTTGGGGGATGCCAGCCTTGAGCGTGGCTTCCTGGCGGACGGTCATGTGGCCCGCTGCCTGCAGCTTGCCCCAATCGATCCCTTTGGTGCTGACGCCTCGCTTGATCAGTTTGGTGTCGAGCACGTCCTTGAGCTGTTCCAGCTTGGGCTCGTCGTCGGCGGTGAGCTTGAGCTTCTCGCCGTCGAAGTCGATTTCGCACTTGCTCCCTTTGAAGTCGAATCGCGTGGCGATTTCGCGCTTGGCTTGGTCAACCGCGTTGCGGACTTCCTGGGAGTCGATCTTGCTGACGATGTCGAAAGAGCAGTCTTTGGCCATGGTTTCTCCAAAGTACCAATCCTGGAGCGCCGGTCACTTTCCGGCAGCCAGGTGTTTGAGGGTGTCGATTTCCGTTCCCGAGATCTTCTTCTTGCGGGCGATCTCCACCAGGTCTTCCATTTCCCGGATCTGGCCTCGCGCGAAGTGGTAGCGTCCCGCGGAAAGCAGAAGCCTGGAATCGACTTCTCCCTTGGCCAAGCCGGCTGGCGCGTAGCCTTTGCGCAGATCGTTGGGGTCGTCGGAAAGTGTCAGGCGCCAGAAGATCGCCGACGGCGATTCGCGAGGTTCCAGTTCGGCGCAGCGGCGTTTCACGGCATCGAGTTTTCCCCACGAAAGATCGCGTCGACAAAGTTTGTCGAGCTCCTCGATCTTTCCTCCCGCCACCGGTTTGGCTGCGGTCGCGGGTGCCGGCTTCGCGATGGCGACGGATTTTGTCGCCTTGGTGGATTTGGCCGGCGCGTCCTTCCGCGACTCGGGCTTCGCCGCGGCCAGGACCGGGTTGGGTGCGCACAGGAGCGTCGCGACGGACACGATGGACAAGAATCGTCCAGACAAACGAATCATTTCGAGAGATCCCCGAGTTTGAGCGTGCGTCGTCCGAATTCGTCGATCCCGACCCTGAGCCGATCGGTTTGCGCCAGCGTGAGCGACACCGGAGGCCGGGGCAGCTTGGCGACGGAATCCGACACGGCTTGGACGCGCAGGCCTTGCAGCTCGCGGTTTTTCCAGCTGGAGACGGGAAAAGCAAGGACCGGCTCGATGGGGGACAGGAGGTTGTTGGCCAGAAGGTCGGCCTGCGATCCGATCCAGGCTCCCACCACCGCGGAGAATTCACGCGGGGAGTGGGTGCGCAGCGAGTCCCAATCCCAATCCGGCGACCACCACGCGCCCGACTGGTACGATGCGTCCAGCCCCGTCCAGGCCGCGGAGCCGTTGGCGCGGGTGAAGACCCATTTCTGTCCGGCAGCTCCACCGAGTTCCATGGTGCAGATGCCGCCCTTGTCCTTGCAGGGATTGGCGACATCCACGGAAAGGCTGCGCTGCGAGGCCAGCGAGCGGATGCCGTCCTCGGTGATTCCAGGCGCCAGTCCGACAGAAATTGTCGGGGCGGATTCCGGCATGGAGGCGATGCGCAAGCCGGTGGCGCCGTGGCGCGTGAAGGTGGCTGCCACCAGCCGGGGTTTGCAGGAGCGGCACAAGAAACCCTGCGAGGCGGGCTCTTCCATGGTTCGCAGGAACGCCTTGGGGAGGATGTCGGGATCGGCCTCGGTCCATTCCGCGTTTTGCGAAGCGCCGTCCAGGATCGCCCAGAAAACGTCTTCGGGAAGATCCTTCCGCGAAAGTCCGGATTCCGCGGTCCATTCCAGGGAACGGGTCGAGCCGTCCTTGGTCGAGTCGGCGCGGACCAGGATGCGATCGGAGGCCTTGGACAATTTCCGGCATTCCCAAAGACCACGACGGGCGGCATCGGCGGGGGCCAGGTTCCATGCCTTGCGAAGGGAATTCATGTCGGCGGGCCAACCGGGCGAATTCGCGAATCCGGAGGCGGCCAAAGAGGCCGCGAGCAGAAGCGACCTCATGGAGCCGGGCTCGCCAACTGGGCGATGTACGGAAGGTTGCGGTACTTCTCGGCGTGGTCCAGTCCGTATCCCACGACGAACACGTCGGGAACCTGGAACCCGAAGAAATCGGGTTTGATGGATGCGTCGCGATGCCAAGGTTTGTCGAGCAGAAAACAGCCGCGCACGGATAGCGCCTCGCGTTCCAGAAGCCATTCCTTGAGGGCCAGGAAGGTCGCGCCGGTGTCCAGGATGTCGTCGACCAGCAGAATGTGCTTGTCGGAAATCTTCTCCAGATCGGGACCGATCACCGCCGGTGTGTTCTGGGGGGTGGTGGAGTCGCCGTAGGTGCGCGACTGGGCGAATTCAAGTTGGAATGGCGTGCGGATCTGGCGCATGAGGTCGGCGGCGAAGACCATCGCGCCCTTGAGCACCACCAGCATCACGAATTCGTCGCCGGCGTAGTGCTTGTCGATTTCCTTGGCGACCTGGACCACGCGGGCTTCGATCTGTCGCGCTTGCAGCAGCGTTGCGGCGATGGTCATGCGTTGGTGTTCCAACCGAGCGCTTCGCGTTCGATTTCCATGTTGAAGTTGAGCCTTTCGAGGATCCCGATCCAAATCGACGATTTTTGTCTGTTGGCGTCGTTCAGCGACGGGGAGCGAAGGAGGGGGTCGAGTTTTTCGGTGCGGATGCGTTCGCCAAGGTTTTCCAGAGGGGCCTTGCTGACAGGAATCGCCGCGGCTTCGGCCAAGTCCAGAAGGATCTTGAGGCTTGCCGCGGCGGCGGGGTCGGCCGACACCGAGACCCGCTTCATCTGGTCCTGCAAGGCGCGATCCAGGACGCGCCCTGGCAACCTGGCGTCGAGCTTGATGCCAAGGGACTTGGCTTCGTCGAGGGCCGAGACGGCCTCCTTCACCGAACGGGCGTCGGGATGTTCGAGGGTCTTGCGAACCGCGTCGTTGAGTCGGTGTTCGAGCAGCACTTGTCGCGAGGCCAGCAGGAAGGCCGGAGCCGCCACGCCAAGCGATTGCAAGTCGGTTCGAGGATCCTGGGAAGCGATGTCCAGCTGTTCATGCAACGCAAGCAGGTCGTCGAGCGCGTGCTGGATGCGTCGGTCGGCCAGGTCGCGACGCTTGTCCAGAAGCAGGTCGGGTAGATGGAACGGTCGGCAGATCCACTTGTGCGCCACGTCCGAGGCCAGGGCCTTCGCCGAAAGCGTCCAGTCCACAGCGGGCAGTTCCTGTCCGTCTTCCAGGATCCGGACCTCGGGGTGGATGCCGTCGGCCTGCCAGGCGAGAACCCGCAGAGTGGTGGACACGCCCAATTCCGGATCGACGACCACCGCGCGGCCTTGCCAGGCTCCGGCGACAGGATTTGTCAGGGTCAGTTCGGCGTGGTGCTGGAAAAGGGGAGCGGGGTCGGAATCCTCGGGGGTTTCCACCAGCCGCTCGAACAGGGCGTGCGCGGCCACGAGATGGCTCGCGTTCCAGCGGGGACGGACCCAGTTCTCCCACATCCATTTCCCCGTGCGGGCGTCGACGTTCGAGACGGCCTCTTCCAGAGTTGACAGAATCCGTCGTTCCGGAGAAGGGCGTCCCAACAGCTCCAGGAGTTCGCAGGCGCGACGCGCGTAACGCATGTTCTGCACCGGCTCCAGGCCGCCCAGATCGTCGAAGAACCATCCGCAGCTGGTGAGGCAGAACTGTCCCATGCGAACCAGCTCCATGAGGGCCAGCGCCCGGGAGCGGCCTTCCGAGCCAAGCTCGGGTCGCAGGTGGCGGGCAAGCCAAGCCTCGCGGGTTGTGGCTCCGGTGCGCGTGGCCACCCATTCCAGGCGAGCATCCCACGGACCGATCAATAGATCGGGAGAAAGGACGTCCCAGGCTTGTTCTGCAGCGTCGCGGGCCATTTCCATGGCTTTGCGCAAAGGCGTGCGCCATGCTTGGTTCCAGCCGCCGGGGCCTGCGCCGCCGCAGCCGCAATCGCGTTGCCAGCGGCCCGTGCCGTGGGCGCAACTCCAGGCGGTGCCTTCGCCATGGGAATTCTTGAGACGCACTTCCTCCACTGGCGGGCACAATTCCAAAAAGTGTCCGTAGTTGGTGGGGACCACGCCGTCGCGCGGGCAAAGGGTCTCGAACAGATAGGCCAGGGCCATGTCGCCGAAGGGCTCGTGGTGGCCGTACGATTCGCCGTCGGTGGCGATATTGACAAGTCTTGGCGTGGTGGTCTCGGGGTTCCAGGCGCCTTTGAGCTTGTTGAAGAATCCGCTCGCGTCGCGAAGCAGGTGTTCGAAACCCACGGCCGAAGAAATCGGGCCGTCGTAGAAAAAGACGTCCAAATGCCCGCCGCAAAGCGGCTCGCCATGTTCGTCGAGAGGATAGATGCGGTAGGGTCTGCCTGGATCCACGCTTTGATCCGAGACATCCTTCCATTCGTCGTGCTCCAGATGCCGGACACGGTCGGCCTGGGTGGGCGCGAGGATGGTGTATTTCACGCCCGCCTCGATCAGATCCACCACGGTATCCATGTTGATGCCGGTCTCGGCCAACCAGATGCCTTCGGAGTCCCTGCCAAATCTTGACTTGAAGTCGCGCAACCCCCATTTGATCTGGGTCTGGCGGTCGCGCTTGGTGCCCAAGGGCTGGATGGTGTGGTTGTACACCTGCGCGATGGCGTTGCCGTGGCCGGCCTGGTCGGCGCGCGACAGGCGGTCGGCTTCCAGGATCCGTTCCATGGTGTCGCGATCGTGCTTCTCGATCCAGTCCAGCAGGGTGGGCCCGAAGTTGAACGACAAATACCGGTAGTTGTTCACCAGACCGCGGATACGACCCCAATGGTCCAGCAGGCGCGACGAACCGTTGGGCGCATAGCATTCGCGCGCGATCCGCTGGTTCCAGTCGTGGTGGGGAGCCGCGCTCTCCTGCGCTTCGATTTCGCCAATCCACGGGTTTTCGCGCGGTGGTTGGTAGAAGTGGCCGTGGATGCACAGCCGCATGGGGTGACGGATTTGTGTCATTCCTGTATGGGTCCCTTCAGTCTTCTACCGAGTTTAGCAAATCGAACCTGGATATTCTCCGATCCCGGGGGACTTTGGTGCCAGTGGGCATTTCGCGGGGGTGGCCTCGCCCGTTGTTTTGAGGGGCGTCAGGGGGGAGGTTCGATGGGATCCTGACCGCAATGGCGATTGGCAGAATCTGGCATCGGGGGTGGTTGTGGGAGCGGCGCTGTAAGTTCTACCGCTCAATCCCGATATATTGACAAAATCCGCTCGAGGAAAAGATGCGGCGCATGTTCTTCCGCGATTCGTCGCTTCGCCGAAACGCCGAGCCGGAATCTGTCGGATGCCGGGGCCTCGCCCAGAAGAAGATCCACCCACCCTTGGACGGACCCGCGCTCCACCAGGAATCCGTTCTCTCCATGCTTGATCAGGTCGGGATAGCCGCCCACTCTGGATGCGGCGACGGGGCAGCCCTCTCGCATGGCTTCCAGTACGAACACGGGTGCGTTTTCGACCCAAAGACTGGGAAGCGCGGCGAGATGGGCGTTGCGGCACTCCTCCAAGACTCGTTCGCGCGGAAGCTTGCCGAGCCAATCGATGCGATTCTCGATGCCAAGCTGTTTGCAGAGCCCTTGCAGATCGGACTTGTAGCCGCCGTCGCCGGCAATCCTCATCCGGATGTTCGGCGTCCTGGATATCGCTTCCAGAAGGAATTGGAGGCCTTTTTCCTTTTCGATCCGGCCGGCGTGGAACATGGTGAACTGGTCTGCCAACGCGGGCTCCGCGTTCTGCAGGTCGGGAACATCGATGAACAGCGGTAGCGCGGTGCTGGGGACGCCAGTGTAGATCTTGGCGACCCATTCGGCCAGGAATTTCGAAGGTGCGGTGAAGTGCTTCACCGTGCGGCGCAGGACGGGGATTTGCAAGGCGAGGCGCGCCGAATTGAAGCGACGATATCCGTCAAGCGCGACGGTGGTGCTCCGCAAACAGCGCGTGTTGAAGCAGTGTTTGCCAAATCCTGTCTGGCAGACGGAAGCATCCCTGCGGGTCATCCAGCCTTCGGGACAAACGGCGCTGAAATCGTGGGTGGTGCAGACCACCGGGATGTGCAGGCTCTTCGCGGCGAGGAACGGTGCGATCGACCACAGCAGGTTGTACTTGTGGACGTGGACGACATCGGGTCGGAAGGCCCGGAATCGTCTCACCGAAGCCAAGAACAGCCAAGGATTGAACAGCATGGACGCGTAGTGGATGGGATGTTTGCGACCATGGAGGACATCGGCTTCGTGTCCGTTGGAACGAAGTAGCGTGGCGAGGGCGTGGAGGTGGACTTCGGCCCCGCCTCCGCTCTGGTAGTCGTTCACAAGCTGGATGCGCATCAGGAACCAAAGATGGTATCAATCCGCCAAATGCATATTGATCCAGCAATGACCAGCCACACGACCCAGACCGAATCGAGACAGGAATCAATCGCCAACGCGGAGCCGAAGGCGTTGGGTGTCCTTGATGTCGGTGTCAGTGTCGATCGACTTCGCTCCTCGGGGCCATCTATCACCTGGACGGGTTACCTCACACAAAGAGCGATCCAGAGGTCGTTGGATCGCCTGGTCGCGATGATCGAACATCGCAAAGGCGAACTTGTCCTGGATCTTGGCTGCGGCAACAGGCCCTACCAATGGATGATTCCCGATGCGAGATGGATCGGATTGAATCCGGTCACGCAAGGAGCTGAGCCGGATCTGATCGGCGACGCCTTGTCACTTCCTGTCAAGGACGCCACGTTGGACGGCGTGCTGGCAACGCAGGTGCTGGAGCATGTCCGCAGGCCTTGGGTGGCATTGGAGGAGATTTCACGGTGCCTCAAGCCCGGCGGTTGGTGCATCGTGACCATCCCGATGGCTTGGCGTCTCCACGAAGAGCCTTGGGACTTCTGGAGGTTCACACGCTACGGGTTTGCGGGGATGGCCGAGGATGTCGGCCTCGAAGTGGTGGACATCCGGGAAGACCTTCCTGCGTTCCAATCGATCCTGAATAGCGTTCTCCACCTGTTCGCGGGGAAGATCTTCGCACCGCTCCGCTTGGTGGTCAACCTGGTCGGGACGGCGACGTTGCCTTTGTGCCGTTCCAGCCACTACAGCACCAATCTCAGTTGCTTGCTTCGTCGCCCGCTGTGAAGGTCCGGTAGGCCGCGACCGCACCGATCAGAGTGGTGGCCACACTTCCCGCAAGCGCGGCGTGCAGCATTCCGTCGGCGCCCGAACGCGATGCCCAGATCGGACCCAGCCAGGCTTTGGCGGCCAGCATGGGGACCAGTCCGACGCAAGTGAGCCAAATTCTGTCCTTGCCCAGCAGCACCGCCAGCCACAGCCAGTCGAGCGTGGTGCAAAGGAGCAGTGCGCCCATTCCCGGAAGCAGTCCTTCTGCACCGGCGTAGGAGCCGGAATGGAAAATGTGGGTGAAGAGGAACGGTCCGATCGCGACGACGGCGGCGAACATCGCGAGTCCGAGTCCGCCTTGGATCGCCGCGGCGCGGAAGAACGCCCTCCGTCGTTGCAAAATCTGTCGATGCAGTCTCGGGTAGAGGAAGGAGGAGAATCCCTGCGCGAGAAAGCCGCCGGCCATCACGAAGTTCAGCACCGCGAAGTACCGTCCCACTTCCCGTGTCGAAGCATAGCCCTGCAACACGAACGCGTCGATGCGGGTGGACATTCCCACGATGGCAAGGTAGAGCACGGACTGGAGGAGAAGGCCGCGATTGCCTACGACAATCTCCCGTTCCCGTGATCCGAACGCGAAGCGAATGGTCCCCTGAGGCAGAAGCCACAAGTAGGCCGCGGCAAGGGTGCCTGGTCCCAGGCAAAGCGCGAGCAAGGCCCCTTCGGGGCCAGGTTTCCAATGCCATACCGCCGCCAAGGAAGCGATGTTTCCAAGCGGCATCCCCAACCGGGCGAGGAGTTCTCGCTTGGCCTTCGACTGGCCGCGGTAGACCTGTCGGAGCATATCGCCGAGGGATTGGAGCATGTAGAAGCATCCCGCCCAGAGCAGGGCGAGTGCGAAGCCGCGATCGTTTGTCAGGAAGAACCAGGCCGCCAACGGAAGAAGGTAGGCGGGAGCGAAGAACGCCTTGAGGCTCAAAAGGCGCGGGACGGTTTCCGTTGCCCCATCTCGCGTGGCCAGCTTGAGCGACAGATTCTGCAGACCCATGTCGGCGAGCGGGAACAGCAGCGCGGCCGAAGCCAGGGCCAGTGCGACCTGGCCGTAGCGGGATGCGCCCAGCTGGTTCGCCACGATGAACTGGAACACCAAGGCAGACCCGCGACCAAGCCCTTCCGAAAGCAGCGTGGCGACAAGTCCTGTCGCAAATTTGCGATCGATGCCCGGCATGCGATCAGAACCCCTGCTTCATTTCCAGGTGGTGCCGCAGCCCGAGATCGGGACCGGTTGTTCCGGACATGTTGATGTTTCCGGAAACCACGTAGGCGATCTTGCCATTCATGGAGCCGTGGCG
>JBDKGS010000088.1:0-13961 GCA_039798065.1 Fibrobacterota bacterium | reverse complement strand
CCAATTCGCCGTCCAACTCCTGGACGAAGACAGCCAAACCGGCGTCTGGCGATCGGAAACCTTCTCCCGAGTGGCCGCACCAGAAAGTCTTACGCTCTCGATCAGCACCGGCGACTCCACCAAGAAGGTGCCAAATCTTGTCCACATCGGCTGGCATCCAGGCGATTCCATCGCAATCGCCGACCAAGCCACCGCCGGCGACGCATTCAGTTCGTGGGAGGTCTCCTGGAAAGGCGACAACGTATCGTACACCCGATCGGAGATGATCATCCCACGCTCGAACGATTCGATCGCCTTCCCGATCCCTTACGACCAGACCGGCGGCTGCGCCACCATCCGCCAACGTTCCCTTCTGGGCTTCTCGAAACCCGTCACGATCTGCATCGCGATGACATCGAACGAGATTCGCCAGTAACTGATGCAATTTCTGTCAGATCCGCACCTGTGGCTTCGCGGTCGGCGGAGAACGCGGACTTCAGGTCGCACGGGCCCATCTCCGGATTGCGGGTTCACCGTGCGACATTCCGTCCGCGTCCACCGCCGCCGATTCCAATACGCGACGCATGTCGCTTGTGGCGATAGGCGATCACCAGCCTGTGCACGATGGTGTAAGCACGATTCGCGAGCCGGCAATCACGTCAAAATACGGCACCAGCCAAAAGTTGGCGGGGGATCCCCACAGGGGGCCGCGTTTCATGGAGGGCGACCCAACAGTCCATCGGCCTAGGTAGGCCGATGGGTGAAAACTCCAGTGGGTCGCCCGGAAGTAGCGGCCCCCTTGGGTGCCGGGATCCAAGGGCCCGGCACGAGGGCCCTTGGCCGCTAGAGGGTCACGGGAGAGCCCGGCGGCGTCTCCAGTGAAACCAATGCAGGCGGCAGCCTGCAAAAGCCCAGATGCGAGTCTGAAGAGACAAGAATGACAAAATCTGACGGCAGTCAAACGAGACAAAAACCGTCAGCGACAAAAGCCCCGCGCAGCGGAGAGTGGGGAGCACAAGCCCGAAGGGCGGAGTGCGCGGGGAGAGACATCTCCCCGAAAAGCCTAGCGCAGCGTCTCGTCCTCGAGCAGCTTCCAATCTTCCTTGGTCATCTCGTGCGCCTTCCACAAATCGGGCCGGCGCTCCATGGTCCAAAGCAGCTGCTGCTTGCGCTTCCACTTGCGGATTCTGTCATGGTTGCCCGAAAGCAACGCTTCCGGCACTTTCAGTCCGTTCCACACTTCGGGGCGCGTATACACAGGCCAACCCAAAAGCGGTTCTTCGAACGAGTCGGTGCGCGCCGAGCCTTCGTCGCCCAGCACACCAGGCAGCAAGCGGGTCACTGCGTCCAGGAAGACAATACTTGCCATCTCGCCGCCGGACAGAACGTAGTCGCCCACCGAGAATTCATGGGTCACGTATTCGTAGCGGAACCGTTCGTCGATGCCTTTGTAGTGCCCGCAAATCAGGACAATTTCCGGCACCTCGGCCCATTCGCGCACATCGGCCTGGGTGAGCGTCTTGCCGTGCGGATGCGGATAGATAACCGGCACGTTTTCGCGGCCATCGAGCACCTTGAGAAGCGAGTCTTCCAGCGGCTGCGCGTGCAGTACCATGCCGGGCTCGCCGCCGTAGGGGTAGTCGTCGACCGCCCCGTAGCGGTTGAGCGGAAAATCGCGCAAGTTGTGCAGGCGCAGGTCGAACACGCCAGCTTTTGTCGCCTTGGCAGGAATGGAATGCTCCAAGGTCTGGAACATCTGCGGGAATAGCGTGATGACATCGGCCCTCACGAGAGGGCGTCCCACGTTTCCCGTTCGACCTTGATCTGTTTGGAGTCCATGTCCACCGTGGGGGCCAACGGGCCTTCCATGGGGAAGATGATCTCCTTGCCGTCAGTTCCTGTCACGTTGATGGACAGCGTGGGGAGGTCGGCCAGGCCTTTGCAGGATCCCAGTACCACGCCAGCCTCGTCGACCACGGGCATGCCCATGAGGTCGGCTTCGATCCAGCCGCCTTCGGGACGTTTGGCTTGATCGGCGGGAACGCAAATCCACGAACCACCGTAGAGCTTGGCGGTTTCGGGATCGTTGATTCCTTCAAAACGCAAACGCCATCCCGCAGGCTGCGGAATGGCTTCTACGATTTTACGAGATTCTTCGCGAACCAACGACCAGAGAACCACCTCGCGCAATCGGCCCAATCGATTTGGGTCCCAACTGTGCGACTCCGCTTTGAGATGCCCTTTCAGGCCATGCGGAGAGAGAAGTCTCCCGACCGCGACAAGGCGATCGGGAAAAGTCCCGGATTGGATCAGGCTTCCTTGGCTGCCGCGGCGGCCTTAGCCTGGGCCTTCTTGGAGGCGACGGGCTTCTTGGCCTTTTCGGTCTTCACGACGTTGCCGACGGAAGCCGGGTCCTGTCCAGCCAACACGGCTTCGCGCTTGGCGAGCAGTCCGTGGCGACGGAAGATGGACTTGACGGTGTCGGAGGGCTCGGCGCCCTTTGCCAACCAATCAAGGATCGCTGTTTCCTTGAGGGTGATTGCGGCCGGAACCTTCAACGGGTCGTACGTGCCGACTTCCTCAAGAAAGCGACCGTCGCGCTTCTGCGCCGAGTCGGCGACCATGATGCGGAAGTAGCTTCGATTTTTGCGGCCGCCTCGCTGGAGGCGGAAGATCGTGGCCATGAGAGTGTCCTTTTCCTCGGATTGAAAATCGAGCCGCGAAATGTACCAACCCTGAACCTTCCCCGCAAGGGGGGCAACTCCGATGGGTGTCAGAATTGGCGAATTGGTAGTCTAGATTTGAATCCAAGCATTATGGAGAGCGACACCCAAAAAGGAATGGCCAGGGCTGCCCTGGTCCTGATGGCATCCACGTTGGCAAGCCGCATTTTAGGCTTGGTCCGCGAGGGGTTGCTCGCTGCGCGTTTGGGGACTGGAGTCGAAGCAGACGCCTATGCCACCGCGTTCATGCTCCCCGATTTGGTGAACACGTTGCTGGCCGGAGGATTCCTTTCGCTTTCGTTCGTACCGTTGTACATGGCGGCGCTGAAGGAGCGCGGACAGGTTCAAGCGTCGCGTTTTCTATCGGCTGTGGTGTTGTTTCTGGGCGTGAGCGGAGCGGTTGCGATCACTGTTCTTTGGCTTTTCGCCGAGCCTGCCCTGCGCTTTTTGCAACCAGGACTTGCTGGAACCCCTGCCATGGAAAGCGCCGTTCATCTCACCCGTATTCTGCTGCCTGCCCAGATCTGTTTTTTGTTGGCGGGCGCCTGGAACGGAGTGCAATACGCCCACCGCAGGTTTCTGTACCCCGCTTTGGCCCCATTGATCTACAACCTTGGAATCCTGGCTGGCGGCTGGTTTCTCGCTCCTTGGATGGGAGCGGAAGGCTTCGCCTGGGGCGTGCTGGGTGGAGCGTTGGTCGGGCATTTGATCTTGCAGGGCTGGGGCGTGCGTGCCACCGGAAACCGGATGCAATTGCCAACCAATACATCCGCCGATCTGAAAGCATTCCTGTGGCGTTCGCTACCGCTCATGTTGGGGCTGGGACTGGTCTTTTCCAGCGAATTCTTGCTGCGGCGCTTGGCGGGATACCTAGGAACAGGCGCGGTCTCCCAGGCGAACTACGCGTTTCGTTTGGTTCAAGTTCTGGTGAGTCTGTTCGGAGCGTCCATGGGGATCGCGTCGTACCCGTACATGGTGGAGTTGGCCGGCTCGCAGCAATGGGCAAAGCTGCAAGAGCTGCTCAACGGCACGCTCAAGAGGCTGGTGGTCATTCTATTGCCAGTTTCCGTCATCACGTCGATTTTCGCCCACGACATCGTGAAGCTGGCGTTTCGACGCGGCCGGTTCGACGACGTGGCGGTTGCCGCGGTGGCGTTGCCGCTTTCCACCATGGTCTGGTGCGTGTTCCCGTGGTGCATGCAGATCGTCCTGGTGCGGGCCATGTACGCACGCGGCAAATTCTGGCTAGGAGCCACCTTGAGCACCGCCTGCATCGTGGTGGCTTGGCCCCTGTGGGCGGCGTCCATCGATCTGTTCGGAAAATCGGGGATCGGGCCCGGACTCGTCCTGCTTGTCCTCGTTCAAGCCGTGGTGTTCACGCTGGCCTGGCGAAAAGCTCCGCAAGGTGCTGAGGCATTCAAAGGTTTGGCGCAGCTGGCTGTGGAAGTGGCTGTGACAAGTGCTGTCGCCGGTGCCATGGGATGGGTTTTTGCTGGCTGGCTTTCGGTTCCTTTCGCCGGAATTTTGGGAGCCGTGGTCGCGTCCGTTCTTGTGGTTGCATGGGCAGCCTTCCGTCGTTGGCCGGGAATCGATCCCGTCCTTTCCAGACTCCGCACTAGATTTGGACGCACATGAGCCGAAAGATTCTGGCCATCGTTTCGGGAGTCGCCCTCCCACTTCTTGGACTGACCCTTCTGTCCACGGGGATCGTGTCGTCGGAAATCGGTTACTCGACGTTGTTGCGGGTGATCGGGCCGTCCATGCGTTCCGATCGCGAAGGCGCCGCTCCGGTGGTGTTGGTCAACATCGACAATGCCGCCCAGGATGCCCAGGGACCTTGGCCTTGGCCTGCATCGCGTGTCGACGAATTGATCCAGTCGGTGGCCTCCGGGGGGGCTCGTACCATCGTCCTGGACAAGTCCCTGTTCACCGATCCCGACCACTCGCCAACGCCCGCATTGTGGAGCAACCTGCCCGGCGGCATTCCGGTGGTGGTGCCGTCGCGACTGCGGACGGTTCCTGACAGCTTTTCCTGTCGTCTTTGGCGCAATCCATCCACAGCCTTGGAAGACGGGTTCAGCCGGATCGCGGTGCAGGATTTCCCGCAGGGGGTGCCTTGCGACGACCGGATCGTGGTGGGACTCGACTCGTTGGTCGATGAACAGGCGGGCTTGTCGCTTCCTGTGATCTGGAACGATGGCAGGCATTTGGTTCCGTCCCTTGCCTTGGCAGCATTGTTGGCCTCGGCTCCCAACGGCACCCCCGAAACCTGGTGGTTTCCAGAGGAGCGGGCCATTCAAGGTGTACATGGGCGAATCCCATTGGACTCCAAGGGGCGATTGATGCTCCGGCCCTTGGGGCCTCCTGGACAAGGAGTGCCGATGGTGAACGCCGCCATGGCCTTGGGGAGTCAGGCCGGCAACGAAATGTTCCAGGGGCGGATCGTGGTGATCGGGCTCACTTCGACAGGCTTGGTTCCTGGTTTGGAAATTCCGTTCTCCGCCCCGCTTGCCGGAAATCGTCTGCCTCGCGCCGAAGTGACCGCTTCGCTTCTTTTGGGGCTCATGGACCAGGTGGTGGTTCGCGAAACGACCTGGGGCAAGTTCGTGGGTTGGGGGTATATGCTGCTTGCCGCCGTTCTCATGGCGGTGGGACTGCGTCAATCGCGTCGACGCTGGACTCTGATGGCGCTATTGGTGTTGTTCGGGGCCGGGATGGCCGGTTGGTGGTTGGCGTTCCGGTTCGATCTCTGGTTTCCGCCGTTGTCCATCGTGTTGCCCTCTGCGGGTGCGGCATTTTCCGTCTTGTTGTGGCCCAAGGTGGCAGCTGGCAAGAAGTTCCTGCGTCGCGATGCCGCAGCGGTGCTACCGCCTCGGCCGCAGCGGACATCGGATACGCAGCGCAACGCCATCACGCCTCCAGGATCGAGCTCCACGCTGGAGATCGCAGTGGCGCAAACCGCAGGCGAAAGCCAAATCCAACGTGGACTCGACGGCGAGTTGGTTCGAATGGGTCGATATGTCGACCTCAAGTCGATTGGATCGGGAGGCATGTGCAAGGTCTATTCGGCGCACGATCCGGTCATGGACAGGCGCGTGGCGATTAAGATCTTGCGCGGCGACAAATCGAAGGGGCATACCACCGAGCAGCGCTTTTTGCGAGAGGCGCGCATCGCGGGTTCGCTGCACCACCCGAACATCAACACCGTGTTCGATTTCGGGCAGGCCGAGGACTTGTTGTACTTGGTGTTGGAATACGTGGAAGGCGAGACCCTCGCGCAGTGGATCAAGGAACACAACGGTGTGCGTCCGAAGGCGATCGTGTCGTGGGTGAAGCAGATCGCCGAGGCATTGGATACCGCGCATACCTCGCAAGTGGTGCACCGCGACGTCAAACCTTCCAACTTCATGATCGTGCGCCAAAGCGGTGCCATCAAGCTCATGGATTTTGGCGTGGCTCGTACCCCCGACGTCACCCTCACGCAGGCGGGCACCACGGTGGGCACACCCAACTACATGTCGCCGGAACAGCTCCAGGGATCAAGGGTGGGGCCCTCCTCCGACCTGTATTCCTTCGGAGTGGTGGTGTACCAGCTTCTGACGCAGCGCATGCCCTTCCATGGCGAAGGATTGACCGCGCTTTGCAGTGCGATCCTCAAAGGAAATTGCACGAAATTGTCGGTGCATCGACCGGACCTCGCGGGACCGATCGAGCAAGTGGTGCACAAGGCCTTCGCGGTGAAGGCCGATGACAGATTCGCTTCCGGCGCCGAGTTCGCCGAAGCCTTCGAACGGGCGGCAGGATGATTTCGATCGCTACGCTGGTGCTGACCTTGGCATCGGCTCCAAACCCTGTGGCCGAACTTCGCGGTTCGGCTCCTGAACAAGTTTTGTCCAAGCTTTCCGATTCGTCGGAGGCCTCGGCCTTCCTGCGTGCGGAAATGCTCCTGCGCGCAGGCCGGGCACAAGAAGCCCAGGCCGCAGCGCAGGAATTCGAGACGGAATTCCCCGGTTCGATTCTGGGCTTCCGGTCCCGGCTCATCGACGCGTGGAGTTCGTTGGCCCTGGGCGATCAGCGGCGAGGATGTCAGATTCTGACCGAAGTCGTTTCCGGTTCCGACCGCGTCGCGTCGGCGCAGGCGCGGGAGACCTTGCGCGATTGGGCGAAATCGGGCAAGCTCGCCGCCGAGGAAATGCTCGCCCTTCCTTCGCGATTGCCGCTCGACGACTCCTTGGTCGCCAATCTCGCGGCAGCCTTCGAAACGGTCCACGGCAAGTCTCCGTTGGTGGTCATCCTGCCGACCACGGGAGCGTACGCGCCCATCGGCAAGAGGGTCGCGCGCGGCGCGGCGCTTGCCGCCCAGGAGGCTGCGGTGAAAATGATCCAGATCGACGAGCCTCCCGATCCGATGCAGGCGGCTTTCCTGGTGCGCGGATTGTTGCGGGTGGTACGGCCCAGGGCGGTTGTCGGTCCGTTGCTTTCCAATACGGCGGCCGCCGTGGCGCAGGAAATGGCGCGATGGGCTCCAAGCGTCCCGCTGCTCTTGCCGGCCGCCACCAGCCCCGGGGTGTCGCGCTTGGCGCCTTCCGCCTGGCAGGTGAACGTGACCACCGCCCAACAGGGAATCGAAGCGGCTCGGAGAGCCAAAAATTGTCTAGGTGCGTCGGAAGCCTATGTTCTTTGGCCGAAGGGCGACTTCGGAGACGCCGTTTCCGACGGATTCCGGACGGAATTTGTCCGCTTGGGCGGGCGCATCGCCTGGCAGAAGAGCTACAACGCGGGCAGCACCGACTTCCGTGCCCAACTCGAAGCGTTGCGCAGGACCGCGGCGGATCTGGCCCGTCGTCGCGGACAAGACACCGTCGGGTTGACCCCGTTGGTCTTTTCTCCCGGAGAAAGCTCCGCGGAAGCCTCGTCGATGGGCGGGCAGGCCTCCGCCGTCGGACTCAAGCCGCTGTGGATCGGAGCCTCGGGATGGCATTCGAGGCAGTTCCTTCTCGAGACCGCGGGGCGCATGGACGGGGCGCTCGTGGTCACCGACAACGTGCCTGACGAAAATCGTCCCAGCTGGAAGACGTTCGCGCAGAAGTGGCGTGGAGCCGGAACCGACGCTCCCGATCGTTTGGCCGCACTGGGATGGGATGCCACCCAACTCGCGCTGATGCCACGACTTCCCACACCGGTGGTCCACGTCGGCGCCCAAGCCGACATCGAGTTGGATCCGCTCGGGCGCAACAACGTGAGAGTGGAAGTCCTGCGGGTGGAAAAAGGCTCGTTCGTCTCCGCCGCTTGCAACGCGAAGTGAACCGGCTCCAACTCCGCTGCGAGTCGATGGCCACCGGTGGGCGTGCCGTGGCGCGCGACCAGGGTCGGGTGGTTTTCGTGGAAGGTGCCGCGGCGGGCGAAACCGTGCTGGCCGAGATCACGCTCGACAAGGGCCGGTTCCTGGAAGCGCGCGTCGTGGAGGTGCTGGAGCCCTCGACGGATCGTGTCCAGCCGCGCTGCGCGCATTTCGGCGAATGCGGCGGATGTTCCTGGCAGTTTCTGTCATACGATTCCCAGCTGCGCGCCAAGAAGTCCATCCTCGAGGACGCGTTCGCCAGGCTGGGCAAACTGCAAGCCTGGCCCGAAATCGAGATCGTGCATGGCGAGCCGTGGGGGTTCAGGAACCGTGCCCAATTGCAGCCTCCCGACAGGGCCGGGGCGCCTTGGGGCTTCTTCGCGGAAGGAACGCGCAGCGCGGTGGAACTGCGCGAATGCCCCATCCTGGTCGAGGAACTCCAGGGTGTATGGAACGACTTGTCCACCCGCAGATCGGATCCGTGGGCCGATCGGCGCCAAAGGACGGCTTTTGTCTGGGGTGCCCAAGGAAAGCGTTGGTTGCGCGGGCCCGGCGACAAGCCGGGGGAGCCCGCCGAAGCGGTTGTGGACGGAAAATGTCTCAAGTTCGCGGTCGACGGATTCTTCCAGAGCAACCTGGCTCTGGTCCCCAAGATGGTTTCGTTGGTCACGGAAGGCGCGCACGGAGGCGAGGCGTGGGATCTGTACGCCGGCGTCGGACTTTTCGCGAGCCGGCTCGAGGCCGGTTTCGAAACCGTCCACGCGGTGGAGAGCGATCCGTTGGCGGCAAGATGGGCGCCAGCGAACCTTGGGAAATCCAGCTACCACGATCTTCCGGTGGAGGAGTGGCTCGCGCGCCGGATCCGATCCGGACAAGTCGATCCCGATCTCGTGGTTGTCGATCCGCCTCGACAAGGATTGACACCCGTCGCTTTGCAAAGGCTGCTGGAATGCCGTCCGCAGGCAATCCGCTACGTGAGTTGCGGCCATGACACGTTGGCTCGCGACCTGAGACAAATTGTGTCTAATGGTTACCAAATGGATAAAGTATTCCTGATTGATCTTTATCCCCACACTCCGCATTTGGAAGTGGTAACCTACCTGCGCAAGTCACCTTGAAATTCCTGTTCCGATATTAGATTTGGACTGAGTCCCAAACTACTACCGGAGACAGGCATCAGGTGCGAAACGCGAAGACGTCAACTGACGACAAAATCTGTCAATTCTCCGCCTCGACACGGGAAAGGTTCAACCAATGCCCCTAGAGCGCAAATCCATCTCGACATTCGCCGGTGTGCTGGCGCTGCTGGCGGTCGTCGTCATGGCGGCGTTCTTCGCCATCGTCCCCGACGCATGGCGCAAAACGTCAAACATTTTCTACTACGCCAACCAGGGCCACCAGCCCGCGCAGCCGTTGGACTACAACCATAAGCTGCATGCCGGCCAGCGCAAGATCCCGTGCTTGTATTGCCACGCCGGCATCGACCGTGGATCCAAGGGCGTTTTGCCCAGCATGGAAGTTTGCATGAACTGCCACACGGCGATCCCCACCAAGGACCGCCCCAAGCTGAAGCAGTTGGTGGAGTGGTACAACCAGGGAACTCCGGTGGAGTGGACCAAGGTCCACGACTTGCCGGATTTTGTCCGGTTCAACCATCGCCAACATCAGGCCGCTGGTGTGGCCTGCCAGACCTGCCACGGACCCGTAGAGGGGATGAACGTGGTGGAGCAGTGGGCTCCGCTGACCATGGGATGGTGCATCAACTGCCACCGTGACAGCACGGCCACCGGCCGGCACAACGCCCCCACCACCTGCCAGACCTGCCACTACTGAGCGGAGAGTCCATGTTCGACAAGAACGCAGCCCACGAGTGGAAGAGCCCGGATGACCTCCAGGGCTTGAAGGCCCCAGCCACCCTCAACGAATTCCAAAATCCCGAAATGCTCGCCGAGCCTTCGGACGCGGCTCGTCGCGAATTCCTCAAGATCATGGGTGCCGGCGTCGCCGTCGCCGGGTTCGCGGGGTGCGCACGACCGGTCGAGAAGATCGTTCCGGAAGTCAATCGGCCCGATCAATCCACTCCAGGCGCCAAGGTCTGGTACTCCAGCGCCTGCCAAGGTTGCGCCGACGCCTGCGGCGTGGTGGTCAAGACCATCGACGGCCGCCCCCTCAAGCTGGAAGGCCGCAAGGCAAGCTTGGTCGGACGCGGTGCGCTTTGCGCCTCGGCCCAAGCCGCCACCTACGATCTTTACGATCCCGAGCGGTTGCAGTCGCCTCTGGTTGCTGGGCAACCGGTCGCGCTCAAGGCCGCCGACGAGACAATTCTTGTCGAGTTGCGCCAGGCAAAAACCGTCCGATGGTTGCGTGGAGCCTATCCCTCCGAAGTCAAACGCCAAGCTGTGGCGTCCTTCCTCGCATCCTTCGCCGACGGCAAGGATGTCGTGTGGAGCGCGATGTCGTCGGATGCCGCTCTCAAGGTGCAGGAAGCGGTCCACGGGACGCGCGTCCTTCCTCGAATCCGTTTGGACAAGGCCGATCGGGTACTCGATCTGGGTTCGGATTTCCTGAATGGTTCATGGGGGCGTCTTGATCTGGCCAAGGACCTGTCGCGTCGACGGGATCTGGAAGCCAACAAGGAGCCGCTGCGCCTGACCACCATCGAAGGTTTGGTCTCCCACACGGGCACCAACGCCGACGATCGGATCGTGATTCGTCAGAGCCTGGTGGCCGATGCAGGATTTGCGCTGGCCGCCGAGGTGTCCCGCATTCTGGGAGCCAAGGACGCACGCTTCGACGCCATTCTTTCCAAGCACTCCGTCGAATCCTTCGCCGGTATTTCTGGTGTCGCCACGGCCACGTTGCAGGCCCTGGCCAAGGATCTTGCCGAGCACAAGGGCAAGACCGTTGTGCTCGCCGCCGACACGGTGCGTGGCCAGCTGGCCGCGACCATCCTCAACGTCCTTTTGGGAGCCGAAGGCGCGACGCTCGATGGTGTCGTATCGCCCTCGCTGCAATTCGCGAAGGGAAGTCAAGAATTGTCGGCGCTGGTCGCCGAAATGGACGCCGGGAAAGTCGACGTTCTCTTCGTCGACGGAGTCAACCCCGCCTACTCGCTTCCCGAATCGTCGGGCTTCCGCAAGGCGCTCGCCAAGGTCAAGACCGTCGTGTCGCTTTCGCTGCACCGCGACGAGACCGCCGAATTGGCGAGACTGGTTCTGCCCACTACCCATTGGTTGGAAGACTGGAACGCGGCTGAACCGCAAAAGGGTGTGTTCCATCTGGCGCAGCCCACCATTGCGCCTCTGTACAAGGAAGTCCGCTCTTCCACCGACACCTTGATCGCCTGGACCAAGGCGCTGGGCAAGGCAACGCCTTGGAATTCGGCGAACGCTCACGAGGCCGTTCGCGGGTTCTGGGCCGATGTGCAGAAATCGTCCAACGTGGTCGGAACTTTCGAGGCGTTCTGGGAAGATGGCTTGCGCAACGGTGGCTTCGCTTCCGCTATGGTTCGCGCATCCCGCGAATCCGCATCGGCCGCGCGTCCGTTGGCTGGACAGGATCTGTCGGCGCTCGCCGCCGCGCCAAAATCCGTCACGGGAGTGGAAATCGCTCCCTACTGGGCAGCAGGAATGCGCGATGGCTCGCAGGGCAACAATCCGCACATCCAGGAACTTCCCGATCCCGTCACCAAGATGGTTTGGGGCAACGCCGCCCTGGTGGGGCCCAAGCGCGCCGCCGAATTGGGCGTGAAGTCCGAAGATTTCCTCCTGCTCGAAACCGCGGCGGGTCCGATCGAGTTGCCGGTTTTTGTCGTTCCGGGAATGCACAAGGACGTGGTGGGCATCGCGCTGGGCTACGGTCGTACCGCCAAGCTGCGCATGCTGCAGGGTGATCCGGAACTTCCAATCTGGACCGAACTCGCCTACGGCGCCGATGGAAAGGGCATCCACAACAAAATTTCCACCGTCGGCGTGGACGTCGGCAAGTTGGCCGTCGCGGGCTCCGTCGCTTTGGAGTCAATTTCTGTCGCCAACGCCACCAAACTCGCGAAGGACGGACGTCTTTCCACCACCCAGAGCCACCACGATCTCGCCCACCAGGAAAAACCTGGCGACGGCGAATGGCGGCAGGTGGCGATCCAAGTGAACTGGGAAGAATACGCTCACGACAAGAAGGCCGGCCTTCCCGAAAACCACGTGAAGCTCTTCACTCTGTGGGGCGACGCGAAGTTCAAGGATCCGCAGCAGTGGGGCATGGCCATCGACCTCAACAAGTGCAACGGCTGTTCCGCTTGCGTGGTCGGGTGTCACGTGGAGAACAACGTTCCCATGGTGGGGTTCGAAGAAGTCCGTCGCGGCCGCGACATGCACTGGTTGCGCATCGACCGCTACTTCCATGGAGAGTTGGCCGAACCGCAGGTGACCCACCAGCCCATGCTGTGCCAGCAGTGCGACAATGCGCCGTGCGAAACCGTTTGTCCGGTGCTGGCCACCACGCACTCCGACGACGGTCTGAACCAGATGACCTACAACCGTTGCATCGGCACCCGTTACTGCGCCAATAATTGTCCGTACAAGGTGCGTCGCTTCAACTGGACCAACAATTGGAAGGCCCAGGGACTGGTCGATCTCTACGAGAAGACCCCCGATGGACGGACTCCCAACGCACCGCTGGCCATGGCCTTCAATCCTGAAGTGACCATCCGTTCGCGTGGCGTCATGGAAAAGTGCACGTTCTGCGTGCAGCGCATCCAGGGGGCCCGTTACGAAGCGAAGGAACTCGGGTTGGACAAGGTTCCCGAGGGCGAAATCCAAACCGCCTGCCAGCAAAGCTGCCCCGCCGAAGCCATCGTGTTCGGCGACATCAAGGACCCGCATTCCAAGGTTTCCAAGTTGATCCAAGCCGAACGTGGGTACAAGGTCCTCGAGTGGCTGCAGGTCAAGCCGAACGTGACCTTCCTTCCCCGTGTACGTCATACCGCCGACCCGAAGGCTGTGTCCGCGGCGATGGCTTTGAAGAGTACGGCCAAGGAACACGGAACCGCCAACACCGCACATGGAGCCGAGCATGAGCAACACTGAGTCTCTGCGCGAGCGTCGCCCCCTGGTGACGGGAGGCAAGACGATCCATGACATCACTGTCGACATCTGCGCTCCCGCCGAACGGTGGGGATCCAAGGGGTGGTGGCTGGGCCTCCTCACCTCGAAGACCATCCTTCTCGGGTACATCGTGGCGTGGACGTTCGTGCTCACCATCGGCACCAAGCTGGTGGGCATCAACAATCGCATGGATTGGGGAACGTTCATCGTGAACTTCGTGTTCTGGGTGGGCATCGGCCACGCCGGAACGTTGATTTCGGCGATCTTGTTCCTGTTCCGCCAGAACTGGCGCACGTCCATCAATCGCGCAGCGGAAGCGATGACGGTTTTTGCCGTGTCGTGCGCGGGTATCTTCCCCATGTTGCACACGGGTCGTCCGTGGCTGGCGATCATGTGGGTGTTCCCGTACCCCAACTTCCGCGGACCGCTGTGGACCAACTTCCGTTCGCCGCTGATGTGGGACGTGTTCGCGGTGAGCACATACGCGACCGTCTCGGTCCTGTTCTGGTACATGGGAATGATCCCGGATCTCGCGACGCTTCGCGACCGAGCCAAACATCCCGTGCGCAAGTTCTTCTACGGACTCTTCAGCATGGGCTGGCGCGGCAGCATGCGCCACTGGGTCCACTACGAAACCGCCTACATGATCTTCGCCGCGCTCGCCACTCCGCTGGTGTTGTCGGTGCACACGATCGTGTCCTTCGACTTCGCGGTCTCCATCCTTCCCGGTTGGCACACCACCATCTTCCCGCCCTACTTCGTTGCCGGCGCCATCTTCTCCGGGTTCGCCATGGTCGTGACACTTCTTGTCCCGGCTCG
>JBDKGS010000087.1:0-13987 GCA_039798065.1 Fibrobacterota bacterium | reverse complement strand
CATCCGCAAGGTCATGACCGACCTCTACGGCGCGTCCGTGGCCGAGATCATCCCCATCCAGTACGGCGGCTCCATGAAGCCCGACAACGCCAAGGGCCTTCTCTCGCAGAAGGACATCGACGGCGGACTCATCGGCGGCGCGGCGCTCAAGGCGGAAGACTTCATTGGAATCGCTATTGGTGCGGCCTAAGCATTGAACAGATTCCGTCGCTGACGGAATTTGACGAAGCGCCTCGTTCCTTCGGTGGAGCGGGGCGTTTTCGTTTCTAGAACAAAAGACCCCGATGGCATGGCGCCACCGGGGTCTGCTCGTCAAATTCCGTCGAGAGAAACGGTCACCAGTTCTCGGCGAGCAGCTCGAAGTAGCTCTGGGCGTGGGCGCAGGCGGGGCACACCTTGGGGGCTTCTTCTGCTTCGTGCAGGTAGCCGCAGTTCAGGCAGCGCCAGACCACCTTGCCGTCCTTCTTGAAGACCTTGCCTTCGGACAGGTTCTTCCAAAGGTCGCGGTAGCGTTTGCCGTGCTGCTTCTCGGCGATGGAGATCGCTTCGTAGAGCTTGGCGATGGCCTCGAAGCCTTCTTCGCGCGCGGTCTTGGCCATGGCAGGATAATCGATTTGCCATTCGTGTTCTTCGCCCTTGGCCGAAGCTTCCAGGTTCTCGAGCGTGCTTCCCACAACACCGGCGGGGAAGGTTGCGGTGATCTCCAGCTCGCCGCCCTTCAGGAACGAGAAGAAGCGCTTGGCATGCTCGCTTTCCTGATTGGCGGTTTCTTCGAAGATGGCCGCGATCTGCTCAAGACCTTCTTTGCGCGCCTTGGAGGCGAAGAAGGTGTAGCGATTGCGTGCCTGCGACTCGCCCGCGAAAGCCATCAGCAAGTTCTTTTCGGTCTGAGAGCCTTTGAGTTCGGCCATGGATGTCTCCTGGAGTGAATGATGGAACAAAAAGGACCGGTCATTCCAGTATAGACAAGATTTGGCAATGTCGGCACTTCTCGAAATCCGGTACACCGAATTCCACCGGAATCACGCGCTGGCGCGGAAGGCGTGTTGCCGAAATGGTGAAAACGAAGAAGCCACCGTTGCCGGTGGCTTCTTCTGGGTCGAGTAGAGCGTAGGGGAATCGAACCCCTGCTACCGCCGTGAGAGGGCAGTGTCCTAACCGCTAGACGAACGCTCCATGTTCGTAGAGAGGGGGAAAAGTAGCTGCTCGCCAAGGCCTCGTCAAGGAGGTTCAACCGTCGAACAGGCAATCGATCAATTCCTACCCAGGCCACGTCGGAAACTAGATTCATGATTCTAGTTTCTCGCTAGTTGCTGGACACTCACCCTGTTTAGCCAAACACAACTCCCCCACCATCCAGTTGTCGAAAATAAAGGGAACTCACCCTTGCACGAACCCGCACGGACATATCTACTCGTCTCGGCGATCCCCGTATACAGGTATGCCGGAACCATGTACACCCTTAACCTCTGGTGCAAGGATCTTGCGCTGCATTTTCGCTACCTACGACACATCGACTTGGCGTGCCCGATCCTCAACCAATCGCCTCCCCAAGGTTGGATCGCCATTCCGAGTGAGATCCTGAGCCTAATTGAATTCCACGATCTTCCTGGCGCACACTCGGCGCTGCCTTGCCCCTGGCACCCATTGCGCGAACTGCGCGAATTCCACCGAGTACTGAAGCTCATGCGCGGCTACGAAATTGTCCATGTGACGTTAAACGAACGCCCCCTCCATTGGGGACTTGTTGCGTGGCTCGAGCGACGCCTCGGCCAACGAAAATTCCTGGTCGTGGTCGAATCTACGTCGTCGTGGAGACTCACCAAAACCGGTCTGTTGGCAAAACTCCGTCGAGTATTGGTGGAGCGTTTTGCGAAACTCGCGATTTCCAATGCACACGCGGTCGTCTTCACCACCGAAGACTACCGCCGCTCGCTAGGACCCTCGAAAGGACAGGAGTGCGTCATCCCCGCTTCCTGGATCGATGACGAGTGCCTGGTAAAATCACCACGCGGAATCGATATGTTCGACTTCTCCAAGCGCTCTTTCCGGGTGGGATACTTCTCCCACCTCTTACATGCGAAAGGAATCGATATCTTCCTGGATGCGATCGACCACCTGCTCCGGAAAGGAATAGCGATCGAAGCCATGGTCTACGGGGCGGGGAAGGAGCAGACGATGGTAATTGAACGCTCGGCACGATCCGGAGGAGCGATCGTGCCGGGTGGGGTCTTGCCATATGGTCCCATGTTCTACAAAGCGGTGCGTTCGTGTGACGTGGTCGCGGTACCCAACCGCCTGGACGAGCAACCACGGATCGTCTTTGACGCATTTTCCCAAGCAGTACCGGTCGTCGGAGCATGGACTCCGGGAATCGCATCGATCGTGGAGCACGACACCAACGGATTGCTTTTTCCAACCGGAAATGCCCAGGCGCTGGCAACCGCGCTCGAACACCTGATGGGTTCACCCACTCAGCTTGCACGCCTATCCCAAGGCGGTTTGGAAATGGCCAGGAAGCACACGCACGCGAGCATCCACCAGGAGCGCGAACAATTCCTGCGTGAATCTCTAGGTGATTGCCGTTCCTGGGTCAGGAATTAGGCCGTTTCAACCACCAACACAACAGCCAATTGGCGTCCATATCCGTCGACGGAACAGTCACTAAGCAATCAACCTTAGCCCAGACAATTCAGGTCAGAAGACAACTGAGGTGCTATGATCATCTTGGATCGCACCTGAACCTGGCCAAGGCTCATTGAAACCGACGGAAACGACAAGCAAGCCTTCTCTCTTCATCCTCAATCGGTCACGCAACGGATACCAAAAAACTTTCCTTCACCATAATCCATGGGGCGAACGAAAGCATGGCTGCGATAATGTATGGAGATATGGGACATTCCACCAGACCACCGCGACCACATGTTCGCAAGTTCGTAGGATGTACTCAAATGCCCGCCCTCCCAATCGATCCGACCGGTCGGAACCAGATGAAAGCCGCTTGAATCGTCCCCCCCGCTAGGCTCCCCGCCGAGATCCGGGCCACACGACCAAATGGGATGCGCATCCTCTGGAAGATTTGAAGGATCCTCGTAACCACAATGCCGTTCACCAGAAAACCAATTCGGCGTCATGAGATGAATCAATCCCGTCATCGCACCCTCGCCCTGCGAAGCGGTTTCGATCAGATCTTCCCATTCCTTTTCTGCGGGGATTCTCCAGCCGATCGGGCAGACGGTAGCAACGTAATCCGGGTTCTGGTACCTAGCTCCAGCCAAGCCGCAATTATCACACCCATAGCGTAAATTCTCCGTCATCCAAGTGACTGCGCCGAATCGTTTGAACCCGTAGGACTTGCCATCCCGGATATCGACGAAAGCGCCTGTATCTCCTACAGGCAGGAAGTTTTTAGGATACACAAGCCCAAAAAACATTGGCTGACTCGGGACAACGGCATCCGCAAGCATCAATTCCATCGTATCAATAGGGAATTTGCCTCCAACCCATCGCAGATTTAGTCGAACAATCGAATCTTCGCCATATCGAACACGCAGGTTTGTATCACATGTAAAGAATTTTGCTTGGGTGCCGTAATTTGAGCCAAAAACGGAAACAATGACACGTCGGGACGAGCTAAGGGTTGTTGCGTATGGCTCCAAGGTTGAATTGAAAATATGGGAAAGCATAACCGTATCACCGGTGCGTACTGTTGAATCGAAGTTCCAACTGAAGTTGTCGTTATATCCTACGGAAACTTCCACCCGACTCAATCCCTCAAAACCCAGCATCATAAGCCGCATTTCATATTCTTTCGGGTGGAGTGTCACCGTAAGTCGAGTCTGTTCGTTCAGTCTTGGCTGGAATGACTCTTGACCTTCGTACCTGACTTCTCCTGTAGAATCCAATGCTTTCAGCCTAACGATCCAACTGCTACGGATATCCAGCATTCGACTGTATACAAAATAGAGTGCACCGTAAATTGCTATCGTATCCGATATCAACGGCAGGGCATCACCCACCTTGTACAGTTCAGCGACCATATGCTCGATTCGGTATCGCGGCACAGCCTGCCCACGCGCAAGGAAACCAGGTTCTGCTAGTACCATTCGCAATTGAACCGATCCAGAATCCTCACCTACGGTGGTGGCCATCGATCCAGTCTCACTCGCCAGACGTGCATTCGTTGTCGAATCACATGAAACCAAGCCCAGGAATAGAATCAAGCCCGTGATGAACAATGGTTTGAAACCCATTCACTCCCCCATCGAATTTCGGAATTTGAATGACCCGTGCCATGTGGGGTCAAACTGCGCAGGATGGAAACATAGTCCTTCCTGGGAAAGGAGGACTACAACACAAATGTCGCGCGAATCCCGCCCGGAAAATGTCTCAGTTTGAGCCTACCACCCGCTGCCACCAACCCCATGAACGCTCCAAGTGCCTGTCGTACCCAGGCAACCCAGGCGTCTTCAAGTTGTAGGTGTGAAGCAATATCGGACCCTTGTAACCCACATCGGACAAGGCACGCAGAAAGATTCGCGAATCGAAGGTACCCTGGTCCAACGGTTTGATGGCCGAGGCCCAGTTGTCGTCATCGTTTCCGTAAGTGTCGCTGTCGGCACCGCTCACAGAAACAAGCACAAGGCGATGCGCCACCTTGCGGACAACTTCTGGCAGACGATCCCGATTTCCCGCCTTGAGTTCATGGCACAGGTGAATCGAAAGACCCACTTCGGGAATCCCGAGTCGATCCAAGCTGTCGAGGATCGCGAGTCCCTCCTCGGCCGAAGACACCACGCAACCTCCGTGCGGGTACAAGACCAACCGCACCCCTTTGGCCCTACAGCGCAGCGCGGCTTTGGCGATCATGGAAACCGCCCTGGACCTTGATTCTTCCGATTTGTCAGGCCCGTCCAGAACCATCCAAATCGCAAGCTCCATCTTTCGGGCTTCATCGAGGACACCGTCGAGCCATGCCGAGTCGATGACAGATTCCGTCACGTTCGTCCACCAGAGCGTGCTGTGGATCTTGAACTCCCCCGATACGACTTCCGGCTGCGTGGCGAATTCGCCGAGTGCTTGGCGATCCATGACTTGCAGTCCGAGCCCGGAATACCCGATCTTGCGACAGTAGGCGATCTGCTCCGATGGCTTCATTCCGCCCATGCACATTCCGAACGGCACGAACTCATTCTTCAATGGAATCGGAGGCTCTACACGCGGGCTCGCCACATCGTTGACTGCTGTCGAAAAGATCGCCAGGAGCATTATGATCGCTGGTCGGAAAAACAGCAAGACCTGCGGTCCACCGCGATCTAAACGTGAAGACAGCCTAGACACGTTCGATTCGCGACCGTTTCAAAAAACCACCATCGAATGATCACGACTCTCACCCTGCACCCTCACCACTCTCGCCGTCAAGACATTGGGGGGCTGGTATTCCCAGACGCCACCGACCGGTAGGATTTCTGGATGTTCCTTCCCATCCAGATCGTACAAGCGCACACGAGATCCTTCGGGAATTCCCGACACTCGCAGGCTCCCATTCGGAAGCCTCCTGCTCGCAAGGGAATTTGGCAAAACTCGAAGATCCGAGGTGCCCTGTTTCGGAGGTGATACCCGAGTTTTCCACCATTCAAGGGAGCGCTCGAGATGGCCATCGTAGTTTGCCGCGTCGGGACTCTTCAAATTGTAGGTGTGCAATTCGATCGGCCCCACGTAATTGACCGAAGCGAGGGCCTTCAGAAACAGTGAGGCATCGAACGTCCCTTGATCCAACGGCTTGATGGCCGATGCCCAATTGTCGTCATCCTTGCCGTATGTGTTGGAATCGGCACCGCTCACGGTTGCAAAGTCCAGATACGACGCCACCTTCGCAACCACCTGTGGCAGCCGGGAACGATTGCCTGCCTTCAGTTCATGGCAAAGATGGATGGAAAGCCGAACATTGGTCGTTCCGCGAATTTTGAGGCTGTCGATGATCTGCAGGCCTTCCTCTGCCGAGGAAATCACGCAGCCACCATGCGGGTACAGCACCAGCTTGACACTTTTTGCCTTGCAACGTCGGGCAACCTTGACGATCATCGAAACCGCCTTGGATTTCGACAGATTGGTCTTGTCGTTGCCGTCGAGAACCATCCAAATGGCCGTCCCAAGCTTCTTGGCTTCGTCGAGTGCTCCATCGAGCGTGACCGTGTCGATAACGGTGTCCGTGACGCTCTTCCACCACATGGCACTGTGGATTTTGAATTCGCCGGACGAGACGGCGGGAACCGCCAGAAATTTCTGGAACAAGGCCTTGTTCATGTCCTGCAAGCCGAGTCCGCGGAACCCGAGCTTCATCGCGGTGTCGACCTGTGCCTTGGGGGTCATTGTCCCCATGCACATTCCAAACGGAACGAAATCACCGGAAAGACGGATGAGCGTATCGGGAGTGGCAGCGGAAACGGTTCCAACGAGGGACAAGGCCAAGACGCTCGAAACAAATCGAATCAGTGTGAGTGGGTTCATCGCAAGACCTCGGCTTTAGTGGTTCGGCGGCACCGGCTTCGGCTTGGCCATCGTCCAGCAAGTACTTCCATTGCCCAATTGGGCACTGGAAGTGCTTCTGACTTGAATCATACCATTAAAATGCGCTCTCAGGTCATGACTTGACGATTTCCGTCATCGATCGATCCGGATCGGGGGGCCACCACCGTCATCGCTGAAACCCTCACTGGCCAACGGTGATTGGCACCAGATTCGAGCGGGTTTCCGTGGTGCCGTCACCGAGCGCTCCAAAGCTGTTGTTGCCCGTTCCTCCCACCCAGCCGTCGGAGGTGACAACCACGGTGTGCCACAAACCGGCAGCCAATTCGGAAACGTTGGAAATCGGGGCCCCGTCGCGCAACACGGGCAGCCAACCGTATCCCGGTCGTCCCAAAGCGGATTGCTCTCCGCCGGTGGACAGGACGCTGCCAGAAACTGTCTTCAAGAAGGTCTGGTCGCCACCTGCCCGAATCGTCTCGACATCCGTCGCGACCTGGATCGGATCGACGACAAGATTTCCAGCGACGGTTCCGAACTGATTGTAGGCGTTGTTGCCAACGGCCAAGACCTTGCCATCGGCGAGCAGGAACACCGAATGGTGGAATCCTGCCGCGATCGCCTTGACCCCTGTCAACGGCACGCCACTTTTCTGGACCGTTCGGAACCAGAAGCTCGATCCGCCGCCAGCAATCCCAAGTTGCCCCAAATCGTTGCTCCCCGCGGATAGTACGGTTCCATCGGCCAGCAGAATCAAAGAATGCTCCATTCCGCCGGCAATCGCCACGGCATTGGAAACCATTCCAGCTTCCGTCCTGGCATTGCTCCACACCACTTGCGTCGTGGTGTTTCCCACACCCAACTGACCGCTACCATTGCGCCCCGTCACCAACACCTTGCCATCGGAGAGGAGAAGCAAGCTGTGGTATCGACCCGCCGCAATCTGACTGACGCCGGAAATCACTTCACCGTCGCGCCGCAACTTGATTGTGGATTGGACATCGTTTGTTCCCCCGTTGCCCAATTGCCCGTACGCGTTCCAACCAACCGCCGAAACCGTTCCATCATACTTGAGGAACAAGGAATGGCCGCTACCAGCGACAATGCGCTGGACGTTCGCGATCTGACTTCCGTTTTCCATGACAGGAACTGGCAATGGCCTCTCGAGCAAAGTGTTGTCGCCGATCTGCCCGAATTCATTCCATCCGCTAGCCCATACTTTTCGGCCCGAAGAAAGGAACATGCTGTGGTGCCCCCCCGCCGCCAATTGGACAATTTTGGTGGATGTCATTCGGCGCAGGAACATCTCGAAAAGCGAATCCAAAGCGGAAGCTGCCAAGTGTTCGTATTGAATGGCGCCCGAAGACAAAAGACTTGCTCCAGCAGGTCCCTGTGGGCCCATTTCACCTTGGATGCCCTGCGGACCAGTTGCTCCGACCGCTCCAATTTCGCCACGTTCACCCTGGATGCCCTGGATACCTTGAGGTCCCACCGCACCGGTTTCGCCCTGTGGGCCTTGAACGCCGCTATCCCCTTTGGGCCCAGCCATTCCGCTATCGCCCTTTGGTCCTTGAGGACCGACCGCGCCAGAATCGCCCTTGTCGCCCTTCGGACCCATCGGGCCCATCGGACCGACTTCGCCACGCTCTCCGGCGACTCCCTGCAGGCCCTGAGGACCCATTTCGCCTTGGATGCCTTGGATACCCTGAAGTCCAACCGCACCGGTTTCGCCACGCTCGCCCTGTGGACCCTGCACGCCGCTGTCCCCCTTCGGGCCCGCAACGCCGCTATCGCCCTTAGGACCCTTCGGGCCAACTTCGCCAGCAATCCCCTGCAAACCTTGCGGCCCAGCCTCACCCTGGATGCCTTGGGGGCCTTGTGCACCAACCTCGCCACGTTCGCCGGCAATTCCCTGCAGGCCCTGCGGACCCACTTCGCCTTGGATGCCTTGCGGTCCCACCGCACCAGTTTCGCCCTGCGGGCCTTGGACGCCGCTGTCCCCCTTAGGGCCCGCAACGCCGCTATCGCCCTTAGGGCCTTGAGGCCCAACCGCACCGGAATCTCCCTTGTCGCCCTTCAGACCCATCGGGCCCATTGGGCCGACTTCGCCAGCAATCCCCTGCAAACCTTGCGGCCCCACCTCGCCTTGGATGCCTTGGGGGCCTTGAGGGCCTACCTCGCCACGCTCGCCCTGAATACCCTGGATGCCTTGAGGTCCGACCGCACCGGTTTCGCCCTGCGGCCCCTGCACGCCGCTGTCGCCCTTTGGTCCTTGAGGACCGACCGCACCGGAATCGCCCTTGTCACCCTTAAGACCCATCGGGCCCATTGGGCCGACTTCGCCAGCAATCCCCTGCAAACCTTGCGGCCCCACCTCACCCTGGATGCCTTGGGGACCTTGAGGGCCTACGTCGCCACGCTCACCCTGAATTCCCTGGATGCCTTGAGGTCCCATCGCACCGGTTTCGCCACGCTCGCCCTGTGGACCCTGCACGCCGCTGTCCCCCTTCGGGCCCGCAACGCCGCTATCGCCCTTTGGTCCTTGAGGACCGACCGCACCGGAATCGCCCTTGTCACCCTTAAGACCCATCGGGCCCATTTCGCCACGCTCTCCGGCGATTCCCTGCAGGCCCTGCGGACCCATTTCGCCTTGGATGCCTTGGGGACCTTGAGGGCCTACCTCGCCACGCTCGCCCTGCGGCCCCTGAATCCCGCTGTCCCCCTTCGGGCCGGCAACGCCACTGTCACCCTTCGGTCCTTGAGGACCGACATCGCCTGTTAGTCCATTCAGTCCATCACGTCCAGGAGCCACAACACGAATCCACTTGGAAACGTCGGGCGGCGCAATTCCTTGGAAAGACGACAGAGCCGCGTACAATCCACCCGCATAGGTCACGGCATCGTTGCGACTGTAGACACCCAACTCCGACCACTCCCCCTTGAACAGCAATGGAGTGGATTCGGGATGGTAGACGATGTGGAGTTGGGGTGGATTCGCGCCTTCGCGGGAATCGAAGCGTCCGATAAAGCCATTGTTGTAGACCAATGCGAGCCCATAGACAGGAGTTGTCACACCCGCCAGTGCGGATAGGTCCAAGGTGATGGTGGTACCCACCTGGGCCGAGGTGATGGGGTAGCTGGCTAGAACGGCGGTTTGATCATAGATGATGGTCGAGTAGGATACGCCCGATTCGGAAGCAGGCAACGGAGCTGTCAAACGGCGGATTTCGATTTTGCCTGGATACGAGAGCGAGCGAACGAAGAGTTTCAGCTCGGCGGTCTTCACTCTTGCAAAATCGGTGGGTTGGAAAGCAGCCCAACCAATTGACGAATTGGTCGGATTGCTCGAAACGAGCACTATCGTCTGCGTGCCCGAGTAGGCGTTCAGGTAGGCAAACCCATCCTTTGTCGACAAGTAGGTTGTATCGAGCGAAGCGGCTCTGACCAACGAGACGGCCAGAAAGACGAAGGCGACAAATTTTGACATCATGGAATGTTTCTCCCGAAACTCAGCGCAAAATTAGCGGACTTCCGGACCCCGGTGGGGATCTTGGACCGTCTTGAAATGGTGATCAAGCCATGCGGACCCATTCGCGAGGGAAGGATCAGGCTCCGCAGACCAGCGACGTTCGCGCGCCACAATAGCCGCCCATCCAACCCCCGTAGCTGTACATCCACGGCATCGTCGGGTAGATCTAGGCGAGCCCCGGCAAGCAGCGGCAATGTTACCTGGAAGCGTTGCAACCCCGCGGTGGAATTCTCCCAGGAGTATCGATACAGGTCTGTACCGGACCGGACGGAATCAAACCACTTTTCTTCGATTCTGTTGCCATTGGAATCGTAGCTGAATACCGCGGAATCGAGCATTTTGGAAGGTGCAACAGCCGATTCGTAGGTGACCACGGAGACCAGTCGCTCCCCATCACGGGAGAGAACGCAAAGCCGGTCCAAAAGCCACTCACCCACATTGCGCCGAAACCTTGTTTCCAAGACCACCTGTCCGAGAGCATCCAATGAATCGACTTCGATCATGGTGGGCTGTAGGCCGATTCCAGCGGCTGGTTCGAACAACGTGTCCACAGCCATCACACCCGGTACCGAATCGTGGATGCGCACCCACGACAAACGACCTTGGGAATCGGTCCGCCATACGCGTACCAGAGCGGCTCCGCTGTAGGCGAAGCTATCGAGATAGGAAAGTGCTCCATGGCGTCCGAATGATTTGCTTGACAAAATCCGTCCATCCGGATCGCGGCTCGATTCGATTACCCCGATGGTGTCGAGACCGCTGATCGTGATCGTGCGTTCCAGATAACCTTGGCCGTCGTAGGAATATTCCACCTGGCCAACAGCGAATTCCGATGTGTCGGGCGTGAAAATCCGCGACAGGGACAAACGCCCCGTCGAATCGTAGACATGCACCGTCCTCGAACGCCCTTCACCCGCCAGGGAAAACCAATGTTCGGCAACAAGACGGAAATTGGCAAACGAGATCGACGCGGCCACGATCAGAAAAAACAGAATTTTTTGGTGAGTTGGGAACACAATACGCCCATTTAAGGATCGTGACTGGAATGCGTGAATCTGAATTGAAAATACATCGGGACGTGCCGGACAGGACCCGGGTATTTCGAATCGGGGAAATCAGCGTTGCCTTCCTTGAGTCAACTCCGGAAGTTCCACTCGATGTCGGACTGTTGAGGATCTCGGTTCTGTTCTAGCATTGAAACATGGAAGGCAATGACCACACACCCCTCGTGCAGCCTGATTCAACTACAATCGTCACCTCTAGCGGTCGAAAATTCAGATCAATCGACCTTTTAATTCAGTGGTTAATTGACGACACCTTAAAAGCGATAATTCGAGCTCCTGGATCTCCCGATTGGCCTTTCCAGGCTATGATGCCGACTTCACCTGCCCACCTGTCGCGCACATTGCAGTCAGCCTTGCATCGCAACCAAGCCTTGCGATCACAGTGCCCGCCCGACTTCGACCGAATCGGGCCACAGCCGCCAGCGCTCCCCCGATTGCCGCGTGGACTGGAACGCGTTCAACGACGGCTCAGGAACCAGGATACATGGCAAGTCGGGCGGCTGGAATCGGATCCATTCCAACCAGGTCCTGCACAGGTGACTCCGTTGTTTCCCGCACCTGGAACCCTCCGTGCCGATCCGTTTCCTTTGCGCTGGAACGACCAAGACTGGATCCTTTTCGAGGACATGATCTCCGGCGATCGCGGACGCTTGCGAGCTGCACTTCGGCGTGGATCCGAATGGAACGTCCTCCCTGGCGAAATCCTCCCACTCCCGCACCATTTGTCGTGGCCATGCCCCATGGACATCGATGGTTCGCTGTATCTGTTGCCGGAATCGGGCGAAGCCAACGAGGTCGCGCTTTGGGAATGCATCGACTTTCCGTTCCAATGGAAAAAGCGAGTCGTACTTCTGGAAGGCCGACATTGGCACGATCCCGTGTTTTTGCATCACCAGGATCTGTGGTGGTTGTTCGTGTCGGCGGGTGGCGCATACGACCAGGATCATTCCGCCGAACTCCAAGCATTTTGGACCCGCGATCCACTCCGTGAACCATTACGCCCCCATGCCCTGAATCCGTTGTCGGTCTCGGTGGCGGGTTCCCGACCTGCAGGCAAACCATTCGAATTCCAAGGAACCTGGATCCGACCCACACAAGATTGTCGTGCGGGTTACGGAACCGGGATTTTCCTGCAACGCCTGGACGAGCTAACGCCGACATCCTGGCGCGAAACCGTGGTCGGAAGGATTGCTCCGCCACAAGGCAAAAGCGGGATCCATACCCTGAACCATCTTCCTGGGTATGGATGGATCGTCGACGTGACGTGAACTCCTGTCAGAGCCCTCCTAAATCCAGAGTGAAGGTTGGATTCCTGGTTCCGATGAACGAAGCTGCCTGACGGATTTCCGAAGCTCCCGGCACCGAGCTGAAGCAGCAGCGATTCGGCGGGATGGTCACCGAAACACCCCGGCTGTTCGCATAGCCAACCGCCGCGCTCCAACCATTGAAGTTGGGGTGCATGGTACCGTCGCTCGGACTTCCGCCTCCGTTCACGATTTCGGGGCGGGCCAGGTACCTGCGCACCGAATCCAATCGCTCGGGCGAAAGTTGGAACGTATCGAAGACCTCAAGGAACGAGGGAACGGAATATTCATAGGTGGTCACAAGCCCGTTCGAGTCCATGTGGATCGTCCAAAGTTGATAATCCAGCGAAGGGCCGTTGCCGGGGATCAATTCGTATCGGAAACCCGTCGCCCAAGGCATTGCGTTGAACGAGCTGTCGAAGATGGGATCGACGACGGCGGACCCCTTCACCGGAACCAGCCGGATGGCGGTTCTGGCCGTGATGCTCGATGCGATCCGCACCGAAGTGTCGCCTTTCCAAAGGAGCAACGATCCCGACCCATAGACGATCGCCTGCAGATTCCATTCCCCTGGCTCCAGATCGGGCAGTGACAACATCTGTCCTACCGGGCCCGAAGCGCTGCGCAGACGGAATCCGACCCGAGTCGCGGAAAGCCGGACCGAATCCGTTTCCGGGTCGAGCAACGACAGATCGGATTCCGACAAGCGGAATGCCACGGCGCCGGCGACCTCGGATTCCTTGGATCCAAGCGATTGGTTTTCGCAGCCCATCAGCGCGGCGATCGAGAAACAAGCAAACAAAGACAGAATATGGGATCTGTGCACGGGTGTCCTCCTCAATGCGGGTGTGTAAGACCGCACCAAGATAGACTATCCATTCCCTGTATTGACAGAAGCCGTCAAACGCGGGCCAACCGGACGAACAACGCGAAAACAAAAAAGCCCAATGCCGGGTTTTGTCCGGCTGGGCTTTTCCATCCATCCGAGCCGAGGCTCGGTGGTGGTGGATTTCCGGTTTTAGTTCAGGGTTCCAGACCCCATACCAGCGTTCCATTGACGTACACCGTCACCCGATTCCAATCGACGTAGGATGTCGCCTTGGTGGGATCGTACGACGCATCGTTGGTCTGGGTGTAGTTGCTCCAGTCGCTCTTGCTGAATCGGCTCTGGATCTCGCCGGTGGAGGCCCCTGCGGCAAGATTGCCCGCCGTGGTCTTGAAAGCGATCTCCAGGTAGCGATCGGCACCGGTGCGAGCGGGCGAAACCGTCTTGACAGTTCCTGTCAAGTTGGTCTGCCCGATCTGGGCCCAGTCGCACCAGTAGGTGGCGCCTTGCGAACCATCGTTGGTGAACCAGTAGCGCACGGTGACCTGCGAGAGGGCGACCGAGGTCGTACCGGTATTCACGATCTGGAGCAGCGGACGGATTCCGTTCGTGGAAGCCGCGACGTTTCCTGCCTTGTATTGGGCCTTCAAGCCGGCAGTGGGGGCTGTTGGCTTTGCCGACACCGAAGTGGACACCGGAGCATTCCCCCAAACGTTGGTGGCCACAACCGAGTAGCTGT
>JBDKGS010000086.1:0-13996 GCA_039798065.1 Fibrobacterota bacterium | reverse complement strand
TTGGCGATGATGCCCTTGTGGTCCTTGATGCGGTTGGCGTTGATCTCGGGGATCACCAACGGGACACCTTCCGTCATGCGGAATTTGGAGGTGTTGTCGACCACCACCGCACCGGCCTTCACCGCGCTGGGTGCGAATTCGGCAGAGATGGATCCGCCGGCCGAGGCCAGGACAAGATCGATCCCGCCGAAGGAATCGTGGGTGAGTTCTTCCACCTTGATCTGTTCGCCCTGGTATTCCAGGAAGGTCCCGGCGGAACGCTTGCTGGCCAGGAGGCGCAGAGAGCCGATCGGGAACTTGCGTTCAGAAAGAATGGACAACAATTCGGCGCCCACCGCTCCGGTGGCGCCCATGATGGCGACTTTTACGGACATAGTGGATCAAAGATAGATGGAACATGGCCGGACGGGTATCTTCCCGTCCACGATGATGGATCTTCGAATCGAACCTTTGCATGGCGGAACGGGCGAACAACACATGCGCGTGGACCAGGAGGTCTTCCTGGAAATGGAGCGTGCGCTGCGCGCCGGTGAAACCGGCGATTCCACAATACCCGTCCTGCGCCTGTACACTTGGGACGTTCCCACCATCAGCTTGGGGAAGAGCCAGACCTTCGAAGTGGCCTTGGCCCCCAAATGGGAATCGTGGGCGACAAATCCTGGCGCGGATCCCGATGGCCCAGCCGCCATCGTGCATAGACCCACAGGTGGCCGTGCGGTTTGGCATGAACAGGAATTGACCTATTCGGTGATCTTCCCGATCCAGCATCCGTTGTTCCAAAATGGCGCTCGCAGCCCCGAGGACGTCTTTGGCCAGTGGCTCCTGACGGGAGCTGAACGCGCCGGCGTGACAAATCTTGCCCTGGCACGAGGAACCGGCAGCCGCGACCCGTTGGGGCTTGGTCCGGCACCCTGCTTCGCATCCACCAGCCGCAGCGAACTCAAATGGCACGGCACCAAATGGGTGGGTTCGGCGCGTCGAGTGGGCCAGAAGGCTCTGCTGCAGCACGGCGCGATCCGTCTGGGGCCGGCCGGCGACAAGCTCGAGAAGTGGTTGACCGGAAATTGTCCGGCCGATGATCGCCCTTGGGCCTCCCTGCCTTCCGAACAGATCCTCGCAGGGGAGCTTGTCATGGCGTTGATCGGCATGGTAGAATCGGGCCGATCTTCGCGATAGGCATGCATACCGCCCGACCCCCCGGGCGATTCGCCCGATAACACCCGCGATTCATCTCGAATTTCTGTCCATGGCTTAGGCCGTTGAGAATTGGCACAAGACGTGCTAACTTGTCTCCCCGACGAGACATCACGTCTCTCTTTTTCAACAATCCTTACAAGGAATCTATCCATGCGCAAGCTCGCCCTCCTCGCCATCGCCACCGTTTCTTTCGTCGCTTGCCAGGGCAAGACCGCCGAAGCCCCCAAGACCGACACCACCGCCGTGGTTGCCGCTCCTGTCGACACCGCCAAGGACACCACCAAGGTTGACACTGCCAAGGTCGACACCGCTAAGAAGGACACCGCCAAGAAGGCCAAGTAAGTCTTTCGTTCCGCAACTGCGGAACGATCGGAGCCCAGGTCCTCGGACCTGGGCTTTTTTGTTGTTTCCGAAAAAACCCCTAAAGCTCCGCTAAAGTCGCGTCGATGAAGTGATAGCCAGGCCTACGCCTCGGCCCTCCTAAGGGTGGAGGTCATAGGAAGAACACAAGATGCCGCCGACACGGAAGTCGGTGCGGCACATCCCCATTGCACGGACTCTGACACGGAGGTTAGACACCATGCGTATCTATAACAACGTCAACTCGGTCGCCATCCAAAACACCTTGCAGCTGACCGGCACCAACATGCAAAAATCGCTGGAGCGCCTCTCCACCGGTTTGCGCATCAACCGAGCGTCCGACGACGCGGCGGGTCTTTCCGTGTCCGAAGGTTTGCGTTCGCAAATCCGCGGCTCGAACATGGCCCAACGCAACGCCAACGACGGTTTGGCCATGCTGCAGATCGCCGAAGCGGGCACGGCGCAGATCACGGATTCGCTCCAACGAATGCGCGAACTCGCGGTACAGGCTTCGAACGGAACCTACACGAATACGGACAGAGGCTACATCGCGCAGGAATACGATGCCCTCGCCTCGGAAATTTCGCGTATCGCCAACGCCACCACCTACAATGGCGTCGAGCTTTTGTCCTCGACCACAGCCTTCTCGTTCCAGATCAGCGCGGCTTCCACGGGCGCAAGCTCCGTGATCAGCTTCACGCCCACCGACCTGTCCACCGGGCTTTCCTTTGGTGGCGTGAGCACCATGTCGACGGCGCAGACCGCGATCTCGAAGATCGACAGCGTGCTCGCATCGGTGCTCTCGCTCAGGTCCAGTATCGGTTCTTCCATGAACCGACTCTCGGCGAGCGTCGCGAACCTTGGAGACATGGTGACCAACTTGACGGACGCCGAAAGCCGAATCAGGGACACGGACTTCGCGAAGGAAACCATGCAGTTCACGCGAAACCAGATCCTGACTCAATCCTCGACGTCGATGTTAACGCAGGCGAACCAATTGCCCTCGTCGGTGTTGAACCTGCTGAGGTAAGCTCTCGGATCAGGTCGCAGGCTTGCGCCCGGTCCAGGCCAACAAGGTCAGGCCGGGCACGCAAGCCGCCAAGGTCACCAGATAGAACGTCTGCCAGCCCACGGCTTGCTGGACCGCTCCCCATGGTGCGGTCAGAATGTCGCGACTGAAGGCCATCAGGCTGGAGAGAAGCGCGAATTGCGTGGCGGAAAAACGAGGGTCGCACTCGCCCACCATCCAAGCCACCAAGGCCGCACTTCCCATTCCCACGAAGAAATTCTCGCTGACCACCGCGGCGGTCATCAACGCCCAATCGTGCCCGTGCACGGCAAGCGCCCAGAACAGCAAGCCGCACGCGCCCTGCAATGCACCAAAAATCCACAACGCCGATCTCACCGAAAGCATGGCCATCGCCAAGCCACCGCAGGCGGTGCCAAGAATTGTCGCACCAAGCCCAACCCCGCCGAGCATCTTGCCCACATCGGCGTTGGTAAACCCCAACGACAGCAAGAAGGGCGTTGAGGACGATCCCACCAGGTAGACGCCCCATTTGAAGAGCGCGACGAATCCGAGTGCAGCCAAGGCTCGCGCCCAACCACGCGAGGCGAAATACTCGCGCAGCGGTTCCACCACCGCGTCACGGAGCGATTTGGGCGCGACGGGAGCCACCTCCGGATCGGGGGCAAAAAATGTCGCTGCCATCAGGAAGATCTGCAACGCAGCCAACAGCAGATAGACCGCGCGCCAGCCCAGGTCGTCGGCGTACATCAGCGCCCCGGCGCCGGTGAGCAGCAACGCGAAACGATACCCCAACACGGCTAGCGAAGCACCCGAACCACGTTCGGCTTCAGGAAGCACATCCACCCGCCATGCCTCGAACGCGATATCCTGGGTGGCGGAAAAGAACGCCACCAACACGGCCGCGACAGCCATTGCCTGCAGCGAGGCCTTGGGGTCGAAAAACGCCATCGCCGCCACAGTCAACCCAAGCATGAACTGCGCGCAAAGGATCCACCCTCGACGCCGCCCGCCAAACGGAAATGCGAACCGGTCGATCAACGGCGCCCACAGGAACTTGAGGCTGTACGGCACGGTGACCAACGAGAAAAGACCGATGGTCTTCATGTCGATCTTCTCGGCGCTCATCCATGCCTGCAGGGTCTTGGACGTGAGGAAAAGCGGCAATCCAGAGCTGAAGCCAAGGATCAGCAAGGACAAAAGTCGTCTGATGTTCAAAAAATCCTCCGTGGCGCGGGGAGCGCGGGTTTGCGGGCGTACGACTGGTCGATGATGGCCCATTCGTCCAATCCCAGATTCAATCCGAATTCGACGCGATGGGCGAAGGTGGCAAGCTTGGTGCCGAACACGTCGAACCTGGCGAGGTCTTGACGGATTCCGTCAACCTTGTCGAGTGCGCGAGAGAACCCCAGCGAGAGGTGGAACGGATAACCGCTGTGGATTCGACCGGACAAACGTGTTTCCCAGGTGACAGATCGTGAAAAGTCCTCGATCTGTTCAGCGATCGATCGATCGGCATCGTACCAGTCGCCGCGCCAAGCGCGCCCCGCGTGCAAGGCCGCCCCTGCGCTCCAAGCATCCAGATACCAGATCCACGCCGACTTGCGGATTTCCAACAGCGGAAACCGGGTCGCGAGCTGGAAATACGCCGATCGCGTTCCTGTGAACATGCGGGCTTCTTTCGAGCCCTTCTTGTAGGCCGCGTAGCCGGGAATCTCCAAGCCACCCAGGTAGAAGTCGTTGAGGGTATCGGCATCGCTGGACCACGACAGAATGCCATCCACAGCGGCATCGGCCTCGAAGGTCTGGTCGGGCCACAACGGGTTCGCGAAGGCCTTGCGCACATCCAGCGCCGCCCGCCAAACCGTGGTGGGAACCGTCTTGACGGTGATGCGGCCATTGGCTTCCTGCTGGAACACCTCCTGGAAGCTTCCCGAGCGCTGGAGCTGCGAAACGTCCGCCGAAAGCTGGACCTTGGCGAAGCTGCCTCGGGCATCGGCCATCCGCTCGTCGCCCGAAGGTTCCTGATCCAGGTAGGTCCACAGAAGCGATGGTCGCAAGCTCGAATAAGCCGGATACCGGAAATTGTCCTGGTACATGTCGAAGTCGTAGCCCATGTGCGAGACTTCGCCGTGGATCTTCTGGTTGCGTGTCAGGGAATAGCGCATCCCCAGAGTTTGCGAATTGACATGCAAAGCCCATGGCGTGGATTCCACGATCCGCACGCTACCGCCGTCCTGGTTCTCCTTGGACAACGTGTCTTCGCCGCGGATCGTCTGGTAGCCGGCTTCGACAAATATTGTCGGCCACAGGCTGCGATTCTCCCATCCCGCCACCAGCATCTTTTCCTGGCGTGGGTTCACCAATCCGGGATAATCCAGGCCCAGGTAGTCGAATCCATGCCCCAGATCCAAAAGCCCCAGGAACACCAGCGTGTTCTTGCGGACCGGATCCAGAATCTGGTAGCGCGCACCTGCCAAGACCTTCCAATCGGTTCCTTCGGCACCGAACAACGGAGCCGTCCGTTGGGCGTACAGAATGGGCGAAAGCAAGCCCCGGTTGGGAATCGGCGAATAGGGCTGTTCGCGGGTCGCCAGGTCCCAGACTTCCTCCTGCGGTGGAGGAACGACAGGCTCGGGAACCGAGGCCGCGCGGGGAGTGAACGGAACGATGGAATCCAATACCCGAAGCTGGTAACCGTCGGAACCCCAAGAGGCAAACGCAAGACGTTTTCCGTCAGGCGAAACCGATGGTTGGAACGCCCCGCCCACCACCGAGGTCAACTGCTCGATCGGACCGCCTTGGGTGGATTGCCGATACAGGTTGAAGATCCCGGTGCGATCCGAAGCCAGGTACAGCCATTTTCCGTCGGGCGAGAGCGCAGGGTCGCGCCATTCCCGCAGACTGTCGCCCATCCGCGCAAGAATTCGTCCGTCCCGCGAAACCCGGTCCACGCGCCGCCGCGTCCCGTCGAACCAGTCGACGAACAGGCTTTTGCCATCGAGCGCCCAGATCGCGGCATCGATGCCGATCGTCGGGCGTTGCCCAAGCGAATCGGGAAGTGGGAACACGCCGGGATTCGCCGACGACTTGGTCGCGTTGCTGTCGGAAGGCAGGATCTTGAGAACGAAGCCGCTGCGATCGCGCACCACGACCGCCAACGAGTCGCCTCGGACCTCGGGGGACAGCCCGTGGACGGAATTTGTCACACGCGTCTGATCGTCCTTCTTTTGTGCCTTCAAGAAGCCCTTCTCGTCGGGTTTCAGCTCCGACGAGTAGATGTCCAGCACCGGACGGCCTCGGTCGTCGTCGTTGCGTCCGGAGTGGAACCAGATCATCTTCGCGGCGGTGTCGAAGGAGAACCGGCTGCGGATGTTGCCCGCCACCGTCCAAAATCTGTCCGCAGTGTCCTTGCGCGAAAAATCGCAGCCCCACAGCGAGTTCACCTGGAAATCGCTGCCTCGGTTGGACGAAAACAGGATGACGGAATCCGACCACCACCGCGGATGCTGCGTGTTGAACGCGTCACCGAAGATCTTGCGCCCTTCCACCAGGGGACGCGCCCCCTCCACCGCGGCCAATGCGCGCACCTTGGCGGAATCGCGCCATTCTTCCCAGAGTTTTTCAGGCTCCTGCCCGGTCATGGCCTTCCAGGCCGCACCGGCGCTCTGATGACGGAATTTGGACAGTTCTTTCCACCACTTGACGACTGTTTCGGAGCCGCGCGTGCGTTGGATGTGGCGTACCAACGAGTACCCTTGGCCGTACACGCGTTCGTAATCCAAGCCGGTGCCAGAAAACGTCCCCATGCGCCCCCAAGGCAGCAAACTGTCGGACAGCGCCGCCGACCGTTCGATCATGGCACGGTGCGAGTCCCATCTGTCGCCGCCGTTCTGCTGCGAAATCCATTGGGCGGTTCCTTCGGCCATGGCCATGGAGTAGGGGTTCAGCGACCACAAGAGCCATCCGCCCGATTTCACCTTGCTGTCCGAGGCGTCGTCCCATCCCAACTGCAATTCACCGATCCAAGGCTTCCACTTCGACGACGTCTGAATGGAGACCACATGCCCGAATTCATGCGCCACCACGTCGCGGATCCACGCCTTGCTCCCACGCAGATTGAATCCGAAATCGGCGCTCCAGATGGACATCGTGTTCAAACTCGCAATGGCCCATCCGTTCGAATAATCTTCGTCGAACACGAGAAAATCGACCTTGCCTGGTGGCTCGCGACCGAACGCGGCGGTCAGTTCAGGCCACACCGCTTCGGCCCGCGATGCGCACTGCTCGGCCACTCCCCGCAAACCCTTCTCGTAATGGAAACGAAAATGCTGCGTTTCGGCGGTGTACCACCGGACCGAGGGGTGGTTGCGATCCTGCTCCTGGTCACCGTACCCGTGGGCGGAAGTGATGGCCAAAAACAGTGAAAAGGAAAAGACCGCCCAAAGCGATTTGCGATGCATCATGGATATGGGAAGATAGGTCCCTCGCGCAACAACCGCACAGCTGGAGATCAGAGCGGCTGGAACGTTTGAGACTTTGTATCATCACAACATCGGTACCCACCGAGTCAACACAAATACGAGGAAACGAACAATGGCTACTGTCACTCTCCGCGGCAACACCGTCAACACTTCCGGCAGCCTCCCCGCCGTCGGCGCCAAGGCACCCGAGTTCAACCTGGTCAAACAGGATCTGTCCAGCGTCAAGCTCGCCGACCTCGTTGGCAAGAAGGTCGTCCTCAACATCTTCCCCAGCATCGACACTCCCACCTGCGCCACCTCCGTTCGCAAGTTCAACGAAAAGGCCGCAAGCAAAGCCAACACCGTCGTGCTGTGCATCTCCAAGGACCTGCCTTTCGCCGCCAAGCGTTTCTGCGGCGCCGAAGGGATCGAGAACGTGATCACCGGATCGTCTTTCCGCGACACCGCCTTCGAAGACGCCTACGGCATCAAGCTCACCGATTCGGCCTTGGCTGGATTGATCGCCCGTTCCGTCGTTGTCGTCGACGAATCCGGCAAGGTCGTCTACACCGAACTGGTTCCCGAAATCGCCAACGAACCCGACTACGACGCGGCCCTGGCGAAGATCTAAGCTCGCAGCTCTGCTGGATCGACGAGCATCGCGTCGGGTTGGAAACGACCCGCCGCGACCTTTCCGAAAGCGATCGCGAACCCCGCTTCGTTGAGACAAAAAACGTCGTCGGCATCCGCCAACTCACATGTTGTGGCGTGACCGTTCGATAGCATCTTGCGAGCGTCGGCATCGGCGACAAAGCGTGGGTGGTTGGGAAACACCGAGGCCACAGCATGGACCGCCGGGATTCCTTCCAACGACTCGAACGTGTCCGGCAATCTCCAAGCACCGATGGCGGTTCGTCGAAGCGCGCTCACGGTGGCTCCGCAGCCCAGTTCCTCGCCCAGATCGCGGACCAACGACCTAACATAGGTCCCTTTCGAGCATTTCACGCGCAGAGTGAAATCACCCGGCATCCAACCGGTACCAGCCAATGGCGCTCCTTCGACCGGTTCGATGGAGTCGATCCGCACGCGCCGCGGGGGCAGCACAACTTCTTCTCCAGCTCTGGCCCTCGCGTACGATCTCACCCCGTCGACGGAAATTGCCGAGTAGGCCGGAGGCACTTGGTCGATCGCACCTAGAAAAGGCGCGGACAATTTTCGCCAGTCGGGCATGCCTGTGAACGGCTCCGTTTCCGACAAAATCCGTCCGTCCATGTCCAGCGTATCGGTGCGGATGCCGGTGCGGACCGATACCAGGTATTCCTTGTCCATGCCTTCGGCCCAGGCCATCAGGCGCGTTGCCTTGCCCGCCGCCACCACCAAAAGGCCGGTGGCCAGCGGATCCAGCGTTCCCGCATGTCCAATGCGTTTTTCCGACAACGCCCGTTTCAGCGGCGACAACGCCTTTTGCGAGGTGACACCGGACGGCTTGTCCAAAAACAGGAATCCGCAAGCGCTCATGGAATTCGGGAACCTCTATGAAAAAGGCGTCCCGCCAAAGAACGGAACGCCGAAAGTTCGAAACCTCCGCCACTTGGGAGGCTCTACGAGTGTGACCTTACTCCTGAGGAGGAAGCGGCTTGCGATCTTCGTCGGGAAGCTGGGTCAACAGCGAGTTGATGTGCATGCTGTTTTCCAAGTTGTGGTCCAGGACGAACTTGATGTTCGGCATGTGCCGCAACCGCAGACGATGCGCCAATTCCTTGCGAAGCCATCCAGCGCACTGGTCCAATCCCACTTCCGAGTCGCGGATGCTCTTGTCGGAGCCCAGCACGGTGTAGTTCACCACCGCGATGGACATGTCCGAAGTCACCTTGACGCTGGAAATGGTCACGAAGCCAATGCGCGGATCCTTGAGCCCTTCGATGAAGAGCTGACCCAACTCGCGCCGGATCTGCTCACCAACCGATACGGTACGGCTTCCGCCGGGCCGGCGACTGCTCACGCCTTGGCGTCCGACAACTTGCGAGCCACCTCGAACTGCCTGAAGAACGCGATGACGTCGCCTTCCTGGTAGTCGTCGATGCCGTCCAAGCCCACGCCGCACTCGAAGCCCGAGCGGACTTCGGACACGTCGTCCTTGAAGCGACGCAAGGTGCTGACCCTGGATTCGCCCACTTCGATGCCGTTGCGGTACACGCGGGCCTTGAGCTTGCGCTCGATGGTGCCCGACTGCACGTAGCAACCGGCGATGGCACCCAGCTTGGGAACCCGGAAGATCTGGCGCACTTCGGCTTCGGCGGCCACTTCTTCCTTGATTTCCGGCTTGAGCATGCCTTCCATGGCCTTGCGAATGTCGTCGACCACTTCGTAGATGATGCGGTACGAGCGGATTTCCACACCTTCGCGGAGCGCGAGCTCGCGGGTGTTGGAGTCCGGACGGACATGGAACGCGACCACGATGGCATCCGATGCGGCGGCCAGCATGACGTCGGCTTCCTTGATCCCACCCACGGCGCGCGACAGAATCTGTACGCGGACTTCCTTGGTGGTGAGCTGCTCCAGCGATGCTGCGATGGCTTCGACCGAACCGTCCACGTCGCCCTTGACGATGACCCGCAGCGTCTGCTGCGAATCGCCGGCGGCGATCTTGTTGGAAAGGTCTTCCAGCGACATGCGTTGGGCGCGGCGCAATTCGCGTTCCTTTTGGGCGCGGTGACGGCGGCCTGCGATTTCGCGGGCTTCGCGTTCGTCGTCCATCTGGATGAACGTGTCACCTGCCTGCGGAACACCGTCGATACCCAGGATCTGGCAAGGCACGGACGGGCCGGCCTCGTCGCGCGGCAAACCGCGTTCGTCCATGAGCTGACGGATTTTGCCAGCATAGGAACCGACCAGGATGGCGTCGCCCACGCGGAGCGTTCCTTCCTGAACCAGGATGGTGGCGATGGAACCCTTGCCCTTGTCGAGGCGGGATTCGATCACGGTACCCTTGGCGCGGACGGTGGGATTGGCGCGCAGCCCCAGGACTTCCGCTTCCAACAGAAGCGCATCCAGGAGCTTGTCCATGTTGATGCCCTTCTTCGCCGAAATCTCGATACACTGGGTCTTGCCACCCCACTGTTCGACTTCGATGCCGTAGTTGGCCAACTGCGAGCGGATGTTGTCCGGGTTCGCGTTCGGAAGGTCGATCTTGTTGATCGCGATGACCATGGGCACGCCAGCGGCGCGAGCGTGGTCGATGGCTTCCTTGGTCTGCGGCATGACTTGGCTGTCGGCGGCAACCACCAGAATCACGATGTCGGTGACCTTCGCACCACGAGCACGCATGGCGGAGAACGCCTCGTGCCCCGGAGTATCCAAGAAGGTGATCGTGCCGTGACCGGTGTCCACTTCGTAGGCGCCGATGTGCTGCGTGATGCCGCCGGCTTCGCCGGTGATCACGTGCGTCTTGCGCAAGTAGTCGAGCAACGAGGTCTTACCGTGGTCAACGTGACCCATGACGGTGACGATGGGAGGACGCTTGGCTTCCGCGTCAACCTCGCCCATGACTTCCTGGCTCTCGGCCACGTCTTCGGCGTATTCGTCCATGAGCTGGGCCTGGAAGCCAAACTCGTCGGCGATGATCGCGATGGTTTCGTGGTCCAAACGAGCGTTGATGGTGACCATCAAGCCCATGCCCATCGCCTTGGCGATGACCTGAGCCGCGCCCACGTTCAACAAGTTGGCGAGTTCAGCAATGGTGATGAACTCGGCCACCTTGAGGATGCGCTTTTCTTCGGGCGCGTCCATCATCTGGCCGCCGCCGCCACGAGCGTAACGACGCTGGACCTTACCGCGATCCAGCGAAACCATCACCTTGTTGACGTTTTGCTGCGTCTGGTAGAAGATCTCGTTTTCGATCTGTTCCTTGGTCTTGCGCTTGCCACCTGCCGAGCCCTTGCCCTTGGCCGAGCCATGGGCACCGGCCGTCTGGCCAGGCTGGACTTGCTGCTGCTGACCAGGAACGCCGGGCTGACCGGGAGCTCCGGGACGACCGGGGCCGCCAGGGCCGGCACCAGGGCCGCCTGGACGATAGGGGCCGCTACCTTGACGATAGGGTCCTGCACCGCCGGGAGCGCCTGGGCCTCCGCGATATCCACCGGGTCCACCTTGGCCACCGGGAGCGCCACCTGGGCCTCCACGATATCCACCAGGACCACCTTGACCGCCTGGAGCGCCACCTGGGCCTCCGCGATATCCACCAGGTCCACCTTGGCCACCGGGAGCGCCACCTGGGCCTCCACGATATCCGCCGGGTCCACCAGGACCACCGGGTCCGCGTTGGCCAGGACCGCCAGGACCCGCAGGTCCACGATCAGGGCGACCACCAGGACCGCCAGGTCCACCGGGACCACGGCTTTCGGGACGGGCGTCACGACCGGGCATGCTGCCGGGCCGCGGGTCACGCACATCGCGCGGTCCACCTTCGCGGCCACCAGGAGCTGCACCAGGGCGACCGCCTTCGGCAGGACGCTCTCCTGTGAATGCAGGGCGAGGTCCGCCCGTGATTCCACGAGGGGTGGGCTGGTAGGTGCTGGGGGGAGGGGTTGGGCGCGGACGATCCGGACGATCCGGATTGAACGAAGGCTGACGACGAACTGGCGCTGTGAGCTGAACTTTGAGGCCACCCTCGGGAGCTTCCGGGGCAGCGGGAACGGCGGGGGCAGCAGGCGCTGCGGGAGCGGCAGCTTCGGGGGCGACCGAAGGAGCGACAGGCGCAGGAGCGGCTGGGGCCGGTGCTGGTTCGGGCTTCGCAACAGGTGCGGGTGCCGCAACGGGGGCAGGCGCAGCAGGTGCCACGGCGACCGGTGCATGCTCAGGCTTGACAGCTTGCGGAGCGGCGGGTGCGTGGTGGGCAGGCTCGTGCGATTCGCCTTCGCCTTCGGCCTTCTTCTTGGGCGCGACCTTCTTGGGCTTTGCTTCACCCGACTCGGTTTCGCCTTCGGCCTTCTTCTTGGGTGCGGCCTTCTTGGGCTTGGACTTCCCGGACTTCGCACGCTCGGCATCCAATGCCGGCCTGATCTGATCGACCCATTCGCTCTCGATCGGCGAAAGGACCGACCGTACCTCATGACCAGCTTCTTTCAGAAGCTTGAGGACGGTTTCCTTTGCGATCTCGAAGTCGGTCGCAACATCGTTGATTCGGGTCTTGCTCACAGAGCCTCGCTCTCGGTAGGTACTAGGATAGCTGGTCAGGAATCAGTCACCGCTCATTAGGCGGCGGGCTGTTCCTCCGCGGCTTCCACAACATTCTCGGCAGTCTCGACAGTTTCCGCAGTTTCGGCGACCACGGCGGCAGGTGCCACCACTTCGTCGCCAGGCTCGGCAGCCTCGCCCAAGATCGAGCGGCGCTCGGCGTCAGGCAGTGCGGCGAATTCGTCTTCGCCAAACACGTCCAGTTCTTGTCCCAGCAGCTTGGTGGCCAGCTTCACGTTCTGCCCCTGGCGACCAATCGCCAAGGAAAGATCTTCGTTGGCGACCACGACCACGAAACGATCGGTGCCCACGGGAAGGACCTTGCGGACTTCGGCGGGAGCGAACAGACGACGCACGTAGACCTGCATGTCGTCGGTCCAGTGGATGATGTCGATGCGTTCGTTGGACAGTTCGCGCACAATCGCTTGCACGCGATTGCCCTTCATGCCCACGCAAGCGCCGACCGGATCGATGCGCTCGTCGCGGCTGGACACGCTGATCTTGGCGCGGAAGCCAGGATCGCGGGCCACGGCGCGGATGCCCACGATCTCGTCGTAGATCTCGGGGACTTCCAGTTCGAACAACTTGGCCAGGAACTCCGGGTGGGTGCGCGACAGGATGACCTGCGGCCCTTTGGTGTTGTTGGACACGTCGCAGATGTAGGCGCGGACGGCATCGCCCTGGCGGTAGCGTTCCTTGCGGATCTGTTCGCGCAACGGAACAATTGCCTCGGTGCGGCCCAGGTTCACGAGAATGTCGCCGCGGTCGACCTGTTGGACAGTTCCTGTCACGATGGTGCCGATACGGTCGCGGTAGTCGTCGAACACACGCTGGCGTTCCACTTCGCGCACCCGCTGCGTCAAGCTCTGCTTGGCGATGGAGATGGCGGCGCGGCCAAAGGCGGCGATGGGGATTTCGTGCTCGAGGGTTTCGCCCACGGTGATGTTGGGGCGGTACTCGCGAGCCTGCTCGAGGAGCATGTACTTCTCGTCGAACACCTGGGCGTCTTCCGCCGAGATGCCTTCGGGGAGATCGGGAAGGTCTTCGACCACTTCCACACGCAGGAACGCGCGAATGGAACCGCGTTCGCGGTCCACGTCCACTTCGACGTTCTTCTGGATGCTGGTGTATTTGCGCGCAGCCTGGATCAGCGAGTTGCGCAAGGTCTGAAGGACCACATCCATGCCGATGTTCTTCTCTTTGGCGACTTGGCCAAGAGCCTCGACGATGTTGACTTCCGGATCTTTCACGGCGGTTCTAGACATTGATCAGTCCTCGAGACGAACGTCGACGCGTGCCAGCTGCACCGCGCGATAGGGTATGCGGATTTCGGGAGCACCATCCTCGATGACGAGGTACGCGGCATCCTCGTCCTGGCGAACGAGCTTCCCGATCCACTGCTTGCGGCCTTCCACATCCTCGTTCAAGTGCGCCCTGACCCATTCACCCACGCGACGACGCCAATCAGCGGGCGTCTTCAAGGGGCGATCGAGTCCCGGTGAGGAGAGCTCGAGGGTATAAGGAGCCTGGAACGAATCGTCGGCGTCGAGCAAGGTCGAGAGGTGATGGCTGGCCTGGGAACAATCTTCCAAGGAGACGCCACCGGGTTTGTGCAGGTAGACCCGTAGGACTTCCCTGCGACCTGCTCGGAATAACTCGACATCGACCAGCTCCAGCCCACGGGCCTCTGCGACTTGTTGGGCGAATGCTTGCA
>JBDKGS010000085.1:0-14037 GCA_039798065.1 Fibrobacterota bacterium | reverse complement strand
ACAAGAAGGCGTGGATGACGGAATTTGGCAACAGGCAGAAATGGGCGGCGCGAATGAAGCCGTTGCTCCACCGCATCCCCACCCAGGTGCTTCGAATCGGGTTCCAGGAACTGTCCAAGTGCCCCGATGGTTTCATCCTATGGTCGACCGCCGCGAAGGCGTTGCTCAAGGCCTTGCTTCTCGCGCCATTTCGCAGGAATCCGTCCTAGGACGGATCCTTTCGAAGGATCGCAGCGAGAAGCCTTGACTCCGCCGGGCTCTGGCCCTAGCCCGAAACGACCCGCCAACCAAGACCGAGCAGGCGCCATGCCGCACGCTGGCGGATGTCGTCCCGATTTCCGGTCAACCGCAGCTCCTGCGCCACCTCTCCGTCGGGCCAAGAAGCCGCGATCCAGACCAGCCCGACGGGTTTTTCCTCGGTGCCCCCGCCCGGTCCGGCCACGCCGGTGACGGCAAGACCGATACCCGATCCCGATGGACAGATTTTAGCCGCTCCGCGCGCCATTTCCAGCGCCGTCTCCCGGGAGACCGCGCCATGGGCCTCCAAAGTCGACGCCGAGACGCCAAGCAGGGACTTCTTGAGTTCGTTGGAATAGGCGACCACGCCGCCCGCCAGCACATCGGAAGCACCGGGCTCTCCCGCCAGTTCGGAACAGGCCATTCCCGCGGTGCACGATTCGGCCAGGGCGATCTGCCAATTCTTGTCGCGCAGTCCCGCCAGCAGGCCTTGGCGCAGCGTGGAACCCGGTGGTCGCACCACGGCATCGCCCAGCCGATCGGCGACGAGCTTCAACGCGGCGTGCGCGCGTTCTTCGCGGGTGGCGGATTCGCCGCGGACCAGGCACTGGATCTCGACACCCCACGGCCCTGGAAGCGAACAGAATTCGACATCCTCCAGCGCGAGGTCGCGCATCTTCTCTTCCTGCATGGACTCGCCGAGTCCGTGGGTGAACAGCCGCGCGATGCCGGGGGCGTCGGCGCTGGAGGCGAGCAATCCTTTCACCGTCGCCTGGAAGATGGCCTGCATCTCGCGGGGAACTCCGGGCATGCAAACCACCCGGTATCCATCGTCCATCACCAGGAAGGACGGGGCGGTTCCCGCCGGATTGGGGATGAGGATCGCACCCTCGGGAAGGTCGCCCTGGATTTCGCCGGCCGGATCGAGTTCGATGTTCCTTTTCCGATAGGCCGACCTGACCATGGCCAGCGCCTCGCGGGACCGAACCACTTTCTGTCCGAACGCGCGGGCGACCTCCTCGCGGGTGCGGTCGTCGCGGGTGGGACCCAGGCCGCCGGTGACAAGAACTGTCCGAAGAGGGGAGCGCAGGTCGGTCAGCGCCTTTTGGAGCGCGTCGTGGGTGTCGGAAACGACCCGGACCTCGGACAGCTGGACGCCCATGCCCTGCAGCGCGCGGGCAAGCCATGCCGCGTTGGCCTCGGTCCGGCGCCCTTGGAGGATCTCGTCCCCGACCACCACGATGGCGACATCTCTTGTCATGCGTCAATTCCTGTCAATATTGTGGGTGCCGCGAACGGGAGCCGACGACGACGGCGGCAATCGACAAGCTACACGGCAATCGAACTCCGGATCAGCCCCGTTGCCGAGGCTGATCCGGAATCGCGGCGATCACAACAGGTCGGCGGCCAGCTCGGCGAGTTCCGAACGTTCGCCCTTCACCAGCGTGACGTGCCCGGCGATGGGATGTTCGCCGAACTTCTTCACCACGTGCGTGAGCCCCGACGAATGCGCGTCCAGGTACGGCGTGTCGATCTGCTGCAGGTCGCCGGTGAGCACCACCTTCGATTTGCCCGCCGCGCGCGTCATCAGGGTCTTCATTTCGTGCGGTGTCAGATTCTGTGCTTCGTCGATGACGATGAACGCGTCGTTGATGGATCGGCCGCGCACGAACGAAAGCGCTTCCAGTTCGATCACGCCTTGTTCCAGAAGCTGCTGCAAGCGGTAGGTGTGGTGGCCGTTTCCGCCGTCGCCGTTCTTTTCCTTGCGCTCGTCGCCCAGCAGGAACTGGACGTTGTCGAAGATGGGTTTCATCCAGGGGTGGATCTTCTCGCTGAGATCGCCCGGCAGCCAGCCCATTTCCTTGCCCACCGAAACCATGGGGCGCATGACCACGATCTTGCGGTACAGTTTCTTCTTGGTGTCCAGGACCTGTTCCAGTCCTGCGGCCATGGCCAACAATGTCTTGCCGGTACCGGCCTTGCCCACCAGGGTGATCAGCTTGGCGGCGGGGTTCTTCAGCAAGGCGGCTGCGAAGATCTGCTCGCGATTGCGCGGCATGAGGGTCCACATCCGGCATTCGTCCTTGATCAGACGACGGAGCATGACCCCTTCGGGTTGGCGCTCCACGATGGCCAGGGCCGATTTTCCGTGCCCGTCGCCGTTGCCAAGAAGTGTCAGGCACTGGTTCTCGCGGATGCCTTCGGCCGCGTTGCCAAGTTCTGTCAGGCTCAGCCAACCCTCGCGCATGAGCTTGTCCACCAGCGTGTCGCCGATCGACAGGACCGTCGTGGATTGGGAGAGCTGGTCGACGTTCTTGATGCGACCGCGCTTGTAGTCTTCCGTGGTGATGCCGCAGGCATGGCCCATCAGGCGCACGTTGGTGTCCTTGGAGACCAGGATCACCTGGCGTTCCGGTTGCTCGGTGGCCCATCGGACGGCGGTGGCGATGATCTCGCGATCCTTGCGGGCCTGGTCGAATTCCTTGGGGACCTTGTGGACGTATTCGCCGGCGCCGGAGATGCAGATGCCTCCGGTGGCGGGTTCGGGCAAAGGCACGAAGGTGAGAAGGGTTTCGTGCTCTTCCTTCAGGTGGTCGAGCGTGCGCGAGAATTCCCGGGCGTTGAAGCCTTTCTGATCCTCTCCGGTCTTGAAGCCGTCGAGCTCCGAGATGAGGGCCAACGGAACGACGATGTCGTTGTCTCCGAAGGTCTGGATGCATTGGGGGTCGTGGATCACCACAGAGGTGTCCAGAACGAAGATCTTGCGCGTTTCAGCCATCGGGAATATCCTCCTGTCCTCCTCTACATGGTAGCGCAAACTCGACGCTTCGCCCAGTACCAGGTTTGTTTCAGAACCGATTTCTGGCACGCACCTGCAGCAGCGCGTCCTGCCAGCTCGGGATGTCGTCGCGACCCGCCACCACGAGATCGATCTGCCACGCGGGAAGCGAGAACGCCAAGCCTCCCCCGGCCGACCAGCCCCACTCGGGCGTCCATGCCAAATCTTGTCGGCGCAACGCCCTGGCACCGGGTTCGCAAAAGACGAAGACGCCGCCGTTCTCGGGATTCCCGACTCCCACCTGCGCCACCAGCCAGGCCCATGCCGGACTTCGGGGCGATCCTTCCGGCCATCCGCGCCATCCCGCGATCCCACCGGGAGCCAATGCCTCCGACAGACCCGCGGTGCGGTCCAATGGCCAAACCCCTCGGGCCCTTCCGCCCAGCCTGGCCACCACGGGGCCGATGCCGGTCCAGGTGTCGACCGATGCTTCGGCGCGCAACCGGGCTCCGCTGCCCGTGTCGGATTCTGTCCCCACCGCCTGGGCGTCGAGCCGTGCCGAGAGATCGTCCACCGGCCATACGGACGCTGGTTTGCGTCTCCAGTACACGCTCGCGCGGGTGCCGTATTCACGGGTGCGCGCACCAAAGAGCGAATCTTGTGGCGCTCGCTCTGCGCGTTGGGCCGCAGCCAGGCCCCCGCCAGCTTCGAGCCGTCCATCCATCAGCGTCCAGACCAGGTCGACGGCTCCCTCGAACGACTGGGTCAAGGTGTCGTTCGCGAGGTTTCCGCGCAGCACCAGGCGCACATCGAAGTCGCCCAACCACGGCTCCTTCCAAAGCGCATGGGCGCGCGTTCCTTGCTCGCCTTGGCTGATTCCGAACTCGAGGTCCCGCGCCGTGCCCGCCAGGTTCGCGAGCTTGGCATCGACGTATCCTTTGGCTGCTTCGCCTCGCGACCAGCCCGCCGCGGCCTCGATCCAGCTCGAGGGCAAGTCGCGAAGCGTCAGTTGCGCCCGTGCGCGCGCCGAGCGCGGAAGCCTCCGGATGGACGGAGGCGCGGTCGATTCGACATATCCTGTCTGCGCGAGCCGCCGCATCGCCGACTCGAGGTCGGCGGGATCGGCCGGACGACCCGTCGGAATCCGTCCCAGGCGACGCAAAGCCTGGGGCGTGAGCGAGCTGGTCCCGACATCCACCAGGTTCTCCCACACCAATCGCCCGCCCGCCTCCGTGTGGACAAAAATCGTCGTGCCGGAATCCGTCGCGATCGCCTGTGTCGCCATGGCCGAGGCCGCGAGGAATCCCTGCGCGACCACGGTGTCGACGGCTTCGGAAAGCGAGCGCCGCACCGTGGCGGAATCGAAGGCGCGGGATTGGAGCTTCGAAATGGGGGACCGCATCCGCTCGGCACCGGGCCCGGACACCGCAACCCCGCCCACCACGGCGGTGGAATCCACGTTGGCGGCAAAAACGCAGCCAGACCATGCCGCGATCCAAGCCGCCGCGAGCCTCACATCACATCCACCGGATCGACGTCGGCGAACACCCGCAGCGACTTCGGCGCGGGTTTGGAGGCCAGCGCATCCTGGACGGCGCGGCGCAGATCGGCCGAGCGTTCCAAGGGAGCCTTGCAGAGAAGGTGCAGCCTGTGGCGCTTGGCCACCACCGCCACGGGTGCCGGCAAAGGTCCCATGGCCGAACCGTTGAACGAACGCAGCCTTGGCGACAGAATCCGTCCAAGCTCGGAGATCCATCGTTCCGCGGCGGCTTCGTCCTCTGCCGACACCTCCACCAGGACCATCCTGGAAAACGGAGGTAAAGACAGAATCTGTCGTGTTTCCAGCTCGCGAAGCGCGAACGCCTCGAAGTCGTGCTGCACCACGTCCAGCAGCAGCGGGTCGTCGGGGCGGCGGGTCTGGAGCAGCACCCGTCCGGCCAGATCGGCGCGACCCGCGCGACCGGCCACCTGGCACAGCAGCTGGAAGCTCCGCTCGGAAGCCCTGAAATCCGGCATTCCCGCGCCGATGTCGGAATCTGTCACGCCCACCAGCGTCACGTCGGCGATGTCGTGGCCTTTGGCGATCATCTGGGTACCCAACAGGATGCCGCCATGTTCCAGATACGAGTCCATCGCCCTCTCGTGGGCGCCCTTCTTGGCGGCCACGTCGCGATCGAGCCGCACAACGGGATGCCCGGGAAACAGGCGGTTCATTTCCTCTTCCACGCGTTGAATGGCCCAGCCTTGCGGCTCCAACGAGGAACCGCCGCACGATGGACATTTTTTGGGCGGGATCGAAGAATGCCCGCAATGGTGGCAAACCAGGCGTCCCTGGTCCAGGTGCCAGGTCAATCGCAAACCCGGGCAATCCGGACATTCCAGCGGAGCTCCGCAATCCAGGCATTCGGCCTGAGGTGCCCATCCTCGGCGGTTGTGGAGCACCATCACGCGTTCGCCCTTCGCCAGGGTCTCGTCGATGGCGGTGCGCAGGCGCGGCGAGAGGGAGGTACCGGTGGCCTTGCGCCCTTCGCGAAGATCGATGGTCTCCACCGTGGGCAAGGCTCCCGCGGCACGTTCGGGCAGCGCCAGCGAGCCGTAGCGCCCCGAGCGCGCGTTGTGCCAGGTTTCGAGCGATGGCGTGGCCGAACCCAGCACGACAGGAATCGAACAGCGCTTTGCAAGCCAGACCGCCGCGTCGCGACCGTGGTACCGAGGCGAGTCGCCGTTTTGCTTGTACGATCCGTCGTGCTCCTCGTCCACCACCAGGAAACCGGGATCGAACAACGGTGAGAACAGCGCCGATCGGGGGCCCAGCGCCACCCGACAGGATCCGTCACGCAGCGACGTCCACGCCGCGGCGCGCTCGGTGTCGGAAATCTGGCTGTGCAACGTGGCCACCTTGGTGCCCAGGGCATCGGCGGTACGTCGCACGGTCTGCGGAGTGAGGCCGATTTCCGGCACCAGGATCAGAACCTGTTTTCCGCGTTCGACGGCTTCGCGGGCGGTGTCGAGAAAGACCGCCGTCTTGCCCGAGCCGGTGATGCCGTGCAACAGGAAGGGTTTGAATTCCCTCGTATCGAGCGCGTCGCGGAGAGTCCTGGCCGCCAATTCCTGTCGGGGATTCAACGCGAACCGCGATGGCTCGCCGATGACGGATTCCGTCTTCGGGTTGCGTGGCTTCGGAACTTTGCGTTTCCCCAAGCCCAACCGGACGAACGTGGACTTGCCCGCGCAACTCCAGATGGGTCCTGCCGCCACGCCGGGTTGGCACATGTAGTAGTCGGCGATCCATCGAGCCAGATCGACGATGTGTGCCGGAGCGAAGGGCGCGTCCAGGAGCCGTTCCGTGACAGGTTTCGTCTCGAAAGCGGGAGGGGTGTCGTGGGCATCCCAGACAAGCCCCATCAGGGCGCGGTTCCCGAAAGGCACCCGCACCAGATCCCCGGTCGCGAGCGCGCCGGTGGGATCCAGATAGGTGAAGGTGGGGCCCTGGCCCGATGCCAGGACCACGTCGACGAACCGGCTCAAACTCCGAAGAGCCGATCCATCTGGAGTCCCACGGAATCGGCCTTTGGGGGAGCCATGTCGAGGTCGGTGAACTCGTTCTTGCGCACATCCTCGAGGATCAGGTTCACGCCCTTGATCGCCTTTTCGCTTTCCAGGCGGACCAGACCAGGATTTGTCCGGTCGTCGAACACCAACACCAGAATGCAGTCTTCGTCGACCAGGCTGATATGGATGTTGTCGGTGCGTCCCTTGTGGAACAGCACGGTGAATTCGTTCTCGCCGATCATCTGCGCGATGGCGCGGGTGGCGGCGTAGGAGCCTGCTGCGAGAGCCGCAAGCGCAGTGGTGTCGAACGCCTTGGTGTAGCCCTGGTGCGCCAGCAGGTTGCCGTCCTTGTGGACCAGCAGCACGAACGTGGCGCTCGCCGACGACAACAGATGCGTGAGCACCTTGTTCAGCCGATCGATGTCTTCTTTGTACAGAATGAAATTCGACATGGTGGTCTCAGCCCTGCCCTGGTCCGAGCGGCATGCGGCGGGTGGGGTAGGAGTCCGCACCCTGCAACCGCGACAGCTCTTCGGGTGTGAGGAACGCCGAAGCGAGCGGATCGCCACCCTGGACATTGGGATTGACGTTGGGATTCGAAACCACCATCGAGGCCGGTTTCACGTTTTTTTGTTCGGCGAGCTCGCGTTCGTAGCGGGCAATTTCGGCATCCAAATCGGACGGATCGATGGAACCATCGATCTTGCTCTTCTTCTGCTTGCCATCGGGTTGGCTTGGCGCCGAGGCCTGCGAAAGGGGAGCCTGGATGGTGGAAGGAGGCAGAGATGGAGTCGATGCAAAGGCCGACGCCGCAGGCGGATTGAAGCCTTGGAGGCCTGGAGTGGGCAGATGGGTCGGCGCCGGGGGAATGGGTGCCGAGGTCGGCAAAAATCCTGGGACTTGCGCAACCGGTGCGGGTGCCTGCGACGGTGCGAAATAGTCAGTCTGCAATCCCGGTGATGTTTGCTGTGCCGGTGGGGGCAACGGCGCGTTGAACCCTGTGAACTGCGGGGCATCGGGCTGTTGGCTGATGAACGGCGACTGGGCTGGTGCCGACATCGGAGGTGCCACCGGAGGCATGGCCATGGGGGCCGCAGCGGGAGGTGCCACCGGACGCGGAGGGGCGACAGGTGGTAGCGGGGGGAGTGTTGGTGCCGCCTGCACGGGCGGCGGAATGCTTGGCATGACGGCCGGCCGCGGTGGCGGTGGAGGCATGGTGGCCGGGGGCCGGGGGGCTGGAGCCGTGGGAGGGGCCTGTGGAGGTGCTACAGGACGCGGCGCTGGTGCCGGAGGGGCGGAGATCGTCGATTGAGCATCGGGAAGGGACGAAGGCCGGCGAGTGCTTTGGCGGGCTGTGTATTTGGCGTTGAAGGTGTCGATCACGATCTTGCCAATGGCCTTGAGCGTGGTGAACACGCCAACACCTTGGTGCGCCTGGGCTTCGAAAGTCGGAACCTTGTGCCAGTTCAAGTGCTGGTCAAGCTCGACGATGGTCGCCACGTTGGGAAGGTCGCGTTTGTTGTACTGCAACACGAACGGAACCGCACCCAGATCGATCCCGTATTCCTTCAAGTTTTCCTGAAGGTTGCGAAGGGAGTCGACGTTTTCCTGCATCTTGTCGCGCTGGCTGTCGGCAACGAAAACCACACCGTCGACCCCACGCAGCACGAGCTTGCGGGTGGCGTTGTAGTAGACCTGGCCAGGAACCGTATACAGTTGGAACTTGGTCGCGAAGCCCTTGATGGACCCGAGATCCAAAGGCAGGAAATCGAAGAACAGGGTTCGGTCGGTTTCTGTCGCGAGGCTCACCATCTCCGATTTCGATTCCACTGGAATCTTGCGGTGGATGATTTGCAAGTTCGTGGTCTTGCCGGAAAGACCCGGACCGTAATAGACGATCTTGCAGGAAATTTCCCGAGTGGCGTAATTGATCGAAGCCATGGTTTGCCCTTCAGCCGATCGACTTGGCGGCTTGGCGCATTTCCACACGCACAAGCCCGACGTTTACGGTACCGGTGGTGAGCACCACCAGCCATCCAAGCGAAACGCCCAAAACGAGCACCTTGCCGGTGTCGCCTTCGAGCAAGATCTGTGTCACGGTTCCTGCGCCGCAGGCTTCTCCGAGTTTCCCACCCATGTCGGCCAACGAGGCCGCCAAGGCCGACACCAGGTCGGCCATCTGGGGGTCGGTCATTTCGGCGGTGATGAGGATGCCATCGGTGCCCACAAGTGCGCTGCCAAGAACTCCGCGGGTGCGGTTGATCGATTCGAGTGCCTTCTGCATCATGGGGTTGCCGTTCTCCGTTCCTTGAGTGCCGTCTCGGCCATCTGGATGCAGCGATCGATCCGGCCCGTGAAGAGCTCGAAACTGCCGCGCGTACCTGTGACCACATAGTAATACTGGTCCAAAAACTTCCTGCAATAGAGGAAGTCGTCGGGATCCTGGATGAGCAGAAAATCAGGCGCCTTGAGCCCAAAGCGCAGGGCGAAGGACGCGTTTTCCTGGAGCTGACCCACCGCCCAGGGGGCTCGATCCAGGAAGGAGGGAATGCTGTTGGTTCCCAGGCCCCACATCAAACCCGCGTCGTCAAGAACCGCTGCGCCCTGCATGCCCTTTCCTGTGCCGCCGTACCCATCCAAGCGCACGCCGGTGAGGTAGGAGCAGATCTGGTCGAGATCGTTGGACCATGGCATGGTCCCGCCTAGGGGTGCGTTCATGCGTGTTCCTCGAAGGCTCGGGTGCAACGTGCCGCGACCAGCGAGGTCGATGGGCCGCTGGCGACGACGGTGGAGGCCTTCAGGCCATCGCGCTGCCAGACATGGATGGTGCGTGCCGTGCCATCGAAGGCGCAGTGGCGCATGGCTCCGAAGGAAAGGCGATCGAGGATCCGATTCGTGAGACCGAAGGCCAAATCGTCCAAAACCCCCACGGCGATTTCCTCGCGACGGATTTCGGAAGTGGCTTCCCCGTCGTTGATACGAAGGAAAAGAACGGATGGATCGGTGCCAACAGCCTGCCATTTCGGAGGGAGGTCAGAATCTGTCGATGCGGGAACGACCGCGTGCTCGGCTTCGACTGCCACCGAATGGATCGATTGCGAATCCGCCGCACCCACCGAATCCAATTCGTCGGTGGTGGCTTCGGCGACGACGGAATTTGTCTGAGGTGTCGCCGCGCGTTCGGAATCCATGAACGGGAACAGATGCCTGAAATACAGCACCGCCATCACGTTGAAGCGCTCCTTGCGCGCCAAGGCTTCGGCACGCTGGATCGCCTGGGCGGAGTCGCCGGATTGCCGGTCCATCTCGATGCGGATGCATTCGGCGACGATCAACGCGTCGGGGGTTCCCTGGCGGATGGCCAATTCCAAGGCGCGCTCGACGGCTTCGGTTTCGCCGCGACGAAGCAGCAGGACGGAGTGGGCGAGGTTGAAATTCGTGGCCAGAATTTCACGCAGATCGGGGCGGGAATCGATCAGGTCCGCGAGCGATTCGGGCCGAGGGGAGACGGGCGCGCTCATGGGGCGGTTTTCCTTGGTTCGGAGGATTCTTCGCGCAACCAGACTTCGTATCCCGATCCGCGAGCCTTGTAACCGTATTCCATGCCCAGGGTGGAGTTGCGCTCGCCTCTGGAAAGGGGAAATCCCGACCGGAGCTTGTCCAGACTGGTGGGCCATTCGCCTGTCTGGAACCGGTAGCGTTGGATGGCGGTGTGCAGCTTCAGTCCCTTGAAACGCGATTCGGCCCCGATGAACCCGCGTTCGGGGACCGACGACATGTGGCCAACTCCCGCCGAGACCATCCAATTGACCAACAGCGCAAGCAACATCATGCCCGCACCCATGGCCAGAAGTGCCGCGGTGGAGGAGTTCCGTACCGGTTCTGGATCCAACGAAATGGGAACGTGCGAGTCGAAGGTTTTGCCATCTTGGCGAAGTGTGACATATCCCTCGTCGGCGTAGGCGACGATGGTGTCGTACAGGCGGAATTTGCCGAACGGGACGCGTCTTTCCAATTCGTCCAAGGTGATGGGCGCGGAAATCTGCTCCAGCTGGCGAAGGATCAACGACTCGGGGCCAAGCTCGGCCAGCGAAGCAGGTGCTTGCGCCAAGGAAACCTGCACTCCGGGTGAGCCAAGTCGGTCTCGCAGGCGAGGCCATTCGTCGAGCCGACGCATGCCTTCCATGGTGAGCATCTCGGTCGAGAGATTGAGCCCCACGCCGCGAATCGATCCGGAAGGCACGTCGGTGTTGAACTCGTAAGCGCCTTCTTGCCACTGGAACAAGTCGCAAACCAGATCTTCGGCGACAATCTGGATCCAATCGGCGCGTTCTTCCGCCGAAATGAATTTCTTGGCGACCAAGGTTTCCAGAATGCTGCGATCCATGGAGCGCGAAACCGACTCCACCCCGGTCAACTCTTCGGGAGACATCTTGCCGCAGGCCAGTAGCCAGTCGCGGATGACGGTTTCCACGTTGCGCCCATCGATGTCGATGTGGCTGATGTTGCCGCGCGAGATGCCGACTTCGGCCTTCTCGTGGTGGTAGGTCAGACTCAATCGTCCGCTCTTGCGTTGCTGCAAAATGAACTGCAGCACGTCGGGGAGCGAAAAGTCGCGTAGCTGTCCGTTGAGGGCCTGCGCCATCTCAGGCCTCCTTCAATGCGTTGGTGGCGTCCTTGCCAAGTCCGCGTACGAGTTGGATCCCACCGAGGGCATACAGAAGCACCAGAACACCTACTGCCAATTCCTGTCCAACCAGTGTTTCCGAAGTCGGGTAGAGCGATAGGAAGTTGGGCAAATTCAAACTGTACGACAGGCTTGCACCGAGCAGGAACACTTGGCAGAAGGCGAAAAACGAGGGACTCGCCATCAATCGCCCGGTTCCGGGAAGAGCCAGATCCATGGTGAGGCGCAACAGCTTGCGTCGCCCATCGCTTTCGTGATCGATGCGATCCAGAAGCTGGTTTCGCAGATCGACTTCCTCGATGCCCGACAAGCGCCGGAAACATTGCGCGCAATGGATGCCCTTGCGGCAGACACGGCACATGACCCGACCGCAGGTCCTGCATTCGAAAAGAGTCTTGCGCCGCTCGGGTCGATTTCCCCACCAAGTCAGCACGAGAATGAGAGCGATGGAAAGGGGGAGAACCGCCTTGGGTGGAATGTCGACCAGTCCCGTTTGGAGATCCCAACGATCCAGAACCCAACGCTGGGCGAGATAGTCGTCCACGATTTTTTTCCAGAGCGGCCTTGGGGCGAGTTCCGGATCCATGACCTGCCGGTTGGGAGGTAGCGTCTGGAAGGCGTTCGAGTTCTGACGCGCCACCACATCGATGCGGTAGCGCGCGACGGGCGACGCCGACGCGATGAGTTTGGCCATGCTGTCGGTGCGACCGCGCCAGGCGATCGACTGCCCCATGTTGAACAGGAGCGGGCCGTTGTCCCAGTTACCACCTTTGATCTTGGTGTAGAGGCGGGTGGCGGTATCGTACTGCCCCAAAAGGAACAGCTGGTTTCCAAGGTTGGTGATCACTCGAGGGTCGGTCGGGTCGAGTCGAGCGGCTTCGCGACCCATGTCGAGCGCCTGGGAGTATGCCGATTGCTTGCGCAGGACGATGGACTTGGATGCCGTGAGGATGGCACGCTCCGAGGTCGTCGCGCGGCTGAGGCCTTTTTCGATGCGGTTTTGCAGGTCTTCCGACCAACCTTCGTCGACGGAGCGTTGGTAGATCGCTTCCGGCCCGGACTGATCGAAGTAGCTGGAAATGGTCGACTCCATGCCGGCGAGCCTGGGTTGCGCCCCCACGAACAGGATGATCAGCCCGATCAAAAGCCGTTCGTATCGCCGAGCGTGCTTCCAGACCACCGCGGCGGCCAAGAAACACATGCTGATGAGCCCCAACCCGGCCACCATGAGGGCAACCGGGATCAAGGACAGCACGGCATACCGAAGGTACAGGCTGGAGTCGCGAGGGAGCCGTTCGGCCAGTTCGTGGATGATGAAGGGCCAGTAGCGGATCACCCACGAAAGCAGAAGAAGCAAACAGGTGAGCGCCAGAGCGTACCGCAACAAACGAAGCAGATTGAAGACCAGGACTTGCTGGTTTTCCGGATAGGCGACAATGCGATTGTAGGCTTCCCTGACATGCGTGTACGCGGGCGCCAGCTCGAACTTGAAAATGGATACCTTGGCTTGGGACCATTCGGGAACGGGAGAAACGGGATCGAGTCGCGAGGCGACGGATCGGACCAGGGCTGCCTTTTCGGCTTGATTCGTGGAGCTCAGATCGGATGCGGTGACCAATAGCCAAGACGCGGCTTCGGGGAGACGGGTCCAACCTTGCGAGAGCATCGAGGCTTCAAGGCCTTGTGCCTGCAGAAGGAACGATTCCTTGGTGCCGTTTTGGAGTTGCAAAAGGACAAGGAGCCACTGAAGTCCAAGATCGGATTCCGACAAACGAGCGGACTCGCGGATCCAGGCCGATCCCGAACCCGCCTGAAGTTTTTCGTTCCAGAGACCCATGGCCGCATTGCCGAACGTGATGGCGACCTTGTCGGTTACCGGCAGCGAATAGAACTCGGGCTGGACCCGATCCGGTTGAACAGGTTTGCCCGACAACGCGGCGGCCAGATCGGGCGCTTGGGACCGGAAGCCCTGGAACTTGTCCTGCGCCTGGAGGAATCCGGTTTGCATGGGCGTTTTTGGCAACGTCGATGAAAACCCGACCGCTGTCAGGGCCAGAATCAATCCCCCGACCTTTCTCAGGTCAAGTCGGGAAAGCAGCAACTTCTTTGATACCATAGTTTTGGATCATCCGCTGTAGTCGCTCAGGCTCGATTCCCAGGATCGCAGAAGCCTGCGGAACGTGCCACTGTGTCCTTGTAAGTATCCAATAAATATATGCCTTCTGCATCTCTTCCAGTGCAGGAGTCGCAGGGTTGCCAAGAAGTGTCGTCGATTCCCGCTCGGAGGGCTGGCCCAACGCGATGTCGGATTCGTCGAGGGAATCGCCGGAACAAAGCACCAAGGAACGTTCGAGAACGTTCTCGAGCTCTCGGATGTTGCCCGGCCAGCGATGTTGGACAAGTCTTGACACGGCGGAACTTGTCAATCCGGCCGTCTGGCGACCGAGTCTTCGACAGATCCTGACAAGCAGGGACTGGGAAAGGGCCGCCAGGTCGTCGTTGCGATCGCGCAGGGAAGGGGTCCGGATGCGGATCACGTTCAGCCGGTAGAACAGATCTTCGCGGAAGCGTCCCGAGGCGACCATGGCTTCCAGGTCGGCGTTGGTTGCAGCCAGGATGCGGACATCGATGGGGGTGGCTTGGGTGCCACCAACCGGGGTGACTTCGCGTTCCTGGAGCACGCGCAGGAGCTTGACCTGGGTGGACAGCGGAATTTCGCCAACCTCGTCCAGGAAAACGGTGCCACCCTTGGCGGCGACGAACAATCCGATGGTGTCGCCGA
>JBDKGS010000084.1:0-14066 GCA_039798065.1 Fibrobacterota bacterium | reverse complement strand
AGACCGGATTTTTCTCGTACCGCTTCATGTCGCAGAAGCTCGACATCGATCCGGGCCAGTTGGTCAAGATCCTGCAAGGCAAGCTCCATCTTCCGCAGCGTTCCATGCAAGCCGTGTTGAAGCTTTGTAGGCTGGAAGGACGCGAGGCGGAGTACTTCGAAGAGTTGGTCAAATTCTGTCGGGCCAGGACGCGAGAGGAGACGAACCGCTGTTTCGAGAGGCTCGCGCTTCTGCGCGGTGTCGACGTGGCGGCGGTCGATGGGAAGCAAGCCGAATTCTACCGCAAGTGGCACCACACCGTGATCCGCTCCCTGCTTGGGCTGGGGCCGTTCTCGGGCGACGCCAAGGCGTTGGGCGACATGTGCGTTCCACCGGTGACCGCGCAGGAGGCCGCCGAATCGATCGAACTCCTCGAATCGCTGGGGTTGGTCGTTCGCGATCCTCAGGATGCCCTGGTGCTGGCCGCGTCGCACATCTCCCCGTCGGCAGGTGTTCCGGTGGAGGCTGTGAGGGCCTTCCAACGCGACACCTTGCATCTGGCGGGGCGCGCCTTGGAGGAAATCCCTCGCGAGGAACGGGAAATTTCAACCATCACCGTGGCGCTCTCGGGGTCGGACCTGGAGACCGTGCGCGGTTGGGTGGGAGACCTCAAGCGCCAAATCCAGAATCTGGCGACCAACTCCCCCGATCCCGACAAGGTGTACCACCTGAACGTGCAGTTGTTTCCGGTGGGTCACCGTCCACGCAAGAGGGCCGGTTCGACCTAGATTGATCGGCCATGGTCAATCTCCTCGTGCTGATCGGCGCCGTTTGCGCCCAGAATCCAAACGCTTCCCTTGAGGACAGCCTCTTCGCCGCCGACTTCGCGGGTCCGACGGATTCCGTCAAATCGACCCCGGTGTTGCCGGGCGTGCCTTCCGCCCCTGTCGCCGAGTCCAAAGGCGTTGGGATTTCAGGCCAGATGCAAGCCTCGTCGCGAACCCGGGTGGTCCGGGGCGATCTTCCTTCCGACCTGACGAAATTTGTCGGGATGTTGGGCGGTCAGGAGTTCGAAATCGGCGGCCGGTTGGACCTGGATGCTCCGTTCCCCGATGGCGCCCGAGCCCACGTGACCATGGAATTCGATCATCGTGCATCGCTGGACACCACCACTTTCGCGTTGCGCGAGGCGTTCCTGGATGCCAACATCGCGAACACGATCCGCCTGCGGGCGGGCAAGCAGGTTTTGCAGTGGAGCCGTTGCCAGCTGTGGACTCCGGCCGATCTGGTGAACGTGGAGGCGCCGCAGTTCCAGCAGCGTCTTGGTGCTCGCGAAGGTGCCACCGGTTTGCGGGCGCACCTGCCCATCGGGGCGCAAACCAACATCTACGGATTCGCCGACCTGCGCGGTGTGCGGACATATTCCGACATCGCGCTGGTGGGACGCGTGGAGTTCACGCTTCCGCACACCGAAGTGGGGTTGACGGCGCGCCACAAGGACGGCGAACGCGTCGTTCCGGCCGTCGATTTCTCGACCGGGTACGATCGCTGGCAGGTGGCCGGCGAAGCTGCATGGCTGCAAGCCGGGACACTGTTCGACATCCAGCGCATGGGCGACGCGGGCTGGGTCGTTCCGGTCGATCGCCGGACCCCGCAGGTGTCGATTTCTGTCAGCCGCCCCATGGACGCGCTGGGCCGCACCGATCGGCTTCGCCTTGGGGTCGAAGGCTTCTGGAATCCCGAAGGCGAGTCGGAAAACGTCTTTCTACCGCTATCGTCCATCCAATACGCCAGGCCTTTGGTCATGGGGCGCGACAGCATCCGTTCCGGACCCGAGGCCGCGCTGCGCGTGTACGGCGGCGCCTACCGCCCCTACCAGTTGGGCCAATGGTACGCCATGGGTTACGCGATCCTGTCCGACGCCCCGTTGGCATCTTCCAGTCTCAAGGTCTCGGTACTCGGGAACATCTCGGACAATTCCTGGCTGGGCCTCGCCGAGTGGAGCTGGGAAAGCCTCCACGGGCTCGGCGCCACCGTTTCGGTGTCTGCACCGTTCGGCGCCTATCCCGCCGAGTTCACCTGGACCAGCGAGTGGGCCACCCTGCGCGCCGACCTGGGGCTTCGCTTCTAGGGCTCCAACAAGAACAGGATCGACGTCACCCCGCGCGGGTAGAACTTCGATCCGATCGCTTGGCCGCCAACGATCTGGTCGCTCCATCCCCACCGCGACGATCCAGGCGACAACCAACCCGCATGCGCCCGGTCGGCGACGGAATCCGGCATGCGGCCGTAGACCCGCTCCGCGACCGTCTGTGCGATCCAGATCTTGGAGAGCCAGGAATTGTCGGACGTGGAACTGATCCTCCAGCCGCCGTCCGGGAAGCGACAAATTCCGTCGTCAAGTGCGCGGCCCAGGTGGCGTCCCAGTTTCGAGACCATCGGCCCGAAGGGTCCGTTGGCGGACACCGCGTCCCTGTCGTTCCAAAAGAGCGGGTACACGAGTCCTTCCACCGCGGGGAGGATGGTCGAGGCGTTGCGTCCGTCGGAGATGGCGGGCATGATGCCGTTGCGCTCGGGCCATTCCACGACGGCCTTCGCGCTTCGCTTGGCGCCTTCGCGGGCGCGTGCCGCGAGAGAATCGCATTCGGCGGCCGAAAGCAGCTTTTCCAGGGCGAGGTAGGCGGCCCACAGCTTGACCGTGGTGTACAGATTCTGTCTGGTCTGGGCCAGCGACGGATCCAGGCTGTCGTAGGTGGTGATCTCGGTTCCCGAACCGCACCTGACGGAATCCGTCCCCGGCACGCCGCTGCGTCTGGTGGCATCCGGGTGTTCCCGGCGTTCCAGGCTTTCGAGGATCCCTTCGAGCGTGGTGCGCCGTCCGATGCACCAGTTTTTGTCCATGGATCCGGCCAGATGGACGGCTCCCGTCAGGGGCCAGTTGCACGCCTGCTCGAAGGTCATGTGCGAGAAGCAGCCTTCCAGGTCGGGCATCTCGTAGCTGGAATGCCCGCTTGGCGAGAACCGGTTGCGCACACCCATGTCGTGGCAGAAGGAAAGGCCGCCTTGATGGATGCGCGTCTCGTCAGGAAGCTTGAGTTCATCGATGAACGAATGGCGGTCGGCGAACAGGTCCAGGATTTCTCGGGTGATCCACGGGAAGAATTTCGCTTCGAAGAACGCCTGGTCCACCGAGAGGTCCAAGGTGTTCATCATGCAGTATTCGCCCTCGTTCACTACGCAAACGGGGGCGCCTTCGGGCGTGGACAGAATCTGCAGGTTCCCAAGGTACCCGCGGGTGGCGTGGGCCAACATCCATTTGCGGTCGTCGGAAATGGCCGACGCCTCCAACTCCCGGTCGCGATCGCGGGCCGTCTTCCAGGCCTCTGGCGAATGCGCCAACGCGGCGTCCAGAACCGCATCGAGATCATTCCAGACGTGGGTGTATCCGTAGGTGGTGTCCAGGCCCGTGGTGGCAAGCCCGTGGTGGTACCAGCCGAGCACCATCGGACATTTTCCGACCGTGCCCGCAGCCACCGTCCACACCAATCCGAAGGTCGAACCCAACCAATGCGGGACGCGCCCCGACAGGCCAACGCCCAGCGCCGATTCCAGGGAAAACCCGCAGAAGGGACGCGCTCCGGAAGTCGCAAGGCTTGCGATTCCCACTCGTCCTTGCCGACAAGCCCCGACAATTCCTGGCAGCTCCAGCGGTGCGACTCCGGTGTCGCCCTGCCCGATCCCGAACACGACCACGGCGTCCTCGGTGGAGCGGGAATTGTCGAATTCGAGTTCGCCCCAGATGGCGGGCAGCAACGCGTTCCCCAGCGCCTCCCAGCCCTCGCGGCGCGGGTCGGCGGTGGGGCCGAACGGTGTTGCCAGCGTCAGACGGAAGCCGTCCACGCTCCAGCTGTCCGTGCCCCAACCCAGTTGACGGGAAATGTCGTGTGGGGGCAGCGTGCGGCAGGCGGAAAGATCGGCGCTGGGGCCGGTGGTCGCGAAGGCCGACAGATCAGCATGCGAAACCTTCGAGAAGGGCAGGAGCCGAAGTCCTTCCGATGCTCGTCCGAAGCCCACGTAGACTTCTTCGCTGGCCGGTTGACGCCCGTCGTGGACGTTGAATCCACCGCCTTCCCCGATGGCTCCCAGAGTGAAGCTTCCGTACGAGCCGAAGGCGGGATGATGGGCATGGTAATCGAGCGGTTGGAGCATGTGCGAAAACCTACTCGAAACCGGTCGTCGTTGGACGCTTGGGCAAAAAATGTCGGGAGGCACGGACTGGACCCATGCTGGATCCGGCCCGTGTTCGCCAGTCTCGACCTTTAGGGGAGGTTCTTGGTTTCGAGAGTCCACGGAGACTTGCAGAACGTGCAACTTGCTCCGGTGAACTTGGCTTTGATGGAAGTCTCGCCCTTGAGCCACCAGTCGAACCATGCGATGGCGATCTTGGCGAAGCTGCCGCCGTTGTCGCCGTAGTAGGTGCCGCCGTGACCCACCGGATCGTTGGCCAAAATGGCGGGTTGGGTCTTCATGTTCTTGTAATCGCGAGCGCAGTTCGCGAACGCGATGTCCTCCGAACCGCCGCACACGTAGGCGATGGGCGTATGGACCTTGTCAAGAACTGTCTGGTCGGGGTTCAGCAGTCCGCTGCTCATGATGATGACCGCGTCGACGCGCGGATCGGGCGAAGCTCCGTACGCCATCAGGCCTCCGCACGACCAACCGAAGGCGCCCACTCGGGTGGTGTCGAGGCTCTGGTAGAAGCGGCTGCAGGGCTTCTTGTTCTGGCCTGTGGCCCAAGTCAGGGCGTCGAGAAGCGGTTTGCCCAGAGTCGCCAAGGGCGAGCCCATGTCGTGTCCTCCCGTCCCCTTGGGTTTGCCATCGACAAGCACCACGTAGCCGTGCGAGACGATCTCCTTGAAAAATTCGGGATGGGCCGTGCCATCGGTGGCGCAAGCGCCGTTGCCCCAGATCAGGATGGGGTAGTTCTTCCCTGCGCCCAGGATCTTGGGCCGGTAGATGGTATGGCTGGACAGGCCCGCGTCGGTTTCCACGACAGCTTCCAGGGATCCGGTGACAGGCGATCCGGTATTGGGGCTGTTGACGGTGACAGGATCCGCCGTCCTGTCTGCGGGGTTGCACACGGCAAGGGGTTCGAGCACGACATTGATTGTCTGCTCGTAAGAGGGAATCGCCACCGACTTGCCTACGTATCCCGTGGCGGTGACAAGAAGCGTGTCGGGGATCGCGGACTTCCTCGCAGCGATTCCGTCCACGGCTGTTGTGCTTGCCTGGCTGGAGGCCACACGACCATCGCCCCATGGCAGAGTGCGAAAGGTGGCGGTCTCGGAGCCGATCGTGACCTGGACAAGCAGCAGATCGGTCTTTCCCGAGCCTGCGTCCAATCCAAGGCGGAACTGCCCCGAACGCGCATCGGGAATCGATTGGCGGCTCACGAGATGGCCGTTGGCCTCGATGATTTCGATTTCGACCTTCGATGGTGTTTCGAGGTCGATGGACAGAATATTTCCATTCAGGCGCACCATGCGACCCGGCCTCGTGAGCGGACTGATCGAAACCAGCGAATTCACGATGGAATAGGATCCGTCGGATCCTGTCGTGTCCTTCAATGCCATTGCCCGCAACGTCACGATCGCGCCTGCGACAGGCTGCCCCCCCGTGCTGGAAACGATGCCGTGAAGGTTGACTGTTTGGGCTTCGATCGCGACGGCAAACGCCGCGACTAGCCAAAGGGTGGGTGCGCGCATAGCAGGTCTCCAGGAAACGACCCCCGCCAAAATGGGGGATCAGGGTGGTTCCGGGTCCAAGGGTGAGTACCAGTATGGAGACCTTACGGTCAAAAAACGTCCGTCGAGCACGGATTCCTTCCGGGCTTATGGTCGATTCACCAACAGAACCTCTGAAATCGGGGAAATCACTCTCATACAGGATTAGAAGATCTTTATATGATTGTTCTTATGACCGGACCCACGCCGACCTCCCGCCGCAGCCTTGGCCTTTGCCTGGGCGCTTCGTCCATCCAAGCTGTCGAATTGACCGAACGCCCCGGGGTGGCCGTGGAAGTCTCGCGCTCGACGGTGGTCCACCACGAAAGCGATCCCCGCGAAGCCGTGCGCAAGATTCTGTCGGATTGGGACGCACCCACCGCCGATGGCATCCTGTTCACCGGACGGAAATTGCGCCGACACCTGACCGCCGAGTCCATCTCGGAACCCGAAGCCTTGGAATGGGGTCTTTCCTTCCTGAGAGGCGAACTGGGGTGGACAAAACCTGTCACCGCGGTGGCGAGCTTGGGTGCCGAGAACTTCGTGGTCTACCGGTTGGACGGACACGACCATGTGGCGTCGGTGGAGACCGGTTCCAAGTGCGCCAGCGGCACCGGCGAGTTCTTTTTGCAGCAGGTTGGCCGGATGGCCGTCACCCCCAAGGACGCGGTGGACTTGGCGCGCGGGGCCGAGACCTACAAGGTGTCGGGGCGATGCACCGTTTTCTGCAAGAGCGACTGCACGCACGCGCTGAACAAGGGTGTGCCGGTGGGGCGCGTGTCGGCGGGCCTTTGCAAGATGATGGCCGACAAGGTCATGGAGCTTTTGGAAAAGGCCGACATGAAGGGTGTGCTGGCGGTTGGCGGCGTGAGCCGCAATGGCGTGATCATGGATCACCTCAAGGACGCCTTGCCAGGATTTGATGTGCCTCCCAATGCAGATTGTTTCGAAGCGCTAGGCGCCGCTTTCCGTGCTTTGCGATCGGCCGATTCGCCGAAGTTCGACCCCAACAAGTTGTTCGAGACCTCGAAGGCATCCTTCGAATTCCTCCCCTCCATCGCCGAAGGCGAAAAACTCGTGCGATTCGCGGATTCCACCGACGGCAAGGTGGAAGAGGGCGACGAATGCGTGGTGGGCCTGGACGTGGGAAGCACCACGACAAAAGCTGTCGTTTTGCGCATGTCCGACGACGCCGTGCTCGCCAGTATCTACCTGCGCACCAACGGCGATCCGATCGGCGCTTCGCGGCGCTGCTACCAGGCGTTGTACGAGCAGGTGGGGGAGAAGGCAAAAATTGTCGGGATCTCCACAACCGGTTCGGGACGCCATATCGCTGGGCTTCACGCGGGCACCCCGGCGGTCATCAACGAGATCGTGGCCCACGCCACCGGTGCGGCGCACTTCGATCCCGAAGTCGACACGATCTTCGAGATCGGTGGCCAAGACGCCAAGTACACGCACCTCACGCAGGGCGTGCCGTCGGACTACGCCATGAACGAAGCCTGCAGCGCGGGCACCGGATCGTTCCTGGAAGAAGCTGCCCGCGAATCGCTGCGCGTGGCCACCGAAGACATCGCCGCCAGCGCCTTGGCCGCGACCCGCTCGCCCAACTTCTCCGACCAATGCGCCGCCTTCATTGGATCCGACATCAAGACGGCCGTGCAGGAAGGACTCACGCGCGATGAGATCGCGGCGGGTCTGGTGTACTCGATCTGCCAGAACTACGTGAACCGTGTGAAGGGCCAGCGCGCCGTGGGCAAGAAGGTCTTCATGCAGGGCGGCGTCTGCTACAACAAGGCGGTGCCGCTGGCGATGGCCAACCTGTTGGGCAAGGAGATCATCGTTCCTCCCAATCCGGGCCTCATGGGAGCCTTTGGGGTGGCACTGGAAGCCAAGGACAGAATCTGGCGCGGTGCGATCGCGAAGTCCACGTATTCGCTTGCGGAACTGGCTGCACGCGAGGTGACCAACGAGAAGCCCTTCGTGTGCCGCGGAGGCGCCGAGAAATGCGATCGCGGTTGCGAGATCGCCATGTTGTCCATCAACGGGAAGAAGTACCCGTTCGGCGGTGCCTGCTACAAGTACTACAACCAGGGCACCAACACCAAATCCGATCGCGCCGAGCACGACTTCGTCGCCATCCGACAGGAATTGGTCTTCGCGCCGCAGACGGAAATTGTTCAGATAGCCGACAAGCGATTGAAGATCGGTATTCCGCGGTCCTTCCTGACCAACCAGCTATACCCATACTGGAGCGCCTATTTCCACGCGCTGGGCTGCGATGTCATCTTGTCCGAAGATGTGGATCCGCAGGGGCTGCGTCGCAAACATGCCGATTTCTGTTATCCCGCGGAAATCGCCCACGGAACGCTGGCCGATCTGCTCAAGCGCGACCTCGACTACATCTTCTTGCCCAAGGTCTTCTCGCTTCCCGTGCCCGGAGGCACCGGCGAACGCGCTTGGCAGTCCACGTGCTTGCTGGTGATGAGCGAGTCGTACTGGCTGCAGCAGACCTTCCGCCACGAGCTCAAACAGTTCAAACTTCTGGAGCCCGAGTTGGATCTGGCGAAGGGACTGAACGCCCAAGGCGATGTGCTCGAAGCCATGGCCGCGCAGTTGGGTCGTACCCGTGCCCAGGGACGCGAAGCCGCTCTCAAGGCTGTGGCCTCGCAGGAGAAGTTCCTGTTCGAACTCAAGCAGGTGGCGCGTCGCGCATTGGAACGCCTGGAAGCCCATCCCGAGCGGATGGCAACGGTGCTGTTCGGAAGGCCCTACAACGCCTTCGCGAAGGAAGCCAACATGGGCATTCCCGCGAAGTTCGCCTCGCGCGGCGTGGACGTGATCCCCTGGGACGCGCTCGCGTACGAAGACGAAGCGGTCGATCCCGACATCAACTGGGCGATCGGACAGAATCTGTTGCGCGCCGCCCGCGTGGTGGCCAAGCACCCGCAGCTGTTCGGCACGTGGGTCACCAACTTTTCGTGCGGCCCCGACTCCTTCCTGGTGGGCTACTTCCGCGACATCATGGGCGAAAAACCTTCGCTCACGCTGGAGCTCGACAGCCACACCGCCGACGCCGGCGTGAACACGCGCATCGAAGCCTTCCTGGACATCGTCGACAAATTCCGTCAGGTGCATGTGCCCAAGGACAAGCTTGGTGCGTTCACTCCCGCCGAAATCCGCATCCACGACGGCCAAGGATGGTTCGTGGACAGCAACGGCAACGAAACCCCGATGAAGGGCGACCCCAAGGTCCACGTGGTCTTCCCGTCCATGGGCACATTGGGTACCCAAGGATTGGCGGCCATCTTCAACGGCATCGGATTCCGCGCAACCGCGCTGCCCATGCCCGACGTCGACGCGCTGCGTCTAGGGCGCGGCAACAGCTCGTGCAAGGAATGTCTGCCGCTGCAGCTGGTTTGCGGATCGCTCTTGCGCTACCTGCGCGATCGCATCGAAGCCGGCGAGCACCTGGTGTTCTTCATGCCGACATCCGCAGGCGGGTGCCGCCTCACGCAGTACAACGTCTACCTGCGCAAGCTCATCGAAAAGAATCGCCTTCCCAACGTCGCGTTCCTGTCGCTCACCAACACGAACGGCTATGGCGGTTTGGCGACCTCCGACGTGCTCAACGCCCTCAAGTCCATCATCCTCTCCGACGTCATGGAAGATGTCCATGCGGCAATTCCTGTCCTGGCCAAGGATCCGGAATCGGCTTACAAGGTTTTCGATGCGCAGTGGGAACGTCTGCTGACCAGCTTCCGCGAGCGCAAGGCCAAGGACTTGTTCGAGCTGGTCAAGGATGTGGCCAGCGAGCTCAACAAGATCCCGCGCAAGAAGGAACTGCACGAGGTCCCCAAGGTGGCTTTGCACGGCGAGATGTACGTGCGCCGCGACGAGTTCTCGTGTCAGGATTTGGCAGAGCGCTTCGCCAAGCGTGGAATCCTCGCCAAGCGCGCCCACGTGTTCGAATACGTGGCCTACTCCGATTGGAATGTGGACCAGAACCTGTGGCAGAACAAGTTCGGTCTCAAGAAGCGCGCCATCCACAAGGTGAAGCTCTTCCTGCAGCACGGCTACGAGAAGAAGATCAAGAAGGCTCTGGTGCGCTCGGGCCTATACGAACTCGAGATGCTCGATATCCCCGGCATGATCGAGTACGGCAAGGAATTCTTCGACGTTCGTTTCACCGGGGAATCAATCATTCTGGTGGGAACCTTCTGGAAGGACATTTTGCATTCGGCGCACGGCGTCGTATCCATCGGGCCGTTCGCCTGCATGCCCACGCGCATCATCGAATCGGTGCTTGGCTCCGACACCACGACGGACACAAAACGTCGTTTGGACGCGAAGACAGGACTTGGCAGCGTGAAGGTGCCGGAAAATGTCAAGCATCTTCCGTTCCTGTCCATCGAATCCGACGGCAATCCGTTCCCGCAAATTGTCGACACGCGCGTGGAAGCGTTCTGCCTCCAGGTGGAGCGGTTGCACAAGACGATGGATCAAGCAGGACACTAGCGTTTGGGCGCCTGACGGGCCCTACGCTTTCGCGCTGCGCTGTGCTTGCGCTCGGCGCGCAGCCTCCTCGGCCGTCTGCCGCTTGCGGGGTCTGCGCCCTCTTCGGGTAACGGTTCCTGGCGCTTTGTCTCTGACGGTTTTTGTCTTTCTCAGACTGGCGTCGGGGCGTTTGATTCACGGGGGACGCCATCGGGCTCCCCCGTAAACCCCCTAGCGACCAAGGACCCTCGTGCCGGGTCCTTGGATCCAGGCACCCAAGAGGGCCGCTGCTTACGGGCCGCCACTTGGGATTTGCACCCATTCGCCTTGCTCGGCGAATGGTCTGGTTGGCGGCCCTCCATGAAACGCGCCCCCCTTGGGGATCCCCCCGACGTTGCTGCCTCTGCGACGGTTTTTGTCGCCTAAGGGACGACCACGAGGGCGGCTTCTCCCTTGGTTCCCGCCGCGATCCTGCGCACCAGCCAGGTGCCGCGGCCCAGTGGGCGCAGCGCGGCGCTTTCCGCGGCGAGCGACCAGGAGGCAATTTCCCGGGGCGCCATTCGGCGTCCGTCAAATCCTGTCACATCCAGGCGAACAGTCTTGCCATCCAGTGCACTTGCGCGCCGGGCGGGAGGCGTGACGGAAACTGTCGTTGGACCGCGTACGGCAAGATAGGGAGCGTACAGGACCACCTCTCCCTTCCACTGGAAGCCCAAGCTTCCGAATTCCCCTCCGATGGCAAGCCTTCCGGCGGAATCGAACGCCATCGCACGGACCACGTTGTCCGGATCGATGGGGTCGTCAAGCCAAACACCCTCTCGAAAATCGGACAGATAATCGCCGTCCGCCCGGTATTCCATTCCGGCGGCAAGTCGGCCCTGGCGGTCCACGGCGAGAGCCATGATCCTCTTGAGTGGGTTTCCCGGTAGCGTATCCCAGTTCGCGCCATTCCACGCTGCGATTCCGAATGCTCTCTTCCCCCCGATCCAACTGAATGGCCCACCCGCGACCAACCGGCCGTCGGGAAGAAGCGCCAGCGCCCTGACGCGCTCATCGCTGGACTTGGTCAACGAAGTCCATCCGGTATCGTCGAACCGCATGACCGTGTGATCGTAATCGCTGTTGCCAGTGGGCAGATCCTCGCCGAGTCCAGCCGCGATCAGCCGATTCTGGGCATCGAACGCAAGAGCCAAAACCTGTCTACCCCGACGCATTTCCAACGAAGTCCAATTCGAACCGTCCCAGACTCCCACGCGCCAGATATCCACGCCCCCAAGGCTTCCAATCACACCACCCGCATAGAGGCGACCGTCGGGCCCGATGGCCAGTGCATTGATTTCCGGCAAACCGTAGGAATTGTCGGGGGCACCCAACGCGCTCCAGGCCTGGCCATCCCACTTGGCGATGCTTCGCGCCGGAACACCTCCGGCCGTTTCGAACTCTCCACCGACGTAGAGGTTCCCCGAGGAATCGACAACCACCGCATGGACCTTGGCCTGCACAATCGCCCCAGAAAGCCCAACTCCTCCGCCCAGCGAGTGCCAACTCTGACCATCCCACATGGCCACGCTGTTCGCGCGTCCTCCCGCCGTCGCGGTGAATTCGCCACCCACAAACAGTCGCCCCTTGCGATCCCAGGCGACCCCATTCACCGGTCCGTTGATTCCTTTGCCGTATGTGGACCATCGGCCCCCATCCCAGCGAGCCAAGGCCTTCGCGCCAAGATCGCCTGCGACACGGAACGATCCGCCGACCACCAATCCTCCGGTGCTGTCGACGGCCAATGCATATCCGTTGCCCTTCGAAAGGCTGCCGCCGACATCGCTCCATGCTTTTCCATCCCATTTCGCCAAGCCTTGGGTGCGGCGCCCTGCGGCGCTATCAAACAGTCCCGCGGCGTAGAGGTTCCCGACAGAATCTGTCGCCAAAGCGAAAACCATCTCGATCGGGCCATCCGGCAATGGCTCCCAATCGGTGCCATTCCAACTCGCCACGCCCCAGAACTTCGGGTTGCCAATCACGCCATCGCCAAAGGATCCTCCCGCGTACAGCTTTCCTTGGCGATCCTCGGTCAGGGCGCGGCAGGTGCCCATCTTCATTCCCATTTTCACCCAGGCGCTACCGTTCCACCGGCTGACAGGATTTGCGCAAGCGATCAAGGAACCGTCCCGGCTACGGATCATCGCTCCCACTCCGCCAACTTGGTTGCGTCCAAAATCGCCCCATTCGGCTCCGTTCCAACTCGCCATATCGAGGCCTTTCGTGAGGTTCGGATCGGACCACAGTTGCCCTGCCGCGATCACTCCGCCCGAGTCGCCGGGAGCCAGCGAAGAGACGCTCCCGTGGATCCCCGCACCCGTCGCCGACCAGTTTTTGCCATCCCAGCGCGCAACCGATCCGGTGTTCAAGCCACCGCACACCTCGAAGTAACCGCCGACAAAGACGTTGCCCGCCGTATCGAAAGCGATGGCGGTAACCGCGGCGCCGGTTCCGTACACGCCCTCGCCCAGCGCCGACCAGTGGCTGCCGTCCCAGCGAGCCACACGATTGGCCGCGACGTCGCCGATGGCGGTGAACTTCCCTCCCGCGTAGAGATCTCCGTTGGGAGCCACCGCCACCACGGAAACATTCCCGTTGGCACCCGCGATTCCGGTGTTCAGAGCGCTCCATTTCTCGATGTCGACCGACCATACGACACTGGAAAGCGAACAAGCGGCAAGAGCCGTCATTCTGAGAATGCGGAAAACGCGATGGAGATGCAGGGAGTTTCGCATGGAAGAAAAGCTACCACAACGAGCCGGAATCCGCTTCGAAGAATCAGATCCAAGCGATGTTCAACGCCCATTTCCATTCGACGTCATCGATATGAGGGGAATGCAATGGATTTGGAATATTTTTCCACGGAGCGCTTCAATCGAGATCCTTAGCAGTTCGACATACGAGGGGTAGAGTCCATGGAATGGGAGCCAAAGGCCGAAGCGCTTTATTCACGGATCGTAGCGCGCGTGCCTGCACCGCAACGGGATCTCGTCGCGTCGTCGCTTCGTCGCGGAGCCGAGGGGCGAACGTCTAGAAACCATGGAACGAAAGTGGTGGAATCCGATGTCGTCGTCGGGATGTTCGAGTCGACACCCGAGGCCTTCCACTCCCAGGTGCGGGCCAATCTCGGTTCGTTGGGAATCGACTACTCGGCGTACCTCGCCACTGCCGCCAAATCCGACGGCCTGACAAAAATTGACTTGTCCAAGCTGCTTGCCGACCTCGAGGAGATGAGCGTTTCCCTCGGCGTGCCGTACGAAGAAGCGAAGATGCGGGAGGCTATCCTCGCCTACGGCGAATACTTCGAAAAATCCCCCGTGGCCATGCGCATGACGACCCGTTCGAAGACAAGCCGGAATCTTGCAGTCCGCTATCTCGACTTTTTGAATTTGGCCAAAGGCGACCCGCTCGCCACGGCGAAGGAGAAAGGATTCGTCGCCGACGACGGGCATCCCGTGTTCGCCTTGTTCGAGGAAGCGAAGCTTCTCTGTAGCGCGATCGGTTACGGAGTCGACCTGGATGTGAGCGCGGGCTTCTCGAAGATCTGGTTGGTGCCGTCGGTCCAGAACGCCACGTTGGACGTGCTCGCGGGGATGGAGAATCTGCCGCAAGGGGCCAAGAACACGCTGGGTCATTTCGCTCGATTCGGGTTGAACGTGTTCGGTTTGATCGGATTCGATTTCGGCCGCAAGACCATGAACCTGTACTTCATGATCAAGGATCCGGCATCGAAGAGTCGCGATTACGGCGCGCAACTTTCGGATCTAG
>JBDKGS010000083.1:0-14124 GCA_039798065.1 Fibrobacterota bacterium | reverse complement strand
TCACCGTGGCTCCGGCGCAGACACTGACGGACAAAGAGTACCAGCGCATGCGTGACGCGTCGCTCGCGATCTTGCGCGAGATCGGCGTGGAGACGGGTGGCTCGAACGTGCAGTTCGCGGTGAACCCGGTGGATGGCCGCATGGTGGTCATCGAGATGAACCCCCGTGTGTCGCGTTCGTCGGCATTGGCATCGAAGGCCACTGGCTTTCCGATTGCGAAGATTGCCGCGAAGCTGGCTGTGGGCTACACGCTGCCCGAGATCCCCAACGACATCACCCGTGCGACTCCGAGCTGCTTCGAGCCGTCCATTGACTACGTGGTGACCAAGATCCCGCGCTTCAACTTCGAGAAGTTCCCGGGCGCCAGCAACACCCTGGGCACCCAGATGAAGTCGGTTGGCGAAGCGATGTCGATCGGTCGCTCGTTCAAGGAATCGCTGCAGAAGGGTTTCCGCTCGTTGGAAACCGGTCGCGGCGGCTTTGGCGGCGACGGCAAGGACAAGGAAATGTCCGACGCCGAAGTCGAGCTGCTCATGGACATGAAGAAGCCCCAGCCCGACCGTTTGTTCGGCGTGCGCGCGGCGTTCGAGCGCGGCTGGAGCGTCGAGAAGGTCCACGCGATCGGCAAGTACGATCCTTGGTTCCTGACGCACATCAAGGAACTGATCGACTTCGAGATGAAGGAACTCAAGGGCAAAAAACTGTCGGACCTCACGGTTGACATTTTCCGTCAGGCGAAGGAATGGGGATTCGGCGACCAGCAGATCGCGTTCCAGACCGGCACCAAGGAGCCCGAAGTTCGCGCCGCCCGACAGAAACTGGGTGTGAATGCCGTGTTCAAGACGGTGGACACTTGCGCCGCCGAATTCGAAGCCCACACGCCGTACCACTACTCGGCCTACGAGCAGGAAAACGAATCGGTGCGCACCGACCGCAAGAAGGTCGTGATTTTGGGTGGCGGCCCGAACCGTATCGGCCAAGGCATCGAGTTCGACTACTGCTGCTGCCACGCGTCGTACGCGCTCAAGCAGGAAGGCGTCGAGTCGATCATGATCAACTCGAACCCCGAAACGGTCTCGACGGATTATGACACCTCGGACAAGCTCTACTTCGAGCCGCTGAACCGCGAAGAACTCCTCAATATTTTGGAGCACGAGAAGCCAGACGGCGTGATCCTGCAGTTCGGCGGCCAGACCCCGCTCAAGCTCGCCAAGGACCTGGAAGAAGCGGGCGTGAAGATCATGGGCACTTCGCCCAAGTCCATTTGGCTCGCCGAAGACCGCAAGCTCTTCAACGTGCTGATGGAAGACCTCAAGATCAAGCAGCCCGCGGGCGCCACCGCCGCCACCGCCGCCGAAGCCCAGGCCATCGTGGATCGCATCGGGTTCCCCGTGTTGGCGCGTCCGAGCTTCGTGCTCGGCGGCCGTGCGATGAAGATTCTTTACAGCAACGAAGAGCTCGCCACGTACATGCGCGAGACCGTGCACCCCACTCCCGAACTGCCGATCCTGATCGACCAGTATCTGGAGAACGCGACAGAAGTTGACGTCGACTGCATCCGCGACATGCACGGGACAGCCATTGTCGCCGGTATCATGCAGCACATCGAAGAAGCGGGCATCCACTCGGGCGACTCCGCTTGCGTGCTGCCTTCCATCAGCTTGTCGGAATCCGTCCTGGCCACCTTGCGTGAACAGACCGTCCGTATCGCTCACGCGTTGGATGTGATCGGGCTCATGAACATCCAGTACGCCGTGAAGGACAATGTGGTGTATGTGCTGGAAGTGAACCCTCGCGCTTCGCGCACGGTTCCCTTCGTGGCCAAGGCCACCGGCATTCCGTTCGCCAACCTGGCCACCAAGGTGATGCTGGGCAAGACCCTCGCCGAACTGGGCTACACCGAAGAAAAAGTGCCTGTCCACTTCAGCGTGAAGGAATCGGTCTTTCCGTTCGCGAAGTTCCACGGATCGGATACGGTGCTGGGACCCGAGATGAAGTCGACCGGCGAAGTGATGGGCATCGACGCCACCTTCGGCGGCGCGTTCGCGAAGAGCCAGATTGGCGCATCGTGCAAGCTTCCGTTGAAGGGGACAGTTTTTGTCAGCGTCAACGATCGCGACAAACCCGCCGTGGTGGATGTGGCTCGCCGCATTTCCGGAATGGGCATGAAGCTGGTGGCCACCAGCGGCACGGCGAACTTCCTGAAGAAGCAGGGCATCGAAGTCGAGACGGTGAAGAAGGTATCGGAAGGCGCCGGAAACATCGTGGATCAGTTGTTGGAAAAGAAGATCGCGCTGCTGATCAACACGCCCATGGGCTCCGGTGCCCAGGCCGACGACGCCGTGATTCGCCAGGCCGCCTTGCGCGCCGGAGTGCCGTACACCACGACGCTTTCCGCAGCGAGCGCCGCCGCCGAGGCGATCGCGACGTTGCGGAGCTCGGACCTCGGCGTGAAGTGTTTGCAGGACTGGTACGCCTGACGGAATTCGTCTGAGGCGATCAATCGGTCATCGCAAATCGGGAAAGGGAACTCCTGTCTCGCGAGGGTTGTTTCTGGAAAAGACGGAACCCCGTCGCCGACCTGGCGAACGGGGTTTCTTTTTGACTTCTCACGTCGAGGACGTCACTCATGCACGAGGGAGCGATTGTCAGTCCTTCACGCAACGGACGTAGTTGGTGTTGTACTCGGTGATCTCGCGGGCGGGATCGCTCGGGTCAAAGCCCCAGAGAACGTAACTGGATTGACTGGGAGTGATTTTGACGACTCCTTTCTGGATGTTGACCAGGTAGGCTTTCGTGGTATCGGAAGCGATCGTACTCGTCCAGAAAGTTGTGGTGGTCGCCCGGAAACCGAATAGGTCCACATGATCGGAATCGGCGGGATCCAAAACGTTTTGGTTCGAGGCTTTCGCTTGGAAAACATCTGTCTGCAAGGCATTTCCGATGTTTTCGAACGACACGCCAGGCTGGCGGGTACCCCAAGCGAGAAGGCTGTCCCAGTCGGACTTTGTGGATGGATGCCAGCCATCCGGGCAGATCGCGGAAGGTTCGTTAGCACGGATCTGGGGTAGGGTATACTTGGCTCCGTACAGGTGGCTTCGCTCGGTTGAATCATTCGCCTTCCAATTGAGATTCTTCGCCATCCAGGTTCGGCTTCCCAACTGGACGGTCGGATAGGATTGGCCATCGCGATTGTCGAGGAGAGAACCGTAGGCGATGCCAGGAATCATTCCATCGGCGCGGGTATAGACGGCCACGGTCGATGGGCTTCTGGTGGATCCGGGAAGTTCGCAATAGGCCCGGAGGAAGAGCGGGCGATCGAGAGGGATTTTATGTTGGTAGACAGGGGCCGTTGCCTCGGGATAGGATCCGTCGAGGGTGTAGTGGATCCGGGCTCCTGGTCGGCTCGCCGTGAGCGCGATGGAGTCGGTGGTGTAGTCAAACTGTCCACCTTTGATGGAGAGGATTGGGGCGGGTAGGCTCGAAGACATTCGACGAGAGATGCATTCCGTGAATTTGATGGAGTCGGAGATCACGCAGATGTTGATTCCGTCGTGAAGGGGAACGCGGGCCGATTTCGAGAGATCGAGGGTATCGACGTCCATCTCGTTGAAGTGCGACCAGATTATGGTCGTGCCCTTGGGGGGCAGGATATCCGCAGGCAGCAAAGCGATGGTATCGGTGGGGGCGACCTTGGATGCGTTGGCTCGATAGTCCGCTTTTTCCGAATTGGGCGAAGTTTGGAAATCGCTGAGTGCCTGAATGTACTCGCTGTAGACATCCGAAAAAGCCCTCGGCGTTTCTGCATTGGACGGCTCTGGGTTGGTGAGCTCACAGGCGCTCATTGTCAGAATCAGAGCGGCGGAGAGGGTGATCAATCGTTTCATGGCCTGACCTCGGGAAAGGGTACCCATCTAATATGGGGGCCATGGTGTGGTCCCGCTGGGCCTAATCGGTAGAACACGGACACAAGGAAAGAGCCAGGACGAGGTGCCGGGGAAGGTGCGGTTGAGGGAGTCCGACGAGGTTCGTCGGAAGGGCATGGCGAACATCGCGCGTGAGCTATCCTGATTCAGATCTTGCAGGGAGGGAAGTGGGCGCACTCGGCCGCTGCCGGTAGATTGAACGCCTCGCGCCGGATCTGTTGCCTGCGCGTTCCATGAGGTGCTTCGTGGCGGATCCTGTCGAGTTTGGACAAAAAATGACCGTGGAGATCTGGTCGGACCTGATCTGCCCGTGGTGTTCCATCGGTCTCGCCCGATTCGACAAGGCCTTGGCTGCGTTCCCCGAAAAGGATTCTGTCGAGGTGGTTCATCGCGCCTTCCGATTGGCTCCGGGGGCGAAGACGGAACCTGTCTCCGAAGTGATCCCGCGCAAGTACGGTTTGCCGCCATCGCAGGCAGCCACGATGTTCGATCGCGTGGAGGACGCGGCGCGCGGCGAAGGGTTGGAATTCCACTTGGCCCGCAACCTGCATGGCGACACCAAAGACGGGCATCGGCTGGTGCAGTACGCGGCCACGGTGGATAAGCAGCGCGAGGTCGTGGAACGCTTCTACCGCGCCTATTTCACCGAAGGGATCTCACTCTTCGATCATGCAAAGCTGTTGGATCTCGCCGTGGAAGCGGGTTTGGATCGCGACGCCGCGCGCGCAGTACTGGAAAGCGACGCCTACGGCGATGTGGTGGAGGCCGACCAGCGGACGGTGCAGGGGTACGGTGTGAGCGGAGTGCCGTTTTTTGTCGTGGGCGGGCGCTACGGGATTTCGGGGGCGCAGGAGACGAAGATCTTCGCGCAGGCTTTGCGCCAGGCATGGGACGAGAGCGCCGCCATCTTGGAAGCGGCACAGGCGCAATCGTGCGGTCCCGACGGCTGCGAGATTCCCTGAAAAGCCGGCCGGAGGAACTGCCGCCGGTTTGACAATTTCCGACTAGACGGGATCCGCCGTTTGGACCTGGTTGCGGCCGCCTTCCTTGGCGCGGTACAGCGCCTGGTCGGCTCGTTTGGCGAGGGTCTCGAAGTCATTGACCAGCCCATGGGCGATCCCGATGCTCGCGGTGATGCGCATGTCCTTGAACTGGACTTCGGATTCGATGCGCAATCGGAGCTTTTCGGCAACCGGGAGAAGCCTGGCCGCGGTGATGCCCGGGAACAGGACGATGAACTCTTCGCCTCCCCAACGAGCGCCGAGGTTGTTGGGACGCATTTCGTCCTGGATGATTTTCGCGGCGCGCCGCAGGACCTCGTCCCCGGCATCATGACCCAGAGTGTCGTTCACCTTCTTGAAATGATCGAGATCGAGCATCATCACACCCAGTGTCGGATTGGATGGATCGACGCACCGATTGGTCAGGCCACTGAGATGGTTCTCCAGCCCTCGGCGATTGTGGAGCCGGGTGAGAGGATCGCGTTCGGCGAGATCCTGGAGTTGGGTGGTCTTCTCCTGCAGGCGTCGGATCGAAGCGAAGGACTTGTACAATCGCCACGCCAATCCCGCCACCACATAGCTGATCCATGCGACGAGCAGGATCTTGAGGAGCAAGATTTTGTCGATCCACTTGCCATGGAATTCCAGGCTTCGAATCCTGACGGATCCTTGGCCGGCATTGACGACGTCGGCCGAGGTGGCGAATTCCAATTCGCGTACGTCGCTTCGATCGGGGTATTGGAAGCGCATGGGCACGTGGTTGCGAGCGACCCACCAGGGAGGGAGCACGAAGTAGTTCAGAGGCATCGCCGTTCGCGAAGAGCTTCTGCTTTCCGGGGTCAGGACCATGGCCATGTACTTCAAGGAAACCCCATCGCCTTTTCGGTAGAGGTTGGTGTCCATCGACTTCAATTGGGTTTGCAAAGCCGGAAGCGGACCTTGCACACCGGCGAGATTCACGACCATCGTCTCGTATCGGGAAAGGTCGATCCCTGGAGACGAGTCGTTCTTTCGGAACTCGAATCGGATGCCGCAAAACGCCCATGAAATTCCTGGATGGACTTCGTAGTTGAAGCGCCAATTCTTGTCCGACGGCTCGACGCTGCAGATGGAATTCCCGCCATCTCCACTGTCGCTGAAGGAAGAGATGCGGAGATTCTTGCTCCCGGGTTCCAATAGGACGGTACTGTTCATTCCCCATCGCTGCCAAGCGATCAACGCGAACGTCGAAGTCAGCAGAAGGAGCACGATGCGTTCCCGAACCAGGAAAGTCCAGAACTCCCGAAGCGCCGAACGATAGGGGTGGTCGTGTGTATTCATGGCGGTCGTCGCCCAGTCTACCATGCGTTGGGCGAGGTTTCAACCAAGCCCGGAAACTCGAGACAATTTCCGTCTAGATCGGATCCGCCACTTCCACCCGGTTGCGTCCTGTGGCCTTCGCCCGGTAGAGCGCTTCGTCGGCACGTTTGGTCAAGGCGTCGAAGTCGGCCACATCGCCGTGGGCGATCCCGATGCTCGCGGTGATGCGCATGTCCTTGTAGTGGAGTTCGGCTTCGATCCGCGCGCGGAGTTTTTCGGCCACGGGTTGTAGCCGAGGTTTGGATATGCCCGGGAACAGCAGGATGAATTCTTCGCCTCCCCAGCGTGCCGCCAGGTTCTTGGGTCGCATTTCGTCCAGGATGATCCTGGACAGGATCCGCAGGATCTCGTCGCCGGCGTCGTGGCCGAGCGTATCGTTCACCGTCTTGAAGTGGTCCAGGTCGATCATGACGACGCCGATGACAGGATTTGTCGGATCGAGAAATTGGTTGGCGAGACCGTTGAGCTGGTTTTCGAGGCCGCGGCGGTTGTGCAGACGCGTGAGGGGGTCGCGTTCGGCGAGATCCTGAAGCTCGGAGGTTTGGCTTTGCAGCTTGCGGATCGAGGCCACGGACCTGTAAAGACGCAGGGCGAGTCCGCCCAGGACGTAGGCCAGCCAGGAGCCGAACAGGAATTCCAGCAGGGTCTGTCGGTCGATCCACTTTCCATGGAATTCCAGGCTGTGGATCCCGAACGCTCCTTGGCCCAACCGGATGACGTCCGCGGAGGTCATGAATTCGAGGTGGCGTACGTCCTTCCAGCTGGGGTTCAGGAAGCGCACGGGCACGTTGTTGCGCGCCACCCACCAGGGAGGAAGCACGAATCTGTCCAAGGGCATGGGGTTGCGGGAGCGCCCCGCGTGTTCGCTGAACAGGATCATGTTCTGATGCTTCAACGAGGCATCCTGGCCGGGCCGGTAGATGTTCGTGTCCATGGCCATCATTTGGACTTGGAGACTTTTGTTCGCCCCTGTCATGTCGTTCAGATTCACGACCAAGGTGTCGAACCGCGACAGATCGATGCCGGGGGACGAGTCGTCCCTGACAAAGGAAAATCGGATGCCGCAATAAGCCCAATCGCCCCCGGGACGAACATCGTACGCCATTCGCCATCCACTGGTGCTCGAATCGAGTGTGCAGACGGAAGCCCCTCGGTCGGCACGATCATCGACGGTGGAGACGACGATATTTGGATGGTGGTGATCGAGGACAAGCGTGCGGTTCATCCCCCAATGCTGCCAGGCGAGCAGGGCGAAGGTCGCCGCGAGCAAGGAAAGAACGATGCGCTCTTGAGCCAGGAAGGTCCAGAGCTGTTGCAATGTCAAGCGAGTGCGGTGGTTGATCGTGGACATGATGGATGTCCATCAGTCTACCACTCCAAGCCGTGGATTTCCATGCCTTGCGGGGGGACAAGGTCGGTGGGTGAAGGCGATTGGACGTTTTTTGTCCCGGACAAAAGCGGCGGCGATCGATTCAGGCTGCCGGAATCTGTCGTCGCAGCACCGGAGCAAGGGCTTCGGTGACCTGGAAGGCGAGCGCGTCCAGTGGCGGCGATTCGGGCCCGTCGAACTGGCCGTCGAGCCAGAGCATGGTGATGCCGTGTACGCTCGACCAGAGCAGCAACGCGATGGATTGCGCTTTTTCCCGATCGCACCCGGTTTTTTCGCAGATGCCGTCCAGGATCCCCTCGTACACGCTTGCCGTCGCCTGGTTCAGTTCGTCGCTGGATGGGACCTTGGCTTTTCCGAGCGAGTACATGAGCCGAAACAGTGATGGATGGGCTTGGGCGAAGGCGGCGTAGGTCAATCCGTAGGCTTGGAGCTCGTCGTTTTTTTGGTCGACCCGTTTGGCGGCGACGGCCATTTCTTCGCGCTGCATCCGAAAGCCGCGTGCCGCCACGGCGGCGAGCAGGGCTTCCTTGTCGGCGAAGTGATGGTAGGGCGCCGCGTGGCTCACACCCACACGACGTGCGGTCTCGCGTAGCGTCAGGGCGGCCAAACCGCTCTCTTCCAGGATCGCGACGCCTGCTTGCACCAAGGCCTCGCGCAAATCGCCGTGGTGGTAGGCGGCCGGGGGCGGTGCCAAAGGCTGTTTCGGATTTTTTCGTCCACCCATTGATGCCAATGTAGGGAATAGTCTAAACTTTACATTGTAAAGATTGCCGAGTCGTTCGGCATGGCGCAAACTCCTCGATTGATGAAAAGGCGGACGGCATGGTCACCAAAGGCGCATGGCGGAATTTGTCCAAGAGCTGGATGCGGGTCGGGATGTTGGCGATGGCGCTGTCGGGAGCGAGCCTGGCAGGCGACCCAAGTGGGTTTGCGGGAACCTGGATCCGCGACCGCGCAAACGGCGAGTCGATCGGAAAGGCGATCGAAAGCTACGTGGCGGATTTTGACAGCGTGATGAAGATCCAGGTCGGCGAGCGGCTTGGGGAGGTGAGTCGGTCGGCCGACCAACTGGTGATCGCGGTCGTGGACAGCGGAAGAAAAATCGGCATCGGTGAGAATGGACGCGTGGGGACCGCGGTGTCGCTGGATGGGAAAGCCGTTTCGATCCAAGGTGAGAGTGGCGAAACCTTCGTATTGAGCAGGACCATGGCAGCCGACAAACTGTCGGAATCCTACCAGGCGGACGATGGCAGCCGGACGAACGTCTACAGCGTCGCCGACAAAGGGAGAAGCTTGCTGGTGGACGTGAAGATCGAAAGTCCGTACATGCCCAAGCCGTTGTTCTACAAGTTGGTCTACACGAGGAAGTAGATCGATCCGCTCGGTGCCCGGATGCTCCCCTTGGACGACTCCGCGGCAACGCCTCGGCCGTGTCCGATCATCGTGCGGATGGAGACGGGTTCCGGCAAATGCTAACCTTTCGGGACCATCCCGATCTCCGACGGTCTTTGCCGTGCCCGGAGAGGTGGACAATTCCCGTCCAAGGAGACGCTGCATGCTCTTGATTCTCAAGCTCGCTTTCGTCCTGGCCATCGCCTACGGCGCCCTGTCGTTCGTGCCGCGCAAGACCGTCGTGGCCTTCCCGCTCGCCAAGCTGGCGGCTCTGGTGGGCATCATCGGGTTGTCCTTGCTTTCGTTCATCGTGAAAGTGGGTGCGCAGGAAGTGGGCGTGCTGGTGTCGCCAGCTGGCGTGTCGCCTCAAGCTGTCCATACCGGTTGGCATCTGGTGGCGCCCTGGAATTCGGTGTACATGATGGATCGTACCGTTTGGGTGTACACGTTCACCAACAAGCAGGACGAAGGCCAGGTGAAGGGCGAGGACGCCATCTGGACCCCCACCAAGGACGGCATCAAGATGGGCTTGGATCTTTCCATTTCCTGGAAGATCGATCCCGAATTCGCGCCATGGATCTATCAGAACGTTTCCGAAAACGACGGTGGGGCTTCCGGGCGCTACATCTGGATCGAGCAGAACATCATCCGCGCGAAGACAAAATCTGCCCTGGCTCTCACGGTGAGCGACTACACGCCCATCGAGGTCTATTCCAGCAAGCGCCAGTCCATCCAGGATGTGGTGATGAAGAAGCTGGCGGCCGAGCTCGCGCTGTACCACATCGTGCTCGAGCAGGTCGACATCCGCGAGGTCTTCTACAACGAGGAGTACGAGAAGGCCATCAACAACAAGAAGTTGGCCGAGCAGGAAGCTTTGCGATTGGTGGAAGTGACCAAGCAGAAGGAAGAGCAGCTCAAGCAGGCGTCCATCGAGAAGGACATCGCCATCCAAAAAGCGCAGGGTGAATCGGAAGCGCTCAAGATCAAAGGCGTGGCGATTTCTTCCAATCCAAAGATCATCCAGCTGGAATGGATCGCGAAGTGGGACGGGATGCTGCCCAACTACATGCTGGGCAATTCCAATGGAGTACTCCTGAACCTGGATGCGGACAAGAACAAGTAGCTGTCTATGGCTGCGGCAGGATCAGCCGGACCGTGGTGCCAAGGCCGGAGCCGGTTTCTGTCCAGAACTCGCCTTGGTTCCAGAGAGACAAGGTGGGCACCCCGCCGCCGTACCATCCCCCTTTGCGCAACCGGTTCGTGCCGGTGTAGGTGAGGGTGTCCAGGATCGTGTCGTTGCGCCATGTCCACCGTCCCGGATCGTTGCGGTTTTCCACCCATTCTCCGGCGTTGCCGATGATGTCGTAGAGGCCGTAACCATTCGCGGTCTTCAGTCCCGGCGGTTGCAGCGACCTGCCGGAATTCGCATCGAACCACGCGCAGGCTTCGTTGGTGACGCAGCCCTTCGGAAGCGGACCTGTTCCGCCGCCCAGCGCGGCGTGGATCCATTCCACCTCCGTGGGCATGCGGAATCCGCGGACCCCGGATCGGCGAACCCAGCTTCCGTTCGATGCGGCATACACCGTGTCGAAGCCGTACTTGCGGCTGAACTTGTTGGCGAGCTTGGCCGCGTCGTACCAGGAAATGTCTAGGGCGTTGACCGGATCTTCCTTGGCGTAGATCAGGTAATCGCCGGTGAGCTTGACCACGTACGTCTGCATCGACACGTAGGCGTCCGTCGCGACGATGGGCACCATGCCTGACGGAGTGATCGTGTCCTTCCAGACCACGACGCGGATCGGGAACGGCTCGGAGACATATCCGAGGTTGGATCTCACTTTGGCCTGGAACAGGTGCGTGCCCACGTCGGTCGCCTTCGTCGCCCACGTAAAGACGGAATCCGTCACGGTAGGCCCTGTTCCTGTGACGGAAAGTGTCAGGTCGGCTCCGTAGAGGTCGTGCAGGTCGAAGGGGATCGAAAGGGTCGTCCCTGCCTTCACGTACCAGCTCGAATCCAGGAAAAAGGGAGTGGCGGGAACGAGTCCCGGGATCATGTATCCCTGTCCTCCCGCACCGATGGGAAGGATGGTGCGGAACCCGACTTGGCCGCTCGATGCGGTGGCCGCCAAGCTGCCGCGTTCGTTGTCGGACTTGGAACTGCCACCTCGGACGACCAGTTTCCAGGTGCCTCCCCAATCCCATATTCCAGGACCCCAAGGCGCATTGCTGCTTGGAACGAACGATCCGGAGTGGTACACGGATAGAACCAATTCCCCCGCGTTGCCGAACATGTCGTAGAGGCCGTATCCGTTGGGGGTGAGCCGACCGACCTGGATCAACGAGGGAGATGGATTCGTGGCACTGGGGAGGTTGGCGTAGCGAGCCGCGTTGCTCCCGAAAATCGTCTTCCAGTAGCGCAGCGAATCCGCGCCACCGCGCGCGGCGAAATCCCATTCCGCCTCGGTGGGGATCCGGTAGCCGCGCACGTCCCTGCGGAGCCTGAGTCTGGTGGGCTTGGCCTGGCTTCCCGACCAGGTGAGGGCGTCGTAGGCGAACAGCGTATCCAACCCCTCGCTCTTCCCGCGGGCGTTGCAGAAAAGAGCCACGTTCGCGTACGAGATGGAATGGGCCGGAAGGGAACGCGACGGCGCGACGGAATCTGTCCAGCCGGGACGGACATACCCGGGATAGGTGCTTCTCATCAGCGAGTCGTAGAACTGCTGCGTGATCTCGGTGCGATCGATGTCGAAATCGTGGGAAATGGATGTGAAGGTGGGGACCACGCCCGAATCGAGTCCCGATCCGAAGAGCCAGGATCTGCCCGCGGCCAGGACCCGGACCATGCCGGCATGGACCTTGAGCGAGTCGGTCACCAGGACGGAATACGTGACCGTGTCGGTGATTCCGCGCAGGACGAACCCCAGGCTGACAGGATAGAGGCCGGTGTCCGCGGGGGTCCATGCGAGCCGGTGGTTGGCGATGACCATGCCGGTGGGTCCCGACAACAAGACAATATCTGTCGAGTCGGCTCCGTGCCCGGTCAAGGTGATGGTGTCGAGGTACAACTGGCCCACGGTCGCGAGGGTGGCGGGCGCTTGTGCCAGGCTGGGACCCGTGGTCAACAGCAGGTGCATGCCCAGCGACAGGTTCGTCCGTGGCTGGTCGGGCATGGTGAAGGTCGTGTCGCCGGCCAGGCTCGTGTCGGCCAAGGAGTAGAGGCGGGCGCTCACGGCGACGATGGCGCCAAAGGGGATTTCGAAGTCGAGGGTGTGTTTTCCGAGCAAAGGCGAGATCCAGTCGACGCTCTGTTTTCCGTCGACGAAAAGTTGGATCCGCAGGGTGTCGAGTCCGGCCGATGCGCGACGCGCGGGAATGCGCAAAGTGATGGACGAAAGTTGTCCGGAAGACGGTTCGGTGGATTGGTCGCAACCGGAGAACAAGGCCAACGCGGTCGCGCACAGGAGGGCCAGGCGCTTCATGTCAGAATCCCCCCGTAATCTTCACGGTGGCGTCGCCACCCCACCATGTTCGACCGGATCGGTCGCGATGCAGTCTGGCCCACGAGATGGCGTCCACTCCGAAATCCGACGATGGACGGAATCTGACGCGCAGACCCGGACCCGCGGCGCCGTTCCAGTCGTTGGTTCCCCTGCTGACGACCTCCATCAAGGAGGGGCCGCATCGCAGTTTCCCGGTTCCCCACAGGAAGTCGAACTCGCCCCGTTGGGCCAGGACATCGTCGTCCCGTCCCTCGATGCCGAGTTCGCCGCCGTATTCCATCCGAGACAGATTCTGACGATGGGACGAGATGATGTTCCACTGCCAGTGCGGATCGCCTTCGATCCCCGCGAGCTTGTCGGGGAAGCAATAGACGCCGTCCACCAGGATTCCCAGATGGCGTCCCTGGTCCTCGCCCGACAGCAATGCCCATCCCGAGGCGAGATTCCCCAGATCCAAGGAGCCCGACGATCCGCGCCATTGGAAGCTCGCGCCGGCTTCGGCCGACAGGCTGGTTTCGTGTTTGTAGGTGTACCGCATCCGGCCGCCGGCCACAGGGCCGGGCGAAACGAATGGTTCGTCCAGTTCCATTCCGATCTCCAACAGTCCGGAAGCGAGTTGGGCTTTCTGGGCGTCCCAGGAAATCCGCTCGCCGCCCCATCCGCCCTCCACGCCAAGCTCGAGCCCGGGCAAGGGGCGCAACTGCAGGCGCAACAAGGTCTGGTCGCGTTCGTCGAAGACCCATCCACCGCCAAGCCATCCGCTCCTCCATCCGGTCACGAGACTGGCGCCCAGGAGCGACCCCCGGGTGGCGGAAAAGGAGACAGGAATCGTCGCAACCGCGCGATCGGGATTCCCGCTCGAAACGCGGCTGCCGAAGGATGGCGCCGCCGCCCATCGGAAATGCCAGGAAGTGTCGGGAGCCACGGCCAGGTGGGTGCGCAGGAGCGGCGGATCCTGTCCGAGCCGCACACCCGCGGCGGCTTCCACATCCTGGAAGCGAAGGCGCACGTCGGGGCCGATCCGCCATAGGGTGTCGGAGACCAGCATCACGTCGTCGAGCTCCATGCTGCCTTCGGTTCCGGTCAGGAGCGGCGAGCTGCCCTTGAGCGTGGTCCGGGCCATCACCAGGTCGCCGGATTGGACGTCGACGAGGGTCCGGCCCTTGGCTGTCGCCAGGCGACAATCCCACAAGGTGGCTTCTCCGCCGCGAAGCTCGATGCCAAAATTTGTCCCGTAGAGATCCATTCCGGACAGGTACGCCGTGCCACCGTATTCGATCGCGATGCCGCGTCCTCCCGAATACCCGACCCGGTTCGCGCCGTCGCCAGCCACCACAAGGGTCCCCGAAACCACGATCCCAGCGCGGTGATTCACGGCGATCACGCGCGAGTTCGCCTCGATCTTGAGCGTGTCTTGCGCCGCGACCTTGAACATCGTGTCCAGGTGCACGGTGTCGCGCCAGATCGCGTTGCCCGAGCACAATTGGATCAGGATCGCACCAAGGCCGATCAAGGAATCACCTCGATGTGCAGCGTGCCCGTGGTGGGAGGCTTCT
>JBDKGS010000082.1:0-14270 GCA_039798065.1 Fibrobacterota bacterium | reverse complement strand
GCCCACCGCGATGCACGACAGGTAGCGCATGGCGCGCTCGGGCGTGGAGAACAACCGGAAGAAGTTGCCGCGGCCGGAGGCCTGGCTGGCCGCCAATTTTTGGAACATACCCGATTCGAAACTTCTCATGCGAACCACAAGCAGACACAAGCCCATGAGTCCGCCTGCCAGGAACGCATTGCGCCAACCCAACTCCTTGCCCACCAGGAACGCCACCACGGCGCCCAACGTTCCAAAGGTCACGATGATGACCGTGCCCCAACCGCGGATTTTCTTGGGCATGCTTTCGGAGACCAGCGTCACGCCTGCGCCCAGCTCACCCGCCAAACCAACACCCGCCAGAAACCGCAACACCTGGTACCAGGTCAGATCGTGCACGAAGGAATTGGCGATGTTGGCGAGGCTGTAGAGGAGGATGGACCCGAACAACGCCGATACTCGCCCCCTGCGGTCGCCCAAGATGCCCCACAGCACCCCCCCTACCAGCATGCCCGACATCTGCCAGTTGAACAACAGCACTTCTGCCGCCTTGAATGCGGGCGTCCCGACCACATACCCCAGCTCGCCCAAGGATGCGTTCTTGACCACGTTGAACAGGATCAGGTCGTAGATGTCGACGAAATAACCCAAGGAGGCCACGACCACGAGGCCGATCCATGGGGTGCGCGCCGTGGGTGCAGATTCCGTCATGACAGGTCCTGTCGAGAAGGTGGGCGAGGCCGACAAAACCACTTTGATAGAAAATCTCAGAGTGGATGGCAGCAACGCTACCAGGAATAGAGTTCTTCGAGCAACCCCGGAAGCGAAATCACGTTGGAACCCGGGCGCAAAGGCCAGCCCTCTTGGACCGGCGCGACGATCCGCGCTTGGGGTTCTCCCAGATCCTGCAGTCCCTGCCAAAATCCGCGCGTCGGTTCAGGAGCGCTGGAGCGCTTGAATTCCACAACCAATCGCCGTGCACCTTGCGTCAGCACGAGATCGAGTTCCGTGCCGGATTGTGTCCGGTAGAACGAGGGCTGCGCTTTGGGAGCTGCGCGAAGGATCTCTTCCATCGCATACCCTTCCCATGAAGCACCCACCACAGGATGCCCCTGCAGAGCGTCGAACGTCTCGATTTCCAGCAAGGCATGCACGAGCCCCGCGTCCCTCCACAGGATCTTCGGCGACTTGACCAACCGCTTGCCCAGGTTCACATCGTGCGGAGGCAGCAACCGGACAAGAAACGACTTTTCCAACAGCTCGACATAGTGCTTTGCCGTGGGAACGCTGACAGCGGCAGATTCGGCCAGTCGGCTCCAATTCAAAATCTGTCCATGCAAATGCGCGAGCATCTTCACGAAGCGCTCGAACAAAGGCAAACGGACCTCGACGCCAAAGGATGGCACGTCGCGCTCCAGGAATGTCCGCAGAAAATCTTCCCGCCAACGCAGGCTGGACGCGTCGTCCACCGAAAGCAGGCTGTTCGGAAATCCTCCGCGCAGCCAATGCGACTCCAGAGGGATCTTTTCCGGAGTCACTTCGGCCAGTGTGAAGGGCGTCAATTCCCGGTAGCGGATTCGCCCGGCCAAACTCTCGGAGGTCTGCCGCAACAAATCGCGAGACGCCGACCCCAACAACAGAAATCGACCCGGTCGACGATTTTCGTCAACGAGCGAGCGCAGGACCGGAAACAGATTCGGGACACGCTGGATCTCGTCGAGCACGACCAGACGATCGGACAACGGCCCCAAATACAACTCCGGATCGGACAATTTCCGTAAATCCGAAGGCCGCTCCAGATCCAGGTAGACAGCCTTCTCGAAATCGGCGACCAGGGCTCGTGCGAGCGTGGTCTTTCCGCACTGCCTGGGACCAAGCAATGCCACGACGGGAGCCTCCGTCAGATCTTTGCGCAAAGTCAACCCAAGAGAGCGCCTCATCCTTGTAAATCTAGAAGCTCACTTTGCAATTTACAAGGATAAACAGCCTTTCTGGGCGCCTCCCCTGGCCCACAGTAGGGCCGCAAGATGTTGTACCGCTTCCGTGGGCCAGGGGCCGGGCCGACGTGAACCAGCCCCGCCTTGCGGTCCTGTCCCTTCGGGCTTTCGTCCCTGGCGGGGTTTCTTCAATTCTATCCCAGGTTCATGCCTAGCGAGACTATCACCAAATCTGTTGCAATATGAGAATTGTCAGCCGAGCCTGACGGTCAGCCGACAATTCTCGTCAAGCTAGAACTAATCCTTCATACATCTGACAGATATGGCGCCCATTGGGGCATAGCTCCAACTATTGCCAACGTTATAATCAAAACGATAACCCCATGCATTTCCGTAAGTTAAATCAGCAGACGCAGTCCACCACCTAGCGGAATTCCCAATATCGTTGCTCACCCCAGACGCCGATTCAAAACCTGCTGGCAGCGCATTGAATCTGAATTTATCAACTCCATTGCCGCTTTGATTCCATCCTGCAGTCGACTTCAATAATATTGCATCTTTCTGGCGCCCAGGCCATGCATACTCTGATAGAGTGTTCCACTCAAGAAGAGTTGGAATATGCCAACCAACCGGACAAGCACCCTGTATATCCTTAATGATTTGATTTGAACAAGATGTTGGCGTACAAGTAGCCGGCAGTGCTAAAGCTGCATTCCAGGCATAAAAACGCCCGTATTTTCTTCCGCTATCTGGAGAGTTTTCGTGCCACCATGAATCACTCGAGGCATAATTCAAATTTTCAGCCATCCAGGTTTGAGATCCAATGGTCACAATTCGATAAAGTTGCTGGTCCCGGGAGTCGGTGATTTCCGATACGAGCGAAATTCGAACACTATCTATTTTGGAAACATTCCCATTTGCATCAATTGCGCGAATCATTATCATGAAATTAGCAGGCGAGATTGACGGCATCCTAAGCGATGTATCGTTCTTCCCCAGGGCGAAATTGATTCCATCAACGCTCCACTCAAAGGTCAGTTTTTTGCCAAGATCGTGAGCTACTACTGACAGCTGCAGCAACGAGTCTGTATGGCTTATAGTATCAGGCAAGCTGACAATTTGCGGCACATCGTTAGTGTCCTTGATCACTGCCACCCTGTTGAAGTGCGTGGTATCGCCAAGGGTATCGACCACCCTAACCGAAAGCGTGCAACGCTTGGCTGTGTTCACCGGCACCACTCCCACACCCGGATAGCCGTGCTTGGTCGATCCCGTCGAGGTTGTGGCGATGGGACTGCCATCGCCGAAGTTCCACAGCAAGCTCTTGATGCCATCCACATCGGCAGCATTCAGCGTAAACGTCACCGTGTCACCAGGAGTGACAACCGTGTCGCGTGTTCCTGGTGTGGCCAAGAACGGATCCACAATCGACCCAATCGTCAGTGTCGATTTAGTGTTGGTGATTGTGATCGCCGCAGCCTTCAATACGACAGTATTGCTGTCCTTGTCGGTCAGCCGCACCTTCACCGTATCGACCCCTGGCTTCAGCCACTTGGCAGAGTAACCGGTTGCACTTCCCGCACGCCAACCTTGACCATCGCCCAAGTCCCATTCGGCATGCGCGATTTTCTTGCCCGCCGGAACCACGGACACCGCAAACGGATACAATGTATTCACCAAGCCCGAGGTTGCGCCGGTCACAGTGCCTGTCAGCACCACGTTGGCGACTTTCACGTTCGACAATTTCTGGGTCGTGCTTCCGCCCAGGCTATCGATGACCGTCACCGTCAAAGCGAAGGCCGAGTCCTTGCCCGCCGCCACCACAGATGGTCCCGGGTACGCATGTTTCGCAGCGTGGACAGATCCCGTCTTGGTCGTATCGAACTTGCCGTCGCCGTAATTCCAGATCACCTTCACCACGCCTGAGGTGTCGCGCGCATACAGCGTAAACGAAATCGTGTCGGAAGGTGTGATGGTCGTGTCGGTCGGCCCGCTGGTCAAGCGCAAAGCCGATCCCGAGTTCGCCACCTTGATGACCTTCGCGATGATCGCCACGTTGGAATCCGCATCCATCACCCGCAATTTCACCGTATCGAAACCAGAGGCATTCCACTTGGCAACCGCCACCGGGGGCAGGCTCGCTGAGGCGCGCCAGCCCATGCCGTCGGCCAAGTCCCACTCCGCCTTGATGACAGAATCCTTCACGCGATGGTTGGCTGTATCCAAATACGCTAGGCGAAGTGAAAAGTTCAGGCTGTTGCCCGCCTCCACGCTGTCGGCGGAAAGAATCGAGCCGTCGGGGAAGGCGTTGCCCAACGAGAAGCCGCGCGTCCAGGCGATGTCGCCGAACAGGGTTGTGAACCCAATTGTGTCAGAAACTGCCGTGAGTCGGTTACCGTTGCCGTAGACGTTGATCCAGGTCCGGAACGCGTAGACCGCCGCCGGATCCTGCGACTTCACCGTGTACACACGCCCCGAGATCAGCTGATTGATGGTGTCGCAAGCCATGCGAGCCCGGATCGCATGGGCCATGGAGCCACCCTTGAACCAAGCCCAGACCGAATCGACCTTCACGCGGGAATCGAGAGTGATGGGCGCCGACACGCGGTAATCCTGGATCCACTTGAGCAAGCCCGATTGGATCAGCGACGGAAGCTGGTCTTCGGTCACGATCTGTCCCTGGAAGCTGTATGACAAAATCTGATCAACAATTCCTGACGCACGAGCAAGGCCCGCAGGCAACGCGATGGATGGCGCCTGGACGCCGGAATGCGCCGACAAAACTGTAGACGTATTCCCAGTGCGCACGCGCAACCAGCGAGCCCCTGCAGCAGACGGAAGGTTCAATGCGATCGATTGGGTGCCGGGCAGGACCATCCGAGCGGATAAATTGGCCAAGCGACGCCCCGACGCATCGAAGAGATCGGCGCTCAACAAGGTCGGCTCATCGAACTGGGTGACCAAGTCGCTTCCCAGCCAGCGCAGGTTTGCCGAGCGGATCGTCGCGGGTTTGACCGATACGAATTGACCTTGGATCGACCATTTTCCGTCGGCACCCGTGGTGTCGACAAGATTCGCCCCCGGCAGGCTTACAACCACGCCCACGCGCGGCTTGTTGTCCTGGTCGTAGACAGTTCCTGACAGGTCGACGGGCGAATCGGCCCAGGCGCTGGCGATCACCAACGCCAGCGCAGACACGCACCACGAACGGAACGAAACATCGAAGGTCTTCATAGGGGTTGTCCTGGAATGCGGAGAAGTCGAGCCTTGGTGGGCTGAGTCGGGAGAAGCGAAAGAAAGAATAATTCTCTCAACCCATTCTAGAAGATCGACTTGGCAGCAACTCCTGCAAGGGTCAATTCTTGCGCGACAACTCGAGGTAAGCCTTCATCTCGACCATGGCCTTCTGCTGATCGGCCAGCAATGCCTTCTGCGCCTCGACATCCTTTTGCAACGCGATCGCGTGGAGCGTGAGCTCCTCCACTTTCTTGAGCAAGACCATGTTCATGGCCGCGAGGTCGACGCCGTTTTTTGTCATTTCGCTGGCCGACGGAACTTCGGGAAGGTGTTTGTTGGCCTTGGTGAACGCCTCGACCTCGGAAAGCGGCGCGAGCTTGTAATCGGGCTCGAAGACGTAATCGGCGGGCGTGGCGCCAGGATTTGTCGTGAGCTTACCGGAGATGCGCAGGTTGCCTGTGATCGAGCCCCCTTCAGCTGTGACAATACCGACGCTCTGAGCCATGCTTTTCAAATTCCCATCGTGGATCAATTCCCGCCATAGCGGACTCGTCGAGCCGTTGTAGAAACCGATCCAAGCACGCAGCTCCGTAATCGACTGGGCGAAGAAGGTGGCTTTCCCTCCTTGGGTTTCCGGCATGCTCAGATAGTTCGCCCAGCCCGTGGGGGCGATGAAATCCGGCGCGTTATGCGTCCGGCCGAAGGACACACCCCGGGTAGTTTTTCCCACGAAGGATTCTTCGTCTGCCGCTGCGCCGTTGTAAGTGCCCATTCCAAGCCGCGTTTGCGCACGGCTTGGAATGTCGTCCTTGTTCAGGTTCCCGGCATGCCAGACAGGACTCCCCTGAACGTTCATGGGAGTCATAACGTTCGTGCTGGTTGCGTCCCCCCAAACCCTTGCTTTTTGCGCCGTCTCATCTTCGATGACCCAAGAATTTACCGCAGTACCATCTTGTCCATCACCGCGGATCTGGAAGGACCATGTCTGGGATGGATTTTTGATCGTCCACGCAGCTCCTTTGTCGGCGGATGTCGTCGAGATGAGTCCACCAAGCCATCCGGTACCACCACCAACGCTCACACTTCCATTCCCGGCTTCGACAATGCTCGAGTTCTCAAGGGTCGATCCAACTCCAAACTTCGGGATCGTGCCTGCCGAGCCAACTACGCCGGATTTGGGGTAATAGCTTGCACCAATCGTATTGGTTGTGGACTGCAAAACACCTATCTGCGAAGCCAACACGCTCAATTTCGAAGTGTCGGCCTTAGCCCCGACTTGCTTCGCGACCCAAACCGAATCAGCCTTGTCGGCCAACTCCGCCTTGGTCGCGCGATTTTGAATCGCGGTGTCCATCGCCACGAAGTTCTCGTTCACATCCTGCGCCACGGCGGTCTTGCCCGAGCTGAACTTATGAGGGACCACCGCAGAAACTGTCGTCGCGGTTGCCAGCAGGAATATCGTCGAGAATTGTCGCATCGGGAATCACCTTGGACTCGAAGTGGGGAAGGTCGATCGCGCAGGCCTAAGGGCAGTCACGAAATCGACGGGAATCGTAGCGGCTTGAATAATACCTACACGCGCCAGATCAAAAAGCAACGGCGGGGGTCCCCCCAAGGGGGCCGCGTTCATGGAGGATCGCCGCATAATCCATCGGCCGAGCAAGGCCGATGGAGCCAAATCCCAAGGTGGCGATCCGGAGGCAGCGGCCCCCTTGGGTGCGGGATTCCAAAGGTGCCGCACTGCACCTTTGGCGCCGATGGGGTCCACAGGGGCAGCGGCGGAAGCGGCCCCTGTGAATCCAGGAGCCACCCGTCCCGGGTGGCGACAAAAAAACGCCGTTCGCGAGAACAAGGCAGAAAGCAAATGCCAAGCGCAGCCACCGGGGTCCGGGGCCAGGGTTCCCGACGGCGAGTAGCGGCGTTGGGAGGGTTTGGCAGCCCCGGAGAGGGGGTAGCCGCAGGATCCCGCCCCAGCGGGGTATACCCAACGGCGGAGCCGGAGGCGAGGGGGAGCCTTCCCCCCTTTCTTCTACCTTTGGCTCTCTGAAATCAAAAACGGAGAAACCATGAGTTCGAATCGCGTCGAGAATGTGCTGGAGACCCGCTATGCGTCGGCCGACATGGCCCGCATCTGGAGCCCCGATTTCAAGTTCGGGACCTGGCGCCAACTGTGGATCTGGCTGGCCGAATCGGAGGCCAAGCTGGGCCTGCCAATTTCTGACGCGCAGATCCAGGAGCTGAAGGACACGGCGTCGAATCTTGATCTGGACGCCGCCGCCAAGTACGAGAAGAAGCTGCGCCACGACGTGATGGCCCACGTGCACGCCTGGGGCGACATCGCTCCCAACGCCCGCGGCATCATCCACCTGGGCGCCACCAGCCAGTTCGTGGGATGCAACACCGACCTCATCCAGATGCGCGAATCGCTCAAGATCGTGCGCCGCCGCCTGGCCCAGACAATTTCTGCCCTGTCGAATTTCGCACGCGACTGGAAGGACTTGCCGACTCTCGGCTTCACGCACTTCCAGCCCGCCCAGCCCACTACGGTGGGAAAGCGCGCCGCCAGCTGGATCCAGGACTTGGTGATGGACTACCACGAAGTCGTGCGACTCATCGAATGGCTGCCGTTCCGCGGCGTGAAGGGTACCACCGGCACGCAGGCGAGCTTCATGGAGCTGTTCAACGGCGACCAGGAGAAGATCGACCAGTTGGACCGCATGGTATCGGACGCTGCGGGCTTCTCGAAGGTGCTGACCATTACGGGCCAGACCTACACACGTCGCGTGGACAGCCAGGTTCTGCACGTCTTGGGCACCATCGCCGTGAGCTTGTCAAAACTTGCCAACGACATCCGCCTGCTTCAGCATCTGAAGGAAGTGGAAGAGCCGTTCGAGAAGAACCAGATCGGTTCCAGCGCGATGGCCTACAAGCGCAACCCCATGCGTTCCGAACGCCTGAACGGCCTGTGCCGCGTGGCCATGGCCCAGCAGCAGATCATTGATCAGACCGCCGCGACCCAGTGGTTCGAGCGCACCCTCGACGACAGCGCCGCTCGTCGTATTGGCATCTCGACCGCCTTCTTGGCGATCGACGCCTCGCTGGTGTTGGCCTCGAACATTTCGAAGGGCATGGTCGTGTACCCCCGCATGATCACCGCGCGCCTGATGAGCGAGTTGCCGTTCATGGCCACCGAGAACATCATGATGGCGGCCGTGAAGCGCGGCGGCGACCGACAGGAATTGCACGAGCTTATCCGCGTGCACAGTTTGGAAGCGGGACGTCGGGTGAAGGAAGAAGGATTGCCCAACGACCTTCTGGAACGCATTGCCGGCGACAGCGCCTTCGCAGTGACCATGGAAGAATTGCAGAGCGTGATGGATCCGAAGCTCTACGTGGGTCGCGCACCGGAGTTGACCGAGCGCTTCCTGAAGGAAGAGGTCGAGCCCATCCTGGTGGCAGAAATTGACGCTCTCGCCGAAGTCGATGTCGAGCTGAAGGTTTAAGGAAAGCGCCGCAACCATGTCGTGGAAAGATTTTGTCTACCGCAAGGCCATCGCCCTCAAGGCGGGAACCGAAGATCTTGTGTACGGACGCGACATCCTCCGCGACTGGGCGGCGAACCTTGCCAACAACGACCGCCCGATCCGCATCCTGGACATTGGATGCGGGTACGGCAACGACCTGTTGGCCATCCGCGCCAAGCTGGGCGGCAAAGCCGATCTCTTCGGACTCGAAGGCTACGCGCCCTACCGCGACGACTGCGCCAAGGTGGGCATCGACGCCAAGGACGGCGACGTGGAACGCGACCGCCTGCCTTACGAAGACGGCTCGCTGGACGTGGTCCTCATGAACCAGGTGCTGGAGCACTGCAAGGACATTTTCTGGATCTTCTCGGAGGTCCACCGTGTTCTGCGCCCGGGCGGACTGTTCCTTGCGGGAACGCCGAACTTGGCCGCCTGGCACGACCGATTGATGCTATTGGTGGGCATGCAGCCATCGGGCATGAAGGTGCTGGGCCCGCATCTGCGCGGCTACACGCTGCCCGGCATGAAGGCCTTCGCCGAAGCGGACGGCTACTTCAAGCTGACAGGATTTGGCGGGAGTGGATTCTATCCGTTTCCGCGCTTCTGCGCGGTTCGCCTGGCGAAGTGGTTCCCGACGTTGGCGACGGGCATTTTCTTCCGCATGGAAAAGACATCCCGGACGGGATCTTTCCTTGATGTGCTGCGATCGAGGATGTTCGAAACGGCCTATTACACGGGGCCTGCGGCCTAGGCTTTTCTGCCTACCGGCGGTGGCGCTTTTGCTTTAAAACTGTTTCTCGGCTGGCGCCGACGCTGCTTTCCGGAGCCTCCGGCTCCGGGGGTTCTCTGGGGGTGCCACCCCCAGACCCGGTCAAAGGGGCGTTACACGACGCCCCTTTGAAAACCCGCGTGCCAGGGCTGACGCCCTTGGATCCCGACTGCAGAGGACGTGGCAAGCTGGAGTGCACAGCACCGACTATGCGCCCGCCTGCATGTTCGCTCCGCTCACATGACGGCGGGGTCGTGAGCTGCTTCGCGTAGGTCGGTGACGAAAATCGTCTGCGCAAGGCTTGCGTCCATCCCTACCCTCCCCGTCGAGCGGGCGGCAGGGCGAAGCCCGATCCGCGCATCGGCATCAGACAGAATCCGTCAAACGCGCTTTACGCATTCACCTTGGCGACGCGACCGCATCCCCGCCGTCTTGACGAAGTCAAGCAGGCGGGCGCGCCAACGATCGGGATCTGATCACCTCGCCACGTCCGCATGTCAGAATCCGTCTGCGCAAGGAACCCCTTTCGCACCTCGCTTGCTACTGCCAACCTCCGACCACTGCCACCCCAACCCAGCGCTGGAGGGGGTCCAGGGGGAAAGAGTTTAATCGCGCGAAAGCGCGAGCACTCGTCCCCCTGGTGCGCGGGATCCCCAAGGGCCGCCGCACTGCGGCCCTTGGGCCCGATGGGGTCACGGGGCAGCGGGGAGCGGCCCCGTGAATCCGAGACCACCTGCGGCAGCCGGTGGGAAACGACAAAATCCGTCAGGACATGGCCAAGCGCAGCGCTATTGGTTGCGGTCCGTCCACCGAACGATCGTATACACGTTGGAGCCATCCGCCTGCGGGACCGCGCGCAGCCGGAAATCCGCCTGGCCGCGCACGTCGTAGGGGGTGCCGTCGTATTCCATGGTCATTTCCAGGCTGTAGACGGTCCATGTCGTCTCGCGAGGCGCCAGTTCCGGACGCGGCGTCAACTTGTCCCACTGCAGGTTGAAATTCACGTTCTGGATGGATTGGAACATCCTCGCGTGACGATTGCGCTCCACGTCCTTGCCCCATGTGCTCTCCGATGAACCGGAGAGCGAGGCCGCATCGGCCTGGAACTGGTAATCGTCGGCGAGCAGGATTTCGAACATGGCCAACGAACGATTGGTGTAGGCGTCTTCCAGATGCTTGAACAAGGCTTCCGGCGAATCCACCGCTCCGCTGGCCGAAACCACCGGATCGATCTCGTCGGCCGTGAACAGGCAACCCGACAGCACCGCGACCAAGCCGGCCGCCAGCATCGATCGGCTCGACGTCGTCAATTTTCTCCGCCTTTGCAGTAGGCGAAGAGACCGGATTTCGACTCGGAAAGATCCTCCCACCGCACCAGTTCCCAGCCCAGCGTATTCACGTCGGAAATTGTCCACCTGGCGACCCCGAAGATCTTCGTGGCACTCCCCTTGGTGATCGAGTAGTCGACCTTGGCCACCACGACGTCGGCGACCGATGCGCCCGCATCCGGAGCATAGGTGGCTTTCCAGACGATGGCGGCGGTATCTCCCGTCGCACCGAAGATTTCATTCTGGACACACTTCAGGAAGGCGGAGTTCGCGAGGGAATCGCCCGACTGGACCAGGCGCAAGGTCTCCCCTGTGACATCGCCCCAAAGAAGAGGGTCGCGTGTGGTGAAGGAATGTCCCAGCTCCCTTTCGACATCCGCGGGCGTACCGGCAACGACAGCTTCTCGCGTGTTCGATGGGCTCTCGGGATTCGAAGGAGCGAACGGATCGCATCCCGCCAGCACCAGGAGAGGCGGAACCAGTACGACAATTTTTGACCAACTCACCACGCGTACCTCGCCGAAAGAGATCCGATCCAGGCGTCCTCGCCCGGATTGCTCCAAACATGACCCACGGAAAGCGCAAGCCCTCCCTGTCGGCTTTCACTCACCATATCGGCTCCGCTGCGCAAAACCCTGCTGCGCATCCCCATGCTCCAATTTTTTCCCGTCCAGGATTCCACGCGTTCCAGATACAAGTTCGACCACGGTTCGAAGCGTAGGCTTTCGTTGCATCGGACAAATCCACGAACCTCGGGATTCCAAACGTCCTGGATCTGGTCGGGAGCGAAAGAGCCACCCACGACAGCCCCCGATTTGACCTGCCACCGCGTCCATTGCACCGACGCCCAAGGCGCGTCCACCGGGCCGATTTCTCCTCCCAAAGTCGCGCCGAATTCCAATCGTCCCTTGCGTTTTCCTGGCTGGAAACGCCAGGAATCGCGCTGTTCGCGAGCCCACCCGGCCAGGTTGGGTCGCGCGACCTCGGCGATGGGTACGGCCAGATTGAGAGCCAGACGATTTTCGTCGCGACTCCAACTGTTGAACGAATGGACCGCACGCAGATACACGTCCTCCTGCGTCATCGTGGTCCAGGAGAAGGTCGGTCGGTCGCCCCAAAGCACCGCATCCGATTTGAACAGGACGGAAAGCTGCTTGCGCGCGATGTCTTCGTCGGGACGATCGGCCGGCACCGGCGAGGAGTTCGACGGGTGTCGGATCGAACGCAGGCTCTGCGACAATCCCAGAGCGACTCCAAGACCCCGCCAATTTCCGGTGCGCCAGGCCAGCGTGTCGGAAAGCGTCAGCTCGGTGATGCGATCGCGATCGCGCCGATCCTGTGCCGCCGACATTTCGTCGACCAGAAGATTTCCCGACGGCGCCGACTTCCAGACGCGATCTTCTTCGATGCGACCGAAAATCTGGCTGTGCCTCAACCCCCAAGCCAACGGCCCTTCGACGCCGACCGACACATCGATGCCATTTTTTGTCAAACCGGAATTGCGGCCCGAAAAGTCGCGCGACACGCCTTTCCAGACGCCCCCGGTGGCGTTCCACGACTGCTTCCCCGCGGGAAGGAACCAGCTTGCCCTTGCGCCTCGCTGCGCATCGGCACGATCGAACAGGAAATAATCCGAGCGGACTCGCGTGGAATCCGCCGACACTTCCAGTCGGATCGTGTCGCGGTCGTTTCCTGTCAACGAGGCCTGCACTGCCCCTTCGAACCCGATGTTCGCCTGTCGCAGTTCCGAGCCACCTAGCAAATCGTTCCAGTGCGCAGCGACCCTGGTCGGCGTTTCCGAAAACCCCACCCAAGTACCTTCCCAGGCCCATACTCCCGCACCCCGGACCCCGCGCGCGGGCGGCTCGTCGCTGCGGATCCCCTGGCTGGCCGAGCCGGGATCCGATCGTTCCGCAAGCCCACCAAGCGCGAATGAGGTGGCCCATGCGCTGTCACCCAGCGAGCCGCGCAAAACGCCGGTCTGTCGCCAGGCATTTTCGCCCAACGACGCGACGGGTGCGTTCAATCCATCGGCGCGATTCCACAGCCTCCAGGAAGCGGACCAGCCCGAATCGGGCCGCTGCAGCCATCCCGTCTGTAAAAAGGTTTCGCCGCTCAGTACGCTCGGTGTTCCCGCGTAGCGGAAAAGCGACGTATCCAAAACACGCAAGCTCCATGCGTCGGTGGCGCGCACCAAGGCGAGCCTGTGCCGCAACAGCGTCCGACCTTGCTGGCGGTCGGCAACGAGCTGCACCCTCGAACTGTCGAAGCCGTCCATCGCGTACAGCGTGTCCCCGGGAAGGGACCAGCATACAGCGGCAAGACCACCGAACAGGGACAAATAGTGACGAGTCCGCACAGTCCCCAAAACCTAGCAGATCCATTGCCGACGCATGGCGCCCAATGCGTCCAGGCTCACTCTCCTCCCGTTTTTCCCACCGTCCGATTTTACGGTCAGACCGTTCGAAATCTCCAATGCGCCATAAATCACCCCGCAGAGGCTTGGCACCAGAGCTGCCCCGCAAAAAATTGGAACGCGCAACGGTCGGCGTATCGGACCCGAGAAGAATGACGATCTACGCCCTGCAGATCTGGTTGCGAACGGAAGACGAGTTGCAATTCGGGAATAGGGGTTAGTTTTCCCCCACTACCTCATGACCGGACCTGACGCCGCAGTACTCTGGGACAAAGCATCGGGCATCCTGCAACGGATGCTCAACGCCGAAGTCTATCAACGACACATCGCACCTTTGCGCTGCCTGGAGTTTTCCCAGACGTCGATGATTTTGGAAGCACCTTCCGATTTCCCGATGGAATCGTTCCGCAAGAGCTTTCAGGGCCTACTGGAAATGGCCGCCGAACAGACGATCGGAGCTGCGCCGCGTGTGACGTTCCAGCAGTCTCGGCCCCAAGCCAGCATGGCTTCCGAGCCTCGCTCGGGATCGGGCGACATCCCGCCAGTGCTCATGAACCCGCGTTTCACATTCGACACGTTCGTGGTGGGCGGCAACTCGCAGTTTGCGCATTCGGCCGCCAAGGCCGTGGCCGACGCGCCGGGACGCACGCGCTTCAATCCGCTCATGATCTACGGCGGTTCGGGACTGGGCAAGACGCACTTGCTGCAGGCGATTGGCCACCAGATCCAAAGCCGCTTTCCCGAAATTCGCGTGCGCTACGTGCCCACCGACGATTTCAAGAACCAGTACATCTACCACGTGCAGAAAAACCTGGTGAACGACTTCTCCAGCTTCTACCGCAACCAGGTCGACGTGCTTCTCATGGACGATATCCAATTCTTGGTGGGCCGCGACGCGCTCCAGCAGGAATTCTTCCATCTGTTCAACGCCTTCCACCAAAGCAACCGCCAAATCGTGTTGACTTCGGATTGCCCTCCCGGCGAACTGCAAGGCCTGGAAGAGCGCTTGGTGAGCCGCTTCCAATGGGGCCTGTCGGTGGATATCCAACCGCCCGACCGCGACACGCGCGAAGCCATCTT
>JBDKGS010000081.1:0-14389 GCA_039798065.1 Fibrobacterota bacterium | reverse complement strand
AACGCAGAATCGTGCGAGGAAGATGCAGACGCAGCACCCCGAACCCGACAACCACCGGCTTCAAGTGCCAGGGTTGGTCACCTTCAGGTGACAAGCCGTACGCAGTACGGTACGGCGAGTGGTGAGGGGAGCAAGTATGCGCTTCCGCAGCCGATTATGCTGCGCCGACTGCGATTCCGATGAAGTCCTCAGCTTTCAAAGCCGCGCCGCCGATGAGGCCGCCGTCGATGTCCTTCTGCGAGAGAAGGCCCTTGGCGTTGTCGGGCTTCATGGAGCCGCCGTACTGGATGGGGATGATCTCGGCCACGGACGCGCCGTAGAGGTCGGTCATGACCTTGCGGATGAAGGCCTGCGATTCCTGGGCCTGTTCCACGGTGGCGACCTTGCCGGTCCCAATGGCCCAGACGGGTTCGTAGGCGATGACGGTCTTGGCTGCGTCTTCGGCGCTGACTCCGGCGTAGGCGCCCTTGAGCTGGCGCTCGTTGACTTCGTCGGTCTTTCCGGCTTCGCGCTCGGCCAACAACTCGCCCACGCAAACGATGGGGATGAGGTTGTGCCTGAGGGCTTGCTTGGTCTTCTTGTTGACGGTTTCGTCGGTTTCACCGAAGAACTGGCGCTGTTCGGAGTGACCCAGGATCACGTACTTGACGCCGGCGCTCACGAGCATGGCGGCCGAGATCTTGCCGGTGAAGGCGCCCGATTCTTCCCAGTGCATGTCCTGCGCCCCTAAGGCGACGCGGGTGCCGGCTACGACCTTGGCAACTTCTGTCAAGCACACGTAGGTGGGGGAGACGACCAGGTCGACGGAAGCGGGAGCTTCGGCGGCCTTGGCGACCACGGCCTTGGCCAGTTCGACGGCCTCGGAAACGGTCTTGTTCATCTTCCAGTTGCCGGCGATCACGATGCGACGTGCCATGCTGTGTGCTCCTAATGGACGCTAAGGGTCCGTGGTGATGGATGGGTTGGTGGACAAGTAAGTCCTGAAAGATACGTACGACGGATCGGGAAACCTATTTTTGTCGGTCTATGGAATCACGTGCCGCGATCTGGATCGATTTTCTGCCTTCGGGCGACCTTGAACTCGCCTCGAACGACCTTTTCGAAATGGGCGCGATGGGATTGGAAGAGCTGGACGACGGCGCCTTGAAGGCGTGGCTTCCGCTCGATTGGGACCGCTCCCAGATTCCGTCCGATTGGAAGGTTCAGGCCGAAGGCGAAGTGGAAGCCAAGGACTGGGATCTGTCGTGGCGCCTGCAGCAGGAGCCGTTGCAGGTGACCGATCGCCTGGTGGTGGTGCCGCCCTGGGTGGACAAGCCCGCGAATGCCGAAATCTGTCTGCGCATGGAAGCCAAGCAGGCCTTCGGAACCGGTGGGCACGAGAGCACCCGGTTGGCGTCCAAGCTCTTGGAAGGCTTGACACTTTCCGGCAAGTCGGTTTTCGACATCGGCGCGGGCACCGGGATTTTGGGCTTCTACTGCCGCATCCTGGGCGCGGGGCACATCGAGCTGTGCGACATCGATCCCGACTCCATTCCCTGTCTGGAAGAGAACGCAGAACTCAACGACATCAAAGGCGACTGGAACGCCTGGGCGGGCAGCATCGACAAGCTCCCCGCTGGGACAAAATTTGACGTGTTGCTGGCCAACATGCTGCGGACCGAATTCTTCCCCATGCGCGAACAGGCCTTGGCCCTGATGCCCATCGGGGGGCTTCTGATCCTGTCGGGATACTTGGTCAAGGAACGCGAACTGGTGATGGAATGGTTTGCCAAGGATGGGCTTGAGCTCGTGTCCGAGGGAGCCGAAGGCGATTGGTGGGCCTGCTGTGGCCGGAGGATCTAAGTGATGAACGCATCGGAACTCATGAAGGGCCGCTATTCTTGCCGCGCCTACAAGGACGAACAACCCAGCCGCAAGAAGGTGTTGGAAGCCGTGGAGGCCGCCTCGTTCGCCGCCTCGTCCAAGAACACCCAGCCCTGGAAGCTGCACATCGCCATTGGCGAAGCCTGCGACAAGGTGCGCGCTTCGCTCACCGAGGCCTTCGACAACGGAGTGAAGCCTTCGGCCGACTACAAGTACTCGCCCGACCAGCTCCCGCAGGAACTGATGGACCGCGCCCGCACCTGCGGATTCGCGCTGTTCCAGCACAAAGGCATCGGCCGCGAGGACAAGGAAGCCCGCAAGGCCCACGATCGCGAGAACTTCAGGCTCTTCGGCGCTCCCGCCGTGGCGGTCTTGACACTTCCTGTCGGTAGCGAAAAAGGCAACTTCCTGGATGCCGGACAATTTCTGGGATACTTCATGCTGGCCTTGCGCGAGGTCGGCTACGAGTCGGTTCCCATGTTCTCGGTGGCCAACTACCCGAGCGCTTTGCGCGGTCCGTTGGGCATCGCCGACGATCGATTGGTGGTGTGCGCGGTCTCCTTCGGGGTGGCCGACGAAGTCGCGCACGTGAACGAGTTCCGCACCACGCGCGAACCCGCCGAAAGCCTCGTGTCGTGGGCCTAGAAAATTCGCCTTTCCTGCAGGCTTGTGCAGGACAGATTCCGTCGCGCACCCCGGTGTGGATCTTGCGACAGGCGGGCCGTTACTTGCCCGAATATCGTGCCGTACGCGCCAAGTTCCCCGACTTCCTGACCTTCATTCGTACCCCCGAGGCCTGCGCCCAGGTGACCTGCCAGCCGGTCGACATCATCGGCGTGGATGCGGCGATCCTGTTCAGCGACATCCTCACGGTATTGCCGCCTTTGGGCTTCGACCTGGCCTTCAAGGAAGGCGAAGGGCCGCGCATCTCCAATCCGTTGCGTTCCGGTGACGGACGGAATCTGTCGCGTTTCGACCCGACGGTGGAACTGCGCTACGTCCACGACGCCGTGCGAGCCTGCCGCGCGAGCCTCTCGCCCGACACGCCGCTGATCGGGTTCGCGGGCGCGCCCTGGACCGTTGCCTGCTACGCGGTAGATGGCGGCGGAGGCAAGGAATTCTCCAAGACCCGCGCCTGGCTGCATTCCGACCCGACAGGATTTGCCAAGGTGCTCGATGTGATCGCCGACGTGACCGCCGACCATCTGGCCGCCCAGGCAGAAGCCGGTTGCCAAGCCTTGCAGATCTTCGAATCGTGGGGTGGCATCGTGGCTCCCTCCGACTACCGGCGCGTGATCCTGCCGGCGGTGGAACGGCTGATCGCACGTTTGCGCGAGCGCACCAACGTACCGGTCATCTTCTACTGCAACGGCGCTTCCACGCTCATGGGTGTGATCGGAGGTCTGGACGCCAACGTGATGGCCATCGATTGGCGCATGTCGCTTTCTGTCGCACGCACCCACGTGGGCCCCAAGACCCTGCAAGGCAACTTCGATCCGTGCCTTCTGCACGCACCCGAAGAAACCATCCGCAAGGCCGTGCAATTCGCGCATGCCCAGGCGGCGGGCGGCCCCTGGATCGCGAATCTGGGCCACGGCATCATGCCCGACGCTCCGGTGGCGGGACTGAAGGCCTTGGTGGATGCGGTGCACGCCTTGCCCGCGGTGGTGGCCGAGGTCGACGAGTGACGGAAACTGTCGAGATTGCCAGAGCGGAAGGCGGGAGCGCAGCGCCCGCCCGAATCGCCATAGTGGGGGCCGGGATCACCGGATTGTCCACGCACTGGTTTCTGGAGCGCGAAGCCAAGCGGATGGGGATCGACATCCGGGTGGAAACCTGGGATCCGCGCCCTACGCCGGGTGGCAACGTGCGCACCGAGTCGCGCGACGGCTGGCAGTGCGAAGAAGCCGCCGAGAGCATCCTAAATTCGCGTCAGGAAACCAAGAACCTGGCACTGGAACTAGGTCTGGGCGATCGCATCGTGCAGGTTTCGCCGTTGGCCAGCAAGCGGTTCATCGTCTGGGGCGGACGCTTGAGGACCATGGGTCCAAAATCTGTCATCGGGAGCTTTCCCACTTGGGGTGCCAAGTTGCGCGCGCTGTGGGAACCGTTCGTGTCGCGCGGTCCTGAAGACGAAAGCGTGGCCGAATTCGGGCGACGTCGTCTGGGTGCCGGACTCATGGAACAGATCATGGACCCGATGGTCACCGGGATCTATGCCGCGGCTCCGGAGCGTTTGTCGATCCGTTCAGCTTTTCCGCGCATCAAGACCATGGAGCTCGCCCATGGATCTTTGTTCGCGGGCGTGATGGCCGGGCGCAAGGCCCGCAAGGCTTTGCCTGCGGATCAACGACCAGGATCGGGATCGTACACCTTCCAGGGGGGCATGGCCCAGCTGACCAAGGCGCTCGCGGCCCAACTGACAGGATCCGTCCACTCCGACCGTCCCATCCTTTCCATGGTCCGCGATGACGGAAAATGGCGGCTGGGGAGTTCCGAAGGCCGTTGCGAGGTTTTCGACCATGTGGTTTTGGCCATTCCCGCATTCGATGTGGCCAAGATCGAAGGGTTCCCGCTCGATTTGCATCCCGATCTCGATCGTTTGCCCTACAATCCGGTTTCTGTCGTCGGGCTGGGGTTCGATCGTTCGCGGGTGGCGCATCCGCTCGACGGGTTCGGATTCCTGGTGCCGCGCAGCGAGAACCGACGGATTCTGGGAACTCTCTTTTCCAGCACGCTTTGGCCGCATGCGGCTCCGGCGGGCAAGGTGTTGTTGCGCACCATGGTGGGTGGTGGTCGCCAACCCGAGTTGGCGGGGCTTTCCGACGCCGAACTCGTTGCCATGGTTGGTCAGGAATTGTCCGAACTTGTGGGTGCGATCGGGGCTCCGGAATTTGTCCACATCGCTCGCCACGCACGGGGCATTCCGGAATACCCGGTGGGGCACCACGAGACCATCCGCCGCCTGAAGGCGCAACTGGATGGCACGCACGTCCACTTGGCTGGCAACGCCTGGGATGGAATCGGGGTCAACGACTGCGTGGCCGCTGCTCTACCCAGGGCGCGGAGCATTTTGGAGTCGGTGTAGCGCCAAATTCGGTTTTCTGCGCTTTTATGTTCATCGGACCTGGAATACCGTCAGGGGAAAGATGGATAATCAACCTCGGCAACCGTCGAGATGTTGACAAATCTTGGCCAGTTCATGGATCATGCATTAGTATGAAAGGAACCATGGGGGCGTATTCCATCATGAAAACCATCCCGATCTGGATCCTCGCGATTCTGGTTGCGGATTCGTTCGCAGCCGGAAATCTTCCGACAATGGCGGTATTGCCGTTCAGGTCCCGGGGCGTCGACTCCGCATCCACGCGATTGCTGGAGGATTCCCTTCATGCGCGCCTTGTGAAGGCGGGTGGGATGCGCGTCCTGATGATGGACTACACCAGGTGGAAGACTCCTGAAGCGTGCGATGGGATGGAATGCGCTGTGCGCTTGGGTAGGCAGCTTGGTGTACAGCGGGCCGTGATCGTGGGTGTGCAGATGTTGAATTCGAGCCTTCTGCTCGATGCCAAGCTGGTCGACGTCGAATCGGGGATCGTGCTGTCCAGGAGTGGACGGTCCATGTCGGGAAAAGTCGGACTGGTGGCGGCAGCGATCACGCAGAACGTGGCGTCAGATCTTGCGCAAGGTGTGAAAGTGAATGATCCACAGGATCCGCCTGCTCCCCATGTTCCATTGGATCAGAAAGCCGATTCTCGTTTTTGGGTCAACGCAGGTTGGGTGGGAGCTGGGGCCGTGGTGGTTTCGGGTTGCGCTGCTGCCGCATACCTGTTCATCGACGCTCTTCCTGCCTCGAAGTCCAGCCCACCCCCCCCCGATGGCGGTGGCGACCCGAAGAAATCGGATGGTTCGGTGGTTTTCCGATGGGATTGACCCCAGCGCATTGGAGAAGATGTGCTGGACGGGGCGCATTGTCGGTGTTCCTGGCTCTTTTTGCCTGCGATCTCAACGACGACGGAAATCGTCGGGGGGACGAATCTTCACAGGTGGCAGCAGGGTCATTGACGCCACGCTTCTATGCCGCCTCGGGTGTTCTCAGCGAAGTGGATTCGGTTCATCTGAGGCTGAAAGTTGTGGATGGCGCGGAACCAACGGTTGCGCCTGTCGCAGTGGATCTGCCTTGGAGCGCCAAATCTGCGACGATGTCCGGCATCCCATTGCGTCGCAAGTGGCAGCTGGAAATCTATGGAACTCGGGGTGATGATACCGTCTGGTACGGAACGGATACGGGCACGATTTTGGAGGCGGGAACCGTCTCTCGCGATCTTTCCTCGCCCTCGGTCGTGGTGAAGAATTTTGTTCCCCGGCCAACGATCCTTTGGAAAGGGAGCCCCTTGCGCTCGGGAACAATCGTTCCGCCCGGAGATACCGTTGTGGTGCAGGCTCCCGATTCGGCGCACTTGGGAATCGCTTCCGATGGATTGAAACCCGAGTGCGAGCTTGCCGCTTCCGGCACGTCGCAATTTGTCATGCGCGCGGATGGCTCGTACAACCTGTCCCTTGTGGCTTGCGACGAGGGGCGTTGGGATTCCCGTGTCGTCGAGGTGAGTTGGTCGGTCCGTACTCGCGACTCGATCGCGCTTGTGACTCGATTGGACTCGGTGTCGGGCACCTGGAAGTCCTGGACTTCGCCGGTGCGAATTGCGGCAAGCAACGACTTGGGTGTCGTTTGGCGCGCCATCGCGATCCGGGATACGGGAGTCCCGACGGTTGCGGACTGGAAGGCGCTGGAAGGCATGCAAGCAAGCGAACATGTTGGCTTCTACGTCGACTCCAATGCGGTGAGGGTGCTTGTGGAATCGTCGCTGGAGGCGAACGATTCGGTCGGGAAAATCCTCGTGAAGGCTCGTGCTGTGCGAGGAAATCTTGCGGTCGATTCGATGCGTTTCTGGTGGAAGATCCATCTCCCGGCGATCCGTGGGCCTGTCGTGACCAGTGAACGAGGGTTCGGTCAGGTTCGGTTCTCATGGATGAAGATGGTCGGTCGCGATGTTCGGACTTGGGTTGAAGTCGACGGAAAATGGACCCAGGTGCAACCGATCAACGAGGGGGCGACCAGCTATACCTTGGCGTCCGGTGTTGCCCCGGGATCGTTGGTCAGATTCCGTCTTGTCGCGGTAGACCCCTCGAGTGGCCGTGCATCGGATACGGTGAGGGATTCCGCCACTTCCCGAAATCCGCCACCTGTTCCAAAATTCACCGTCGTCAACACCAGAACGGACAGCGCCTACGTGACGCTGGCGTTGGGGGCCTATACGGAATCGTTGGAAGGCGTGGAGTGGGGAGTGGTTTACGGACGAACCTATTCCAGTACCATGTCGTTCACCAAGGTCGCGGATTTGGCGACAAAACCTTGGATCCAGCAGGTCGGCCAAGGTGTGTTCGTCTTCGCGGTGCGAGCGGTTCGCGACGATTCCACCCTCGTCGATACCCAATGGTGCGAAGTCAAGGGGTTGGCTGCAAACAGGCCGGAGATGCCGCAGAATCTTCGACTGACACGCAGGACCACCGATTCCTTGTATTGGGAGTGGAACGCCAATCCCGAACGTAGCTACGCCGTCCACTGGGGCAATGATCCAGCCCAGGTCGTCGTTGCCGCAAACCAGGCATTGCTTGCACCTGGAACAGGGCGATTTGCGCGCAAGATCGGCTCTGGCGACTCGAGCTGGATTGTTGTGTTCGCACAACCGGGAGGTGATTCCATTGGTGGAGCCTCGCTTGGTGCTTTTTCCAACATGGCCAGGACCCGACGCATTCCCAGCGCCGTGACAAATTTCAAAGGCTTTGTGGAATTTGATACGAGTTGGCGAGCCGAACTTTTCACCACTTGGACCGGGCAGCCGGGACTCCGGTACGTGGTGTACGATTCGACAGCTGTTGTCGATACGACCGGGGTCGGTCAGGAAAGCCTGCGCTGGAAGCTCGCCGACACTTCGCGATCGCAGTGCGAAATCTCGATCCGTGCGCTGAACAGCGACTCCACGCTTTCCACCCCCGTTACCGTCTCGCTTGCGGTTCCCAGGATACGCGGTTTCGATCCGAAGGTCTGGTCGACATGGGTGGGAACACGCACGGCCAATCTGCGACTCGAAGCATCGGTCGCAAACAAGGCCGATTCCTTGCGACTCGTGATCCCCTGGACATTGGATGGATCGAATCTCGATACGACGGTGGTGTTTCCAGGGGTGGGATCGTCTCTTGGTTTCGCCTTCGATTCCGCGAGACTGAGAGCACATCCCTCGTTCGAACTCCAATACCGATGGAAGAACGGCGATCGATCGCCGCTGTTCGGGATCGCATTGGCTTTCCAGCCCCCGGAAGTCGGGTTGCGATTTGATGTGGGCTCCGGTGTGGAAGGCGATACGGTGATCGTTTCGAGCACTTCGTTGCCATCGGGCTGGAGTCTGGACTACCGGATCCACAGCATCACCAAGGGCTGGGAGTCTCGTTCGGTGGCGGGAAGATATGGTCGGGGTGCGGATTCCATCCGCTGGAGACTTGTTCGCACTCAAGCATCGGGTCCTGGTGACACCACGGCCTTCGCGACTACCAGAATCGATCACCGCCAGCGGATCGAAGTGGTTTTCCGAGACGGTACGAGATCGAGCATCTGGACCACGCGGATTGCTGGCAGAACTTGGATGGCTGAAAATCTCGCATACGACATCAAAGGGGATTCGCTCGACATGTGCTTCGCTGCGGATTCAGCAAAGTGCGCCACCGATGGTCGGCGGTATTCGGTTTCACAGATCTTCGATGCACAACTCGGGTCGACTTGCGACACGGTGGACTGGGGTGGCGATGCGCTCCCTGGTTGCCAAGCTCGCCTGCCCACGATCTGCCCCGTCGGCTGGAAATTGCCGACCAATGCCGATTGGGAGTCATTGAGATCCGGCGGAAGCGGAACCGAGACGCCGTCCTACAGGTCGGGGAAATGGCCGGCAGCTTCTCTCGACAAGGTCGATCCCTTCGGATTCGAAGCGACTTGGCCAACCTGGTGCTACCGGCATGGTGCATCGTTTGGTTGCTACGACTCCACGCTGGGAACGGCTTATCCTTCCACCGACCCCGGTTTCCCGGGGACAATTCATGTCGCCTACTTCGATGCTGCCTCGTCGACGCTGTTCTCGGTCGCGCTGGTCGCGTACTACAATGCGACCGACGTACCGAGAGCCCCTTCCTACTTCCCGGTGCGGTGCGTCAAGGAGTGAGCGTGAAGAAGGTTCAGTGAACAGCCCTGAGTGAACCATTCCTCCTCTGCGATCAATTGTTTTCCCCTAATTTCCTGCAACACACGCACTCGCGTTCGTAGCAGAATTTGTCTGCTTCGAACGTTTCGGGTCCGATTTCCAGAAACCTGGATTTCTGCCTGCAATTCGTTGGATGGAAATTTTCCTGGCGGCATTGCCGCGAGGAAGTTTGTTGGCATGGCGGTGAAACGCCATCGAAAGGAACGCTGTACTACCGGAAATGCGCAGTCCGACGAACATGGATGGCTGAAGGCCACTTACATTCGAATCCATGAGCGAACCAGTGGTCTACGAGTTCCATGATTTCCGTGCCTGGCTGGCGGCGTGGTACGCGTGGCAGAGCACCGAGGTGGAACCTGGCCTATCCAAGAGCGAGGTGAGCAGGCGATTGGGCTTGCCCAAGACGCGCAGCTACTTCACCGACATCTTGCGAGGCAAGGCCATCAGTCCGGTTTTTATCGAACGGCTGGTGGATCTTACCGAGCTGAATCGCACTGAGGCCAAGTATTTCCGGGCATTGGTGCGATTCGCGCAGGCGAGCGATCCGCGCGAACGCGAAGAGGCATTCGACGACGTGGTGGTTCTCAATCGCGTTCCCTGGGCGAAGGCTGCGGGCGATTCGTGGGAGTACTACAAGGACTGGCGCAACCAGCTGGTGCGATCGCTGTTGCATGTGGTGCCATGCAGTGGGGATTGGGAGGCGATCGCCAAGAAGAGCCTGTTGCCGCTTTCTGTCACCGAAGTCCGCAAGACCATTGCGGTACTGGAGCGCCTGGGCATGGTCGCCAAAGGTGATGACGGAATCTGGCGTCCCACCAATCCCACCATTTCCACCGGCAGCGGGCTATCCGAGAAGATCTTGCGCCAGGCGCAGATGGTGCAGTTGGAGCACATCCGCGACGACCTGCTCCACGACCCCGAAGGTCGACCACCCCGCAAGGTGACGACCTCGCTGGTCTCGATTTCAGGCCCTGGGTTGGACCGAATTTTGGTGCGCATGGACCGCTTGCGTTCCGAGATCCGGGCGCTGGCACACCGCGACCCGAATCCTGCCGACCGCGTTTATCTGGTGGCCCTCGCCGCCGTCCCCCTGACCCCGACGGAGAAACCATGAACCTCTTCCGATTCCGACAATTTCTGGCACTGGGCGCTTGTGGACTGTTGGCGACACTTTGGGGGTGTGACAAGACGACCACCGCCGGTGGTTCCGACGAAATCGACACGCGTCTTGCGGTCGATCGAACTGGGCGTCCGGTCGCCGGAGCGCGCATCTCGCTGGTGAAGGCTGGCGATTCGACCGGCACGGCATTGGCCATCAGCGCGACAGGTTCCGACGGAAGCTTTCCCAGCTTCGTGGTGCCCGATGGCTTCTATTCGGTGCTGTTGCGCGATCCCGGCGACTCGCTTGGTCGCTTCGTGGATTCGCTCCATGTGGTTTCGCGCAAGCTGCCTTCGGGCCGCGACACGCTCCTGTCCCTGGGGAGCGTTCGCGGCGTGGTCCGGTTGGGAAGCGGCGATTCGCCGACCTCGGTGACGGTGGGTTTGTTGGGCACCGACATCCTGGCCAACGTGAGGGCCGACGGATCGTTCAAGATTGAGCTGGTACCGGGTGGGCTCTACACGCTTGGAGCAGCCACGAGTCTGGATGGATACGGGAGGCTCTACAAGCGCATCCAGCTGGCCGATGGACAGAATCTGGTTTTGGCAGACACGCTGGTGCTGCCATTTTCTGGCCTTCCGGTACCAGCGGGATTGCGGGTAGTCCAGGACACGACGACAGGAAATGTCAGTGTGACTTGGAGCCGGGTAGTGCATCCCGATTTGATGGGATACGTGCTGGAGCGTTTGGAGAACGGAACGGCCACTTTCAGCGGCTACTTGACCGATACGTCATGGACCGACTCGCTGGGTGCTTATTGGGAAGCGATGCCAATGTACGGGCCATGGCCTTCGCGCGACGTGGCCTACCGGGTGCGGTCGCGGTCGTTGAGTGGGGCGGTGGATACGAAGAGTGTTGCGTTGGCCATCACGGCGAAGCCGCCGGAATGGACGAAAAGTGTGGATTCCGTGAAGGTGACCATGACGACGGATTCAGGCAGCGGGGTGACGACGCTGAATTGGAATACACCGAAACACCCGGAATTATTGGGATGGAAAATTCGCCGATCTTCGAACTTTGCGATCGATTGTGAAGGATCGATCACCAGCGTTCCGGGTGAATGGAGTGATTCCAAATGTGTTGAAAATAGAACGTATACCCTTGATTCCTCAAATTCTCCGGGAGAGAATCTCAAGGTTTTACGGACCTTGTATCCAATTGTGGAATATCAGATGTTGGCTGTCCGTAAATCGCGGGTCGAGCGCATCGCAAGACTTGTTGATTCGATGATGCAGCCTTTAAACAAATTGGTCTCCTGGAGGGATTCTGGATCCTTTTCCGGAATAACGCAAATGAGAGAGTCCGGTGGTTGGGTTTTTGTTCAGGATGGATCCGTTTGGAAAGGATCTCGGAATGGCGTGGATTGGATGCTGATTCCATATAATTTTACTGATATTGTTGCAGATCATGATTCAATTTGGCTGTTCCAAATACTTCGCGACAACCTCAGCAGCCATAAGTCTGCATGGAGGTGGGTCGATGGTAAAGGGTGGGGAGATCAAGACTCATCATTATCCGTGATTGATTCTAGTCTGTATTATTTTCAGTTTTACTATGGATCAGGAGCAATTAACATAGCGGCCCACAGGTACGATTTGGTTGATGTGTCAGTTTATTTAAGCGAATTTTCATTGAAAAACGGGCATTTTCAGCGGGTTATCGCCCCATTACTTACAGTCAAAGATGTCAGAGGCGATTACGGGCGAGTTCAAACGAGAGGTGACGAGCTGTATTGTTTTTCACACATGGCCGCTATTGATCCTGGGGTTTATCAGTCATGGTTGTCGATTTTTGATGATTCGGGTTTGGTGAAACGTCGGTTTCTAAATTGGGCTTATTCCGGGTCGGTATATCCGCTAACTATGGGCTCCCCCTTTGGAAGTATGATTTTTGTTGCCTCAACGACCGCTGATCATGGGCATTCTCAAAGAAATAATTATATCGCTTTTTTGCCTGAGAATGGAGATGCAATAGAAATTCCACTTCCTAAACAGGATGGAATTTCAATTTCTCCAAATTTCGGAAATGGTGATATGCGCAAAGTTATCCTGTTTCGTGGTGAATTGTGGGTGCTAATCGACGGCCACCTCTGGAAAGGCAAGCTGAACCTGCCCAAGTAAGCCTCTCTCGCTTCGACCTTGCTTCAACCGGTGGCGATTACCGTCCACCTCCCGATTTGATCCGCATGGAGAACCCATGAACCTCTTCCGATTCCGACAATTTCTGGCACTGGGCGCTTGTGGATTGCTTGCGACACTTGGGGGTTGCGACAAGGCGACCACCGCCGGTGGTTCCGACGAAATCGATACGCGCTTGGCGGTCGACCGAGCCGGCCATCCGGTCGCCGGAGCTCGCATTTCCTTGCTCAAAGCCGGCGATTCGACGGGCAAGGTCGTCGCGGTGAACGCGACCGCCGACGATGGCAGCTATCCGGAATTCCGAGTGCCTGATGGGTTCTATTCGGTTCTGGTCCGCGACGATGCCGACAGCCTTGGAAAGTTCGTGGATTCGCTGCAGATCGAATCGCACAAGGTGCCGAACGGCCGCGACACGCTGCTTTCGCTGGGAAGCGTGCGTGGGGTGGTACGGGTTGCGCAGGGGCATTCCCCCGCGACGGTAACCGTTGGGCTGTTGGGCACCGACATCGTGGCCAACGTGAAGAGCGACGGAACCTTCAAGATCGAGCTCGTACCTGGAAGTCTTTACACCTTGGCGGCCATTCCCAGCTTGGAAGGATATGGCCCTCTGTACAAGCGCATCCAGCTCAAGGATGGACAAGATCTGACGCTGCCCGACACGTTGGTGATGCCTGTGACGGGGCTTCCTGTGCCCGGTGGCATGTCGGTGTCCGAGGATTCGATGACAGGAAATGTCCGCTTGGTGTGGAACCGGGTCGATCATCCCGATCTGCTGGGCTACGTGCTGGATCGCGTGGAAGGCGGTGTGGTGACGTCCAGTCGGTATCTGACCGACACGACGTGGACCGATTCGCTTTCGGGATACTGGGAGGGGCAGCCCATTCTGGGGCCGTGGCCATCCCGCGAGGTGGCCTACCGGGTGCGATCGCGTTCCCTGAGCGGATTGCCCGATTCCCGCAATGCGGCATCCACCTTCACGGTCAAACCACCGACATGGACGAGTTCCATGACCGTACCCGAGCCGAATCTTTCGCAGGATTCGACTTCAGGAAATGTCCAATTGAGCTGGCCGGTAGTTGGGCATCCACGCTTGAGGGGATATGTGGTCGAACGGATCGTCGGGGGAGTGGTCGTCGCAAGCTCGATTCTGCACGACACCGCGTATCTCGATTCTCTAGGGCGTCATTGGGACGCTCTGCCCCTTTCGGGTCCATGGCCGGATCTTGATGTGCGTTACCGGATCGCGGCGATTGCCAAGGACACCGCGCGTGGAGCCGCTGCGTCGCTGTCATGCCACGCACCGAAATGGGTGAGATCGGTCGATTCGACCCGGATCTCCGTAACCCAGGATTCGTTGACAGGAAATGTCCGGATTCACTGGAATCCTTCGAAGCATCCGCATTCGGCTGGTTACAGGGTGGAAAGGACCGAGAACGGGGTCGTTTGGTCCGGGTTGAATTCGATCGATACGAATTACGTCGATTCCTTAGGCGCTTATTGGGCCACCTTGCCGTTGCTCGGGCCATGGCCTGCGCGTACTCTATCATACCGGATCCGCTTGGTCGCCGATTCGAGGGGAACGGATGGTTGGTCCGCTTCGTTTGCCATTAAAGCGAAGCCGCCGGAGTGGACGAAACATGTGGATTCGGTGGAAGCGAGCCTGAGGACGGATATTGTCACCGGGGCGAGGATCGTGGCGTGGAACGCACCGTTGCATCCGGATCTTGCGGGGTGGACGGTGACGAGGTCTGTGAACGGCCTTCAAGATTGCTCGACTCAGCTGGTAGCGGGTGAATGGAACGACAGCGGATGCCCGGATCCGGTCTGCAAGGTGGTGGACTCGGCCATCGGGACTCTTACAGGCGAGCGGACTCTCGTGAACGAATGCCAAAGCGCAGGATTGTCCTATGCGCTCTCGA
>JBDKGS010000080.1:0-14691 GCA_039798065.1 Fibrobacterota bacterium | reverse complement strand
GCCAGCTACTGCGGCGTGTGGGAGAACATCCGCGAGTTCTTCGCCGCGGTTCCGGAGGCCAAGGCCAAAGGGTGGGATCGGCGCAGGTTCCAGTTCAATGGCGGCAACGGCCGCTGTCCGGTCTGCGAAGGGCGCGGTGCGGTGGAACTGGAGATGCATTTTCTGTCCGACGTGTGGGTGAAGTGCGAAGCCTGCGATGGCAAACGGTTCGATCACGACACTCTGGATATCCGTTTCCGGGGACGCAACGTCGCCGACGTGCTGGCCATGCGTGTGGACGAGGCAGCGGAGTTCTTTTCGTTCCACAAGAAGACCCGTTCCATGCTGGAGACGCTGAAGGATCTCGGGCTGGGTTACCTGCGACTGGGTCAACCCGCGACAGAACTTTCCGGCGGCGAATCGCAGCGTCTGAAGCTGGCCGAGGAGCTGGGGCGCAATCGACGCGGAAAGGCCGCCTACGTGCTGGACGAACCCACCACGGGTTTGCACCTGTCAGATATTGACCTGCTGGTCGCGGCACTCGACAAGCTGGTGGCGCGTGGCGACTCGGTGATCGTGGTCGAGCACCAGCTCGATGTGCTGGATGCCTGCGACTGGATGATCGAGCTGGGTCCGGGTGGCGGCGAGGCGGGTGGACGGATTCTGTTCCAGGGGCCTCCCGGGGTGGTGCCGGCCAAGACACCCACCGGGGCCGCGTTGAGGGCCTACCGCAAAGGCAAGTGACCGGACCGGGAATGCGGTTCGCGGAAACCTTCCGCGCTCTCCGCTGTTGGGTTGCGCGCTTTGTACGTACTATGGACGGTACGCATGGAGCTCCCGCTTCCTGAAATTTCGACCGCGGATCATCCTGGATTGATCGCCTCCGGCAGATGCCCTCGCACTGGCCGGGTCCTTTGGACGCGCCCCGAGTGGAACGTCGACCTCCCGCACTACCAGAACGAACTTCGTCTGCTGGCGCCAGGAATTGTCTACGCCCGGTCCAGGGGATTCATCTACGGCGAGGACACGCTCGCTTACATCAAGCGATTCGAGCTTCTGTTCTCCGAACTCGGGCGCGATGGCAAGCCGGTCTGCATCATCGAAGATTGGCGCGAGCTTCGGGGTGCAGACACTCTGGCGAGACGCGCCTACGTGGCCTACCATGTCGAGCACAAGGAACGTTACGCGGGCTTCTCCTTCTATGGCCTGAACGCCATGACCCGCCTGATGATCTCCCTGGGTCGCAAGATCCTGACCGTACCATTTCCGCTGTTGGTCAGTGCGAACTACGACGATGCGCTGACCAAGGCCTTGCAAGTCCTCGGAGCCTCGAACGAGGTGCTTCCCCAGGAGGACGGACTCCCTCCATTGCCCGGTGCCTTGGCGCTGCCTGGCCCGTTGCTGCGCGGGCATGCCCGGCGTCTCCAGGAAATTTTCGGACGCATACCGTGGGATCGGATGGGAGAGCCCACGAATCCTTTGTCTCCCCGCGAGCCGTTCCACGATCTGGTGGCCGGTTGGATCGCGGTCAAGATCGACCTCGACGACTTGCACCGACGCAACCAAGGCTTGGAGAAGAACTTCCGCGCCATCATGGAGTCGGCGCAGGAAGGCGTGTGGATCGCGGGTGCGAACGGTCGCACCGTCTGGGCGAACAGCACCATGGCCGCGTTGCTTGGCGTGCGCATGGAGCGCATGGACGATTTGTGTCTGATGGACGCGTTGCCCGCACCTTTGGCGCGCGAAGCACACCAGAGCACCATTCCCGCCTGCGAAGTGCGCTTGCAGCGCCCCGACGGCGGTGTGGTCTGGGCGCTTGTGAGCGCAGGTCCGGTGCCTCCCGATGTCGACGGCACGGGTGGCATCTACGCGATCTGCACCGATATCACGCAGCGTCGTGAAGCCGACGCCCAGGTCCGTCGCCTCAACGAGGATCTGGAACGGCGCGTGGAGGAGCGCACCGCCGAACTCGCCGCGTCCAACCAGAAATTGGCCGATGCCCTGCGCGCCCGCGAGGAATTCCTGGCGGCGATGAGCCACGAGTTGCGCACGCCGTTGGCGACCATGCTCAACGTGTCCGAATCGCTGCGGGCTGGTGTGCACGGGGATCTGGCGGTTCGGCAGAGCGAACGGCTGGCCTTGCTGGAAAAGAACGGGCGCCACTTGCAGTCGCTGATCGACGACGTGCTCGACCTGTCGAAGAGCATCGCCGGGAGTTTCACGCTTTGCCTGGAAGTGGTGGATGCCGCGGAGCTCGCACGGCAATGTCTGTCATCCATTCGGGAGATGGCGCAATCGCGAGGCATCAGCGTGGTCGCCGAGATCCCCAAGCAGGCGGTCGTGGCCCAGATCGATCCGCTGAGAGTTCGACAGATTCTGCTCAACCTTCTCTCGAACGCCAGCAAGTTCAGCCCGCCGGGTTCGACCATGGGGCTCAGGCTCGATCCGCAAGCCGACAAAAAACGTCTTTTGTTCGAGGTGTGGGACCACGGACCCGGCATCTCGGCCAGCGCCCAGGCAAAGCTGTTCCAGCCGTTCGTGCAGCTGGACACGCGTCTGTCCCGCGAACACGGCGGTGCTGGATTGGGATTGGCGCTCAGCCGAAGGCTTGCCGAAGCCCACCAGGGAACCATCGAGATCGAAAGCGAGGCGGGGCAGGGCGCGAAGTTCCGCGTCGAGCTCCCGTGGAAGGACGGCGACGATTCCGTCGTGGTGGCCTCGCGCAAGAGCGGTGGAGTTCGTCGCGCGGAGCCTTTCGGCGCGAAGGTGCTGCTGGTGGAGGACAACACCGATCTGCGCCAGACGGTGGAGGAATACCTGCTCGCGTCGGGGTGGAGTGTGCGTTCGGCGTGCGGTGGCCAGGAAGCGTTGGACCGATTCGCCGAAGATTCGTTCCAGATCGTCCTCATGGACATCCAGATGCCGGGCATGGACGGGCTCGAGGCCATCCGCCGCCTGCGCGAAACCCCCGAAGGCCGCGCCACCAAGATCGTCGCCATGTCGGGGTTGGCCTTCCCCGAAGACAAAAAGCGGGCGATTCTCGCCGGAGCCGATCTGCACTTGTCAAAACCTGTCAGACTCCACAGCCTGGTGAACCTGCTCTCCGAACAGGTGCTGTCGTGCGCGGTGGAGTGATCGACGGGAATTCGTCTATGTTGTCATCGCCGATTCCATCGTTTCCAGATCTTCCATGCGCCGCCCGGCTTCGGCGCCAACCCATAGGAAATCCCCAAACATGAAGATCGCCATCTGCGCCGCGATGCTGACCGTCGCCTCCGCCAACGCGCTCGTGACAGAAAACGTCCGAAAATGGACCTGGATCCACTCGAAATCCTCCGGGGACTACCTCCAATTCGAGTGGAAGAACCTGCCCGGCGGATTGGAGCCGGTGATCGACAGCGTGAAGGCCGTGGGGTACCAAGTATCCTCTGGTTACGCGGGCACTGTCGTCAAAGTGGTTGCACGCGCGTGGTGCCGTTCGGTGGCGATTCCGGAGGCTGATGGAGCGAAGGTCAAGATCGCCCAATCGATGAAGAAGATTTCGCTGGACCCGATGATCGATCCGCCGCTTCCCAACGAGTACACGGTGACCCTCGATTCCCTCGAAGCCTGTGTCGACGGAAATTGTCTAGGGAAGGTGCCGGTGGCCAAGGTGGAGAACGACCCATCCGGCCCATTGATCTGTATTGCCAGGGCCTGCATTACTGAAACAAATCCCGACACCGCTCGCAAGAATCTCGCTGCCGCCCTGGCCGCATCCAAGTGGGCGGCGATCCTGGATGCATCCATCATCAAGACTCTCGTTGCCCCCAGCTGGTGGACGAATACGACGGGAGCGGAATCGTACAGCGAGGTCGTGGCGCCCAAGGCCTCGAACGCGGGCAATTGGATCGCGCTCGACAAGAGCGTTCTGGGTGTCGCGACCGCCATCAAGGTGGGGGCCAACGATCCGTCCATATACGAGATCCCGACCGGAAAGGTCGAGTACGTCTACAATCGCGTGGCGAGCCCGTTGAGCAAGATTGCCGTTCTGCCCCACGCCAGGATCTTCCTGGACACCTTGCTCAAGACCGGCCCCGAGCTGTGGCTGACAGGTTCCGTACAGAGGGCTTGTTTCAAGCTCCCCTACGATTCGGCCATGACGCTCAACGCTTGGTTGGTCCTGGCTGATTCGGCAGGGGGCGTTTCGAATTCCATGCAATTTGACGCGATGTGTGGTGTGCGCAACAAGGCGTGGAAAGTGGTGGGCGACAGCCTGTGGGTGACGGCCAAGGACAAGATCTCGCTCGCGGAATTGTTGAGAACGGTCGGTGTCCAGCGGAGGACCGTCGATGGCGCCGTGGCGCGGATCGCTTTGGGCGGTTCGTTCCTGGAGCTTTCCGAAGCCAGCGATGTCCGGCTGCTTTCCGCGGATGGACGAATTCTGTCGTCGCATCGCTTGTCCGCGGGGCGACACGAATTGGCATCGATTCCGGCGGGAGGGGTCGCCTTCGCGAGCGTGCGTTCGATCTCGACCGGCGCGGTCCGAACCCTCTCCTTCGTGCGCTGACCCGATGGCCACCAGCCCATCCACCATCGAGCAAATTCTGTCGAACCTGGGCGACGCCATCGAGGTGGACGCCCGCAAGATGTTCGGCGAGTACGGGCTCTTCCTGGACGGCAAGATGGTGGCTTTGGTCTGCGACGACACCCTGTTCGTGAAGTCGAGTCCTGCGGGTCTCGAGCTGCTCGGTGATCACGAATGCGCCGCTCCCTATCCCGGAGCCAAGGAGCTTCCGGTGGTGAGCGAGCGGTTCATGCAACGTCGCGGCAGCTGCGCCGAATTGTTTCGGGTGACGTGGGAAGCACTGCCGGTCCCGAAGAAAAAGTCCGCTACGAAAAAACGCCAGACCAAATAAGGCCGGCGTTTTTGCCTCAAGCGAGGATTTTGGTCATCGCTGTTTTGATGGAGCCGAGAGGTGTCGACTCCGGGATTCCTCTTAGCGCACCGACCGGAACACGCCCACGACTTTTCCCAAAATGCGGAAGTCGGGGCTGCGCGAGCTGATCCAGATCGGTTCCATCGCGGCGTTGCGCGGCTGCAACCGAATGCGGTGACGCTCGGGGTAATAGTCCTTCACTGTCGCCTCGTCGCCCACCAAAGCCACGATGGTTTCGCCGTTGTTGGCGGTGGATTGGGGGTGCGCGAAGACGATGTCGCCGTCCATGATCCCGATTTCCTGCATGGACTCGCCGCGCACTTTGAGAGCGAACGCGTTGGTCACCGGCAGCAAGGTGCGGGGGATGGTCATGGTTTCTTCGGCGTTTTCGATCGCCAAAATGGGCTGGCCCGCGGCCACATGTCCAAGCAATGGAACCCGAAGGAATTCTTCTTCGGCGGTGTTGCGGATGGATTCCGGGGTCTGGGGGATGGAGCCATCCGACTCGCCAACCACAGATAACCCACGGGACAGGCGCGGTGAGCGCTTCAGATGTCCCTTCTTCTCCAACGCTTCCAAAATGACCCGGACGCCATTGGTGCTGCGGATGTCGAAGTTCTCGCAGATTTCGCGCACCGTGGGTGGGCAATGCGTTTCTTGCACCTTGTCCCGGATGAAATCGAGGACTTGGCGTTGGCGATGGGTCAGAGGTCGAAGGCTTTGTTCCACGTTTTGAATATAGTGCCCGTGTGGGCAGTTGACCAAACGTTTTCTGTCAATAAGTGCAGGGTTGGCATGTACAATAAACCTGACCTCCACATCAGGAGCGGGCGCATCCCATCCCGCCCAGCTTCGCGCTTTGGGCTTGTGCTCGGCTCACCGCACCAAGGACAGGTGCGCCTCGCCAATCCCAAACCCAATTCGCATCGCTGTTCGGGCGGGCTGCATCCCTACCTGATGCGCAGTTCAGGTAAAATTGCAATCTACCCGTGTGTATAGTAACTTGAGTGCATGGTATGGCTTCAGGCCTTCGTCCTGTCAGCATCATTCGCGTGTTTTGCCATTTTCATGGCGCTGGCTTCCTGGCGCATGAACTCGGCAGCTCGCCAAGCTGACCATCTCTTCTCTTCACAGACCAGCGAACACGCGTGACTTCATCGCCGGAAACATTGCTCCCGATTCTAGTCCGCAGCCCGGTCCACGTGGATGTGTTTGCTTTCTGTCTCCGCAACCCCGGAACCCATGTGCGTATCGAGCACCTGGCCCGGAGCGTTGGACGCAGTCTGGCAGATGTAGAAGAAGCTCTGGATGATCTAGGACGTGAAGGATGGGTCTCCCGTCGGAGTTCGCCTGCGGGCGAATCGGTGGAGTTCAACGCTCCACCCCGGGAAGATGGGACTTTGGATTCCGATCGCCTCGACGCCTACCTCGCCCTCTTGCGCTCGGCGTCCCGTTCCGGGAAATGAGCGACCACTCCGATGCGTCACCGCAAAGGCTAGATCCAAAATGCTCCTTGCTCTCCTAATTCTCCAGGCCGCCACTCTCGGCGTGCTGGTGTACGTGCTCCTCCAGATCAAGACCATCTTCCGCGAAGTTCGCAACCCCGTCGTTCGTCAAAAGGGCAGCCTTTCCGCCGAATTCAAGGACCGTCTCCGCAACCTGCCCCGTCCCGATGGCCAGAACCGTGACAACCGCGACAATCGCGGCCCTCGTCCCGAAGGCAACCGTGGCGACCGTCCTGACCGTGGCCCCCGCCCCGAAGGCGATCGCGGCCCTCGTGGCGACCGTCCCGACCGTGGCCCCCGCCCCGAAGGCGATCGCGGCCCTCGTAACGACCGTGGCGACCGCGGCCCCCGTCCCGAAGGTGATCGCGGCCCTCGCGGCGACCGTCCCGACCGTGGCCCCCGTCCCGAAGGCGATCGCGGCCCTCGCAACGACCGTGGCGACCGCCCTGACCGTGGCCCCCGCCCCGAAGGTGATCGCCCTCGCGGCGACCGTCCCGACCGCGGCCCTCGTCCCGAGGTTTCTTCGGTACCTGCAGGCGAATCGGCTCCGGTTTCTTCCGAAGCTCCTGCCGCCGCTCCCGTGTTCCAGGGCCGTCGCCCTCTGAACCCCTCCTCGGCACCGGTGTCCTCCGACTCCGCTTCCGACTCGACCCCCGACGTCTTGGCTCCTTCGAGCTTGGCTCAGCCGGTTTCTTCCGACGCTCCTATTCGTCACGGTCGCCGTACCTTGCCCAAGGTGAAGCCCCGCTTCGATGACGATGCCGATGAAGCATCGGAAGAGAAGAAGGAAGTCGCTTCCGCATAATTCGCGGATCGCGAAACCAGCTTTCATGGAAGCCTCGGCGGGAAATCCCTGCCGGGGCTTTTTTGTTTCAGGGGCAGATGGAAGAGAACGCATTGCGTCGAGGGGAGCGCATCTCGTCGCCAAAGGCGATTCATAGGCTTTGCAGGATTTCACGCCGCCGCCCGTGCCGAGTCCCGGATCATCGATGGATTCTTGTCGGGCAGGCGGTAGGCGGTGGCTTCGGCCAGATGCGCAAGTTCCACTTTTGGACGTTCTTCGAGGTCGGCGATGGTGCGGGCAACCCTCAGGATGCGGTCGTGCGACCGGGCCGAAAACCCCAGCCGGCCCGCCGCGCGTGACAAGAATTGGTTCTCCGCCGCGCCCAGGTCGCAGGCGTCGGTCAATTTCTGACTGGTCAGTGCCGCGTTGGCAAGGAGGCCTTGCCTTGCGGTCCGGAAACGGATCGCCCGTTCGACCATGGCGCGCAAGGTCCGCGAATCCTGGGTGGGTACCCGGGAGACGAGGTCGTCGGGTGTCAGCGCCTGGATCTCCAGATGGATGTCCAACCGGTCCAGAAGCGGTCCCGAAAGACGCGACTGGTATCGCTCGCGGATGCCCGCCGCGCAGGTGCATGGACGGTTTCTGTCGCCGTAGTAGCCGCACGGGCAAGGATTGGTGGCTGCCAGAACCTGGCATCGGCAAGGGTAGCGCACGGTGTGTTGGGCACGGCACACCATGACCTCGCCGTCTTCCAAAGGTTGGCGCAACGATTCCAGCGCATGGCGCGGAAATTCGGCCAATTCGTCCAGGAACAAAACGCCCTGATGCGCAAGCGAGACTTCGCCGGGTTTGGCGTACGGACCGCCTGTGAATATTCACTAACGATGAGACTGGCCTCTTGACTTTCCCAGGAAAATGAGCGAGATTTTTCACTTATGCTGAGACTAACCATTCGCTAGAAGTGAGACTCGGTGTGAAAAATTCGGTAACTGTGAGACTTGGTTTAAACTCTCCCGTCCGAACGATCGGAACCAGCCGGCGTGCGCTGACTGGCAGGGTCGCTCTTGCATCAGGGGGGGCTGCAACTTTTGAGTCCGCCCTTGAGCGGGACTGGTTGATTTTCCTGGATTTCAACCCCCTGGTGACTTCGATTCGAGAGCAGCCATTCACAGTGTCGTTCAGGGACGAGGAAGGGGATGCACGCAGGTATACCCCGGATTGTATGGCCGAGGTCCTGGATGCGGATGGAGTGGTGACAACTGTTGTCTACGAGGTAAAGTATCGAGAGGACTTGCTGACTAACTGGAAATCGATCAAGCCGAAATTGAATGCTGCTAGAGTGTATTGTCGTGAGCAAGGCTGGAAATTCCGTGTCGTCACAGAGCGCAACATTCGCACCGAATACCTTGAAAACATCAAGTTCCTGCGCGCTTACAGGGCACGTGAAGCTGACCCTGTAAGGGCGCAGGAACTGCTTCGCACCATTCGTACTCTCGGAGAAACAACTCCGCAGTCATTGCTTGCGGCGGCGTTCTGGTCGGTAGACGATAGGATGTTGGCGATTCCGATTCTCTGGGGACAAATCGCGCGAGGAGAAATATTCGCTGCGTTGGATGCCCCGTTGACGATGAGTACGCCGATTTGGATCGAGGGAGACTGAGCGATGGCGGGTATTTCCAAAGAGTTCTTCTCAGCGAAGCCTGGCTTGCTTGTGCGGCAAGGTGAACGGGTGTTTAGAATCACCCATTTAATCAACACGGATAGCGTGCTCGCCGTGGATCAGGCGACTCAGAAAAGCGAGCGACTTCGGATTGAGACTGTTCGCCCTGTCGAAGATGATGCTTCTGAAAAATCCGGACAAGAAGACCAAGATCTGTCGTTGTACTCTGATGAAGCCTGGGCTGAAGCGCAAAGACGATTTCAGATCATAAAGCTGTTGTTGGAAAATCCTTTGCGATCTCGTGAAGAGGTAGAGGCGATTGGTTCGAAGCATGGAGTAAGCAGGGCCACCATGTATCGGTGGTTGGGGCAGTACCAGAACGCTGGTCATGTTTCGGGTTTGATACCAGGGAAAATCGGGCGTAAGATTGGGCTTCGGCTGATTGACCCCTCCCAGGAGGGAGTCGTTCAGAGCGCAATCGAGGATGTCTATCTCACGAAGCAAAGGCACAAGCTTCAAACTGTTGTCGACGAAGTTATTCGTCGGTGTCGAGTGGCAAAAATTGCCCCACCGGCATCGAGTACGGTCAGACGACGGATAATGGAACTCAGTCCCGCCACCGCGTTACGAAGTAGAGGGCAGAAAGACGTCGCAAGGAATCGATATGAAGCGATTCAGGGGAGCTTTCCTGGGGCCGACTATCCGCTATCTGTCGTTCAGATTGACCACACGCCATGCGATCTCATCGTTCTCGACGAGGTACATCGCAAACCGATTGGTCGCCCAACTTTGACCTTGGCGATTGATGTCTACAGCCGGATGATAACGGGATTCTATGTGACACTCGAGAAGCCAAGTGTCACCTCTGTTGCGATGTGCCTTTCCCAAGCGATTTGTTCGAAGTCAGAATACTTGATGTCCATTGGCGTTGAGGGATCATGGCCAGTCTGGGGAGTAATGTCGACTGTCCATTCTGATAATGGCAAGGAATTCCGAGGGAAGGTTCTTTCGCGAGCATGTGAAGAGTATGGGATTGATCTGCAGTGGCGACCGGTATTGATTCCAAAATACGGAGGTCACATCGAGCGGCTGATGGGGACGATGGCCAATGAGCTGCGCAAGATTTCTGGTGCGACATTTTCGAACACCGCGCAGCGTAAGGGGTACAACTCTGAAAAAGAAGCGACCTACACGTTGAAGGAGTTTGAACGGCACCTGGCGGAGTTCATCGTCAACGTTTACCACCAGAGGGTTCACTCAGAACTTCTCATACCACCGATCAGGAAGTGGGAAGCAGGCATCGTTGGAGATGAATCAACGAAGGGTGTTGGAGTCATGCCGATTCCCAAAGATCCATTAAGGATCCAATTGGACTTTTTGCCGATTTTCGAAAGATCGATTCAGCAGTACGGTATCCAGATCAACGAGATCACCTACTATGACAAGGTTCTGGATCCATACGTGAATGCGATGGATCCAGAGCACCCGAAGCAGAAGCAGAAATTCCTGATCCGTCGTGATCCTAGAGATATCAGCAAGGTCTACTTCTTTGATCCTGGGACAAAGAGTTACGCCGTTCTCCCTTACAGAAACATCGGCTTTCCTGCGATCAGCGCATGGGAGCTTCGGGATGTATTGAAGAAGCTGAAGGAGGATGGTAAAGCGCAGGTAAACGAGCACATCATCTTCAGCGCAATCGAGCGGATGCGTTCTTACCAAGAGAGTGCAGCGCATAAGACAAAATCTGCCCGTAGGAACATGGCTCGGACTGCGGCGCTTCAGAAGGCTACAGGGAAGAATCCTGCCGTTACCGCGACGACAACTGCTTCCATTCCGGTTTACAAGAAGGCTGCGGCCAGTTCATTGTTTGATGACAGTCTGTTTGATCAGGAATACTTGCCGTATGACGACTTGAGGAGTACTCGATGACGCAATTCCCACATTTAGCTGCTGGGACAGCGGAGGCGATGGCGCTTCCAAAGCAAGAGCGGATCAGCTACAGCCAGAAGGACTTCTGGGTTGGATATCCGCGCGCAGTGGAGGTTATGAATTCACTTGATCAATTGTTGAGCTACCCCAAGGCGTCACGGATGCCGAATATTCTTCTGGTAGGTGCGACAGGAAATGGAAAAAGTTCGATCCTGGAGTCATTTGTAAATCGACACCCAGTCGAGATCAAAGAGTCTGGCGAGCCGATTGTACCGGTGCTGTATATCGAGATGTCGGCGCTTCCAAGCGAGTCCGATTTCTGGTCCCGGATCCTATGGGCACTCTGCATTTCCCATCGAGAGAAGGATCTGAAGATGGTGAAGGAGCAGCAGGCAAAATCTGTCATGAGGTATGCCGGGGTTCGTCTGATTGTGATTGATGAGTTCAACAACGTGATGAACATGGGGAAAAAGGCCGGCGAGCTATTGTCGGTGATTCGAGGCTTGAGCAATACAATGAAAATTCCCATTGTGGCTTCCGGAACCCAGGTCTCAATGAACGCCTTGAATTCAGACCCAACGTTGAAGTCGCGGTTTCAACCAATGGCGTTGAATCGATGGCAGCCGAATGCGGAGTATCTGCGATTCATTGCGAACTACGAAAAATTGCTTCCGCTTGCAGAACCTTCGGGATTGGTGAATCGCACCTTGGCTCCATTGCTTTACGGGATGGCTGGCGATACCCTGGGTGGAACGGTGAAGTTGATCCGGGCTGCGGCCGCGGAGGCGATCCAGTCCGGGGAAGAAAAGATCACCGAGAAAATCCTCAAGCGGCTCGAATGGACAAAGCCTGATCGTTGGGATGAGGCCTCGATCAAGATATGAGAACCAGGGACTGGCCATTTTGTCCCTTGCCCGGTGAGAATGAGCTGCTGAGTTCCTTCTTGGTTCGTAATGCGCTGGTGCATTCGAATACGCCATACCGATTCTACTCGTACCACTTTCCGAAGACACCAATCTGGAATAGGGACATCGACACGAGTGTTTCGGATGATCTTCTTGCACGGATCGCGATGAAATCGGGAATTCCTGTTGAGACAATTTCTGGTCTGAGTCTTCGAAAGTTTGATGACTTAAGGGGGGAGAGGAGTTCCGGGGGGATGACTGGGGTTCGGCCTTGGATTCTTTCGGCGGGCATTTTCCACAGGGTTAGGCGACGTTTTGGATTGCAGTACTGTCCGCTGTGTCTTGGGGAGACGGGGCAGTATGCTCGAAGCTGGCGGCTTTCCTTTGTCCTTGCTTGCCCGGTTCACAGAATCTGGCTTCGTGATGACTGTCCGAAGTGTCACTCAATGGTGATGCCGCATCGAACCAGGAGCAGATCCACGGAATGTCATCGCTGCAGGTCTGAATTATCCAAGTCGCAGCCGGAGTTCGTCATGGATGAATTGTTGGAGAGCCAGCTTGCTCTACAGGAAACCCTCCACAGGACAATTTCTGTTGGATATTTGGCGATTGGACCCGAACAGGTTTCGGCGGTTGATGCGTTTCAAGGACTCGGGATTTTGCTGCGGGTATTTAAGGATTGCGCCCGTTGGAAGGGGCGGTGGCCGTTGCCGGAGACGAAACTTGTCGGGTATGCGGGTACTCAAAACGAGCTGTCTCGAATCAAGGATCGGATTCAGCATTCTCAATTGTTGGGGATCCTTCTTGGAGATTGGCCTCAGGCGTTCATCCAGCTTGGGAATCAAGTAAGCATGGTGCAGTTGGATCTTCTTCGGCATCGAAGAATTCCCAAATGGGTGCTTGATGCCGCGGATGCCCTGGCACCAGGTGTGCCCAGGTTCAGACGGAAACCCATTCGTCAAACGTGGGGACAGGAGCTGCTACGTCTTCAACGTGAGCGGGCGCCAGGATGGCGGACCAAACGTGCGGAGCTTTTGATGCTGAAGGCGCGGAATCAGTGAGTGTCGATCCGAAGTACGGCAGGCATTGTGACGAATGCGGGAAGGCGCTGGAGGCTCCGTATCGGCGAAGGGGACGGTTCGATTATTGTCGACCCTGTTACCAGCGAGTGTTCATCAAAGCACAGTGCGCGCTTTGCGAGAAATCGATCCGCGTTCATAGGTGGTCGAACGAGACCCATCTCTGCAATAAATGCAACAAAACGGACAGAACTTGCCTTCGGTGCGGGAAGTTGGTTCCGCAAGCGGGGATGATCGTAGAGGGCGAGCCTGTTTGCCCTTCGTGCTCGCCGTACTTTCGGGAAAAGCGGGCATGTGCGAGCTGCGGGCAGCTTTCGTCGCGTCTTGCTCGTCTGCCGGCCTTGGGAGTTCATGAGCCATGGTGTGATTCCTGCAGAACCAAATTGACGCATACGACTTGTTCGATCTGTCGTCGGCATCGGAAAACAGCCGGGAATTTGTCGGACGGCCGAGCGGTCTGCAAGTCCTGTCTACCTGGCGTAGAAGAAAGCCATAAGTGTCCAGACTGTGGGAGAGTCTTGGCGGGAATCGGCTTTGGGCGATGCAGATCTTGCAACAACTTGAAGAGGATCAGGCATGAGGTGGAGTGTGGGTGCATCACATTCCAGCATGAATGGGTTGGAGATGTTTATCGACTCTTTGGGGACTGGTATCACTCCAGGCATCCTGACAATCCTACGGTCGTCAGGACATTCAAGCCCCATGGGAATTTCTTTGAGGAATTGGACCGGTATTTCAATGAGCCATCGATGGTCACTCCAGAGGGGATGCTGAGGGTGTTTGGGACGGATGGGTTGAGACGATACTTGTTGTCCTCACGCTTTCTGGAGCAATCGCTGACGATCCCAATGACAACAGAACAGAAGCTGGAGCATGCCGAGCGGCACAGAATCCAGGCATCCATTGAGAACGCGAAAGGGACTGCTTACGAGGAGTTGGTAGCAGGGTATTCAGCGTGGCTTGCAGCGGAAGGTGGGGCGGTTCGTACAAATCGATTGTACCTGTCTTCCGCAAGTCAGTTCATGCAGATTGCTCGGCTGACCTCCAAAAAACCGTGGAGCGACGAGGGCTTTAAGGTCATGATGCGACAAAAGCCTGGACTTCGCGCGAACCTTCATCGATACGCATCCTACTGCCGCTCCGTTTTGGGGGTTGAGGCGAGAATCCCGACAAAGAAGCCCATTGAGAAGCCTCATGTAACCGTTCAGCAGTTGAGGAAGGCGCTGAAATTGGTTGAAGCGGCTGGACTAAATGAGGTGAATCGGAAAGTGCTTGTTGAGATACTTGCCAAGTCACTAGGGCTTTCCTCAACTAGGGTATCGAAATCGATTAACCTGATCCGGCTTGATGGCGAGGAGATATCTCTAAATCTTCCTGGAGAAAGGATCGAAATACCTTCAATTCTACGTGATGTAGTTGTTGCCCTGACCGATAGGAAAGCTAGCGAGTTAGTGCGCTAGGTGTTCCAAGTGTTGATCGGGGTCAAGGCATTTATCGAGATGAATCAAAATGGATTTGGTTGAAAGGATTCTGGTATCGGAATTTCTCTCGTATTGATGCCGGTATGATTCAACCTTCGCATCAGTTCGTAAAGATATCTCTTTTTGAAGGTTGCTGAAAAGGGAAACGCCTTTGAGGACGGCAATTGCATCTAAGATAGATGGCATTATTTCCGTAATTTTGCCATTCGTATTGAAGATGAAAGGCGAACGAGCCCCTGGCTCCTGTGGGTTGTTTTCGATCTCAATCCAGTATCCGATTTGGGATTTGTAGATGATCTTTAATACCAGCGCAGCTCGCGGGACAGGAGGCAAGGCGGAATCGTCATCTGACTTGGAACGAATCACTCTCCAGCCGTCATCTGCACTCTTGATTTTCAAACGAACGTCTTCACTAATAAATTTCCAACAAACAAACCCGTTTCGATTGGT
>JBDKGS010000079.1:0-14738 GCA_039798065.1 Fibrobacterota bacterium | reverse complement strand
CCCGCCGGGTTGTGGAAAACGGCATCGATCCCCACCGACGCGTTGCGGTTCAGATCCTGCGCGAAGTCCACGCTTTGGTTCTTGTTGAGGCTCCATGCCGTTGCACAGATCAGCGCGACCGAACCGGCGACCATACGTAAGTTGGTTCCCATTGCAATCCTCCGAAACATTTTGGCGACCGGTACATGGTCCCACAGGGGCGGTCCCCAGGTCAAGTGGGAACCGAAAACGGTCGGATTTCCATGGAACGGCTTCGGGTCGCGCGATCGGCGACGAAAACTGTCAGGCACGATACGCCCGATTGCTACCGTTCCCCGATATACCTCCGCCGGTGGTGCATTCCTGAAACTTGTCGTTGATCCCGATGTTTTCCATCGAGGGAGGAATCGCCCATGAAACGTCTGATCGTCTGCTGCGACGGAACCTGGAACAATCCCGAGCAGGAAGAAAACGGCATTCCTTCCCCCACCAACGTCTTCAAGATCCACAACGCCATCGCCGCAAAGGATGGCGACACCCAGCAGCTTTCCTACTACCACCCCGGCGTGGGCGGCGAGCAGATCGGGCTGGCCGACGAAATCCTGGGGGGATTGTTGGGCTCGGGGATGAACCGCCACATCTGCAGCGCTTACCAGTGGCTGGCTAGCGAATACGCACCGGGCGACCAGATCTTCCTCTATGGTTTCAGTCGCGGCGCCTTCACAGTGCGCAGCCTTTGCGCTTTCCTGGGTCGCGGCTTGTTGGACCTTCGCGGCCTCTCAACGGCCGAAGGTTGGAACCGGGTGCACACGGCCTACGAGAAAGGGTATCGGGTCAAGGGATCGAAGAATTCCGACTGGGCCGGCGATTGGAAATTCCATCACGAGGGCAATGCGGTTCCCGTCCATTTCCTGGGGGTGTGGGACACGGTGGGTGCGTTGGGCGTGCCCGACGACTTCGAAGTCCTCAACCTGTTGGACCGTCCTTCACGCTGGCGTTTCCACGACATGGAACTGGGAGCCCATGTCGTTACCGGGCGCCACGCGATGGCGATGGACGACCTGCGATCGAGCTTCACCGTGGCTCGATGGAGCAACCGCCACGAGCACCCCGGGGCCAAGGAGCTCTGGTTCCCCGGCTCGCACTCCGATGTGGGAGGCGGCTATTCGGAGTGTTCGTTGTCCAACAGTGCGTTGCGTTGGATGATCGAAGAATCGAAGGCCTCCGGGCTCGTGTTCCGTCCGGTAGCCGACACCCTGCATTGCGACCCGCTGGGCCCGCTGCACAACTCCTACAAAGGGATCTTCGCCAAGCTGCGCGCGCGGCCGCGCAACATTCCCGCCTTGGTGGAGTCCAACCGGTACAGGATCCACGACAGCGCGTATGTTCGACAAAAAGTGTCGCCACTCGCCTACCCGGCATACCATCCCACGCGTTTGCTCGCGCCGGGGGAATCGGCGGCGGCCGACATCTACGCCGACACGCGTTGGAACGCCACGGGGATTTATCTGGAGGCGGGCGCCTCGTACCGATTCGAAGCCCGGGGCGAATGGAAGGCGGCATCCGAAACCTGCGACTGGACCGGTATCAAGGACACGAAGTGGTCCTTCGCCCGGGTATTGCGAAGCGCATCGGCGGTCATGGGAATGTTCGAGAACGGCATCAAGCGTCTTGCGCACAACGTGTCGGCCGACTACAACTCGACCAAGCGGATCGCGGGGGTGCCGTGGATGGGCATGGTGGGCGCGATCGCCAACGATGGTGTCGCCACCGACGAGCCCGTGTCGGGCGATGGCAGCCCTTGTCCGCACCAGCACGTGAACTTGGCGGATTTTGTCGGGAAGCCGCTGATGGTGGTGAAATCGGGTTATCTGTACGCGTTCGCCAACGACGTGTGGGCGCACTACAACGACAACCACGGATCCATCCGACTGTCGGTGACCCGCGTCTGACCGCGAGTACCTAACTTCTCGACCAAGACCGTGGTCGCCATCGATCCTTCCCATCCGGGAAGGGCCGCGCGACCGCAAGCCGAACCCGGAAAGCGTAAAAGGAGTGGGCGCATGAAACGAGCCGCTGGCCCCGCCATGTCAATTCTTGTCTTAGCCGCGGTGGGTTTCGGCCAGACCTCGACACTTCCTGTCCTGGGATACGCCAAGACCTCCGTGAACACCGTGGTGTTCCGTGGCAATTCCATCACGAGCCTGGGTGCGACACAATTCGTCTCGTACTACGACAGCACGGGCAAGGTGGTGCTGGCCAAGAGGACGTTGGGGAGCACCTCTTGGCAGACCAAGACCACGTCCATTTCCGGCGGCGTGACCGACGCGCACAACAGCATCAGCATCGGCGTGGACGGCGACGGATTCCTGCACATGGCCTGGAGCATGCATTCCACCAAGCTGCGCTACTGCAAGGCTACGGCTGCGGGATCGCTGGAGATGGGTGCCGAATCGGGCATGATGGGGACGTTGGAAGCGAACACCACCTATCCGCAGTTCTTCCGCACCAAGGAAGGCAACCTGTTGTTCATGTACCGCGACGGAAGCTCGGGAAGCGGCAATCTGGTGCTGAACAGGTACGATGTGAAAACCGCGAAATGGTCGCGGGTCCAATCGAACCTCATCGACGGCGAAGGGGCGCGCAACGCCTACTGGGAAGCGTACATCGATGGCAACGGAGTCTTGCACGTGGGATGGGTCTGGCGCGAAACCGCCGACGTCGCCACCAACCACGACATCTGCTACGCGCGCTCCAAGGACGGCGGTGTCACTTGGGAAAAATCCGACGGCACGCGCTACACCTTGCCCATCAAGGCCGCCACCGCCGAGAACGCGCTGATCATCGCCCAGAAAAGCGAGCTCATCAACCAGACCACCATCGCCGCCGATGACAAAAGCCGTCCGTACATCGCCAGCTACTGGGTGCCAGCGGGCGAAAGCGTGCCGCAGTACCAGCTGGTGTACCTGGACGGAACCGGCTGGAGGTCGCAGAAGATCGGCAACCGCACCACCGATTTTTCGCTCAGCGGCGTCGGAACCAAGAAGATCCCCATCTCGCGACCGCAGCTGATGGTGAAGACGCAAGGCGACAGCGCATCGGCCTACATGGTGTTCCGCGACGTGGAGCGAGGCAGCAAGGTGTCTTTGGCGCAGGCATCCAATCTCTCGAATCCCAAATGGACAATTTCCGACCTGACGAACTATTCGGTCGACGAATGGGAGCCGAGCTTCGATACCGACCTGTGGAACGCCTCGCACACGCTGGATTTGTTCGTGCAGCGCGCGGGCCAGGGCGACGGCGAGACCACCGTGGCGCTGCCGCCGCAGACCGTGACCGTGCTGGAGTGGAAGCCGGTCACCGCCGGCGTGGCGATGCCTCGGCTCACCGACGGGAAGGAACGTGGTCGTGTCGATCTTCGCGACCCGTTCGGCAGAAGGATCGCCTCGCCACGAGACTTCGGCGGTGTCATCCGGGCCTCGAAGACGGAATCCGTCATCACGGTGGCCCGACCCGACTGACCCGTCGAGGCTTCGCGGTCAGTCGCGCTTCTCCCACAGGTAGTGGCTCACGAACCATTCTTCGCCGCCGTCGTACCCGAACAGCTCGGCGCAGGCCATGAAGAACATGCGCCACATCTGCACGCGCCGCGCGGCCTGGTCGGCGCCGTAGGTGGCCGCCATGACCTCGAGAGCCTGCTGACGGTTTTTGTCCAGCTTCTGCAGCCAATGTTCGCTGGTTTGCTGGTAATGCACGCCCGATACGCGCCAGTGGCGGGCCAGCCGCAAGTGGTCCTGGAAGACGTGGAACAGGTCTTCCGACGGCATGATCCCGCCGGTGAAGAAGTTGCGGCTCATCCAGTCGTCGTTGCCATCCACCTGGAAGAAGTACGCGTCTTCGCGATGGCAGAAGATGTGCGCGAAGGCCTTGCCACCGGGCTTGAGCCACGTCGAGATGCGCTTGAACAACTCGTGGTAGTTGCGCATGTGCTCGAACATCTCCACCGACACCACGCGATCGAAGGTCTCGCCCGGCTCGAAGTGGAGCATGTTGGCGGTGCGGATCTCCAGGTTGGTCAGGCCTTCCCGGGCCGCCACTCCCTGGATGAACTCGCGCTGGGTGGCGCTGTTGCTCACCGCCACGATCCGGTTCGACGGAAAACGCCGCGCCATGGAAAGCGACAGGCTCCCCCAACCGCAACCCAGCTCCAGGATGGACTGGCCCAGGCGAAGCTCGGCGCGCTGCATGGTGAGGTCGAGCATGATGCGCTCGGCCTGGTCCAGGTTCTCGTCGCCATTGGGGTACAGACAGGAACTGTACTTGCGGTTTTCGCCAAGGGACAGCAGGTAGAAGTCCGTGGGGACCTCGTAGTGTTGTTCGTTGGCGGCGGCGGTCTCGATGGCCAAGGGGCCTTGCGAGATTTCGTCGACCAATTTTTGGAAGCGCTCGCGCCGCGCTTCCAATCCCCCGGCGCGCAGCTTGTGCAGGCGTTTGGAGAGCAGGCGACGGATTCCGGCGCGTAGAAGGACATCGGGAATCCGACCCGATTCGGCAAGTTCGATGGCGAAGCTCATGGGTTTTTCTCCCGCAGTGGAAACCACGGCAGCAACGCGCTGGTGGTCTGGATGTAGCGACGGTAGTCGTCGCCGCGTGAACGAAGGGATTGGGCCTCGGTGAGGGGGATCCCCGTGACCTTGACCAGGAAGAAGGCGATGGAGATGGGTGCGAGCCAGGCCCAGGCCCCACCGGGCGCGGTGGTGGCGTACAGCGCGAACGACACCCAAAGCAGGATCTCGAAGAAGTAGTTGGGATGGCGGCTGTACTGCCAAAATCCGTCACGGCAGGTCTTGCCCTTGTTGGACGGGATTTCGCGGAAGTGGGCCAGTTGCGAATCGGACAGGTAGGCGCCCACAAGGGACACGATCCCCACAAGGATGGACAATTCCTGCCACACCCCCCAGCGCGCGGCGTGGTCGAAGGCCACCAGGCCGGCGGGCAGCGCCAAGGCGGTGGCCAAAAAGGCTTGCATCAGGTAGAAGCGAAGGAAGCGTCCAGGGATCTTGTCGGCCCCGAATCTGGCCGTCCAAGCGCTGCGCAGCGCCGTGTATCGGCCGTCCTCCGGTTCGTGGGCCACACGACGATACAGATGGATGGTGAGGCGCACCGACCATGCGGTCATCAGCAGCGACAATCCCCAAGATTCCAGGCTCGATGCTCCGGATGCCAATGGGTGGATCACGGCCCCGATGCCGATGAGAGCCCCCCAAGCGGTATCGATCCAAGCCGCGTTGTCGGTGCGTCTGTACCATAGCCACACGCCAAAAACTGTCATCACGGAAACCGCCAGATGGACCAGCGTGGATGTCCAGATGTTCATGATCGGGCTCCGGTTCGCGCCAGCAGGTGCGCCCACAGCGGCTCGCGTCCGTCCCAGGCGCGAAGGTACCACAACAGCCAGGCGGCCATCGCGAAATTGCCCAACAAGAGGAAGGCGGCAAGCCATGCCAATTTCTGTCCCCATCCGGGCCTTTGGGCGGCGGTCAGGATCCATACGGTCGCGAATCCGAAATACGCGTCGAACAGCGTAGCCAGGCCCCAGCGGTCGCTGCCCAGATCGCGAAACGCGACGATCACGTTCTTTTCCAGGCTCGCGTAGGTGGTGCTCGCCAGCATGGCCACGAGCACCAAAAGACAGAAAGCGACCAACGCTTTCTTGGGAAGGCTTGAGGATTTCACGAGCGACCTCCGAAGGCCACGCTGGCCGAGGTTTGGGGGGTGGAGTCAAGACCGGTTTCGCAGGCGCGCGACAGGATCAATTGCACGTCGCCCAGCTTGCGCTGCGAAAAACCGGCTTCGCAGTAGGACAGGTAGTAGGTCCACAGGCGCTTGAAGCGCTCGTCGAATCCAAGGGTCTGCAGGCGCGGCCAAGCCGACAGGAAACGTTCGCGCCAGTTGGCCAGGTCCTTGGCGTAGTGGGGGCCGATGTCCTCGAGCTGGCGCAGCACCAGACGCGAGCCTTTGGCCATGGCCGATTGCAGCGCCGAGATGGAAGGGCAGACCGCGCCTGGAAAGATGTGGGCCTGGATCCAGTCGGTGCGGCGCAAGTAGCGCGAGTAGGTCTGGTCGGGGACGGTGATGGCCTGGATCACCGCATGGCCTCCCGCTGCCAGGAGCGCATCGACCTTCGCGAAATACACGGGGAGATTTTCGTGGCCAACGGCCTCGATCATTTCCACCGAGACGATGCGGTCGAACGTTCCCGTCACTTCGCGGTAGTCCTGCAGCCTGGCGTCCAGCCTGTCGTCGATGCCAAGTTTTGTCGCACGGTCGCGCACCCAAGCGTGCTGCTGGCGGCTCAAGGTCACGGTGGTCACATGGCAGCCGTGGTCGCGCACCAGGCGCACCGCGAGCTCTCCCCAGCCGCTCCCGATCTCCAATACGCGCATGCCGGGTTTCACCTGGAGCTTGGCGATCAGGGTGCGCAGCTTGAGGTCCTGGGCTTCTTCCAGGGTGGCTTCGGGGTTCGGGTAGATCCCCGCGCTGTACTGCATGGTGGGCCCCAACCACTCCTTGTAGAAGTCGTTGCCCAGGTCGTAATGGGCCTGGATGTTGCGCTCGCTTCCGGAGAGCGTGTTGGCGTTCATCCGGTGGCGCAACCAATCGAGGGCGCGCAGTCTGCGGCTCCAGAAATTGTCTTCCCTTGCGCCCTGGCGCACGAAGGCCTCCAGAAGCGCCGTCAGGTCGGGGCTGTCCCATTCACCGGCCGTGAAACTTTCGCCGAATCCAAGATCGGCGCGAAGCACGATGCGACGGAAGAACCGACCGTCGCGGATGCGCATCCCGTGGCGCACGCCCCCGTGGGCGTCTCCCAGGATCCGTCGGGTTCCGTCGGGAAGCTCCAGCGCGATGCCTTCCTTGGGCCAGTGCGAAACGGCCTTTTCCAAGGCGCGAAGTCCGGTACGCTCCAGCCACGAAAGCGAAGGAGCGAGCGTTTTGGAAGCGCGATCAGACTGGTGTTGTGCGAGGGCCAGTTCGAGTTCCATGATCCATGTCCTGTTTTGAGGTTCCGCGTTTTGACAATATCTGTCCAAGTCGTTTCCAGGCTTTTCCCATTGCGGGATTGGCCACGAGTCGTTGCAGAAGCACCGCCTCGCCATGATGGATGGTCCAGCCATCGCGTTCCCGTGGGGCGAGCATCAACCGCGCCTTGCCTGAAAAATGAAGGCGCGCCGCATGCCACAGGATGCGCGGCACGGCTAGAGCCACCGATCCCGCCACTGCCGCCAGGATTCCCAATCCTCCCGCTTGCGCCGCCGGCCGCAGATCCAGCCTCATGCCGGTGCGGAAGATTCCGTCGGCATGGCCTTCGAGGTCGATCCCGATTTCGATGCCGGAATCCGTCAACTCCAGTCGGAACTCGTACCGGCCTTCCACGTCGTGGAAGGGGCTCACGGCGAACGCCTTGGGGCATCTCCAACGGAGCTGTCCGTCTTCGCCGTCCTTCGCGTCCAACAGGTACAGGTGCCTGGCCCCGAAAGTGTTGTTGACCTCGGCCACCATCCAAAGCACATCTCCTGCCTCGTCGCGGCCAATCCAGAAACTGACGGGATTGAAGGTGCGACCCAGCAAGCGCGGCAACGAGAGGATGTGGATGCGCGGCGCGGTGGCGATTCCCGCGCGATCGAGCCAAGACTCGATCCCGTTCCGCCAATTTCTGTCGGTGGTTTGGAGGTGGTCTTCCAGTCGCATCTGGAACATGCGGCCCGCTCCAGCGGAAAGCCAGCGGCCCGCGCCTTCGCCCCGATCGAGCGCGTCCACGTCGCACCACAGGTAGTGCATGCGGTACGCGAACGCGTGTCGACCGGGCGCTTGGCGCACGTGCCACACCGGGCCCGATGCCAGAAAATGACTCACGACCCGCTCGTGAAATGGTCGCGAACCAGATCCACCGAGGCCTTGACGGCGTCTTCGTGGAATCCGAACCCGAAATAGCTCCCCGTGAACCAGGTGCGCCGCGTGCCGTTGAGCGCCTTGATCCCTTCGCGCGAGGCGATGGCGTCCAGCGTGAACGACGGATGGTGGTAGACCATTTCCTTGACCACCTTGGAGGGGTCGATGCGCGCGTTGCGGTTGAGCGTGACCAGCCAATGGTTCGTGGTGTCCAGTCCCTGCAGTCGCTTCATGTCGTAGGTGATGCTGACGGGATTGCGAAGCGTCGCGTCGCGTTCGCGGGTGAAGTTCCACGAAGCGCGCGCCATTTCCAGGGTGGGAAGCACCGTCGTGTCGTGGTGCAAAACGGTGCGGTTCTCCTGGTAGGCCCACTGTCCGAACAGACGTTTTTCGTCATCACCTGCGTCGCGAAGCAGTGCCAGGACTTGATCGGCGTGGACTGCCAGCACAACTCCGTCGAAACGCTCGGGCTCGGCGTTCCACCGGTGCACCACCGCACCGGTTTGGTCGCGTTCGATTCCCTGCACTTGCGCGCCTTCCACGATGCGTCCGGGAAAGACCTGGCGGAAGCGCTTCACGTAGGCGTGGCTGCCTCCGGTCACCGTCTGCCAACGCGGACGGTCCTTCACGGTGAGCAGCCCGTGGTTCTTGAAAAAATGCAAGAACACTTCCAGCGGGAATTCCAGCATGCCTTCGTTGCTGGTGCTCCAGATCGCCGCGCCCATGGGGATCAGGTAGTGGTCGGCGAACGCGCGCGAATATCCCTCTTCGCGCAGATATTGTCCGAGCGAGATTCCGTCCAATCCTCCTGCGTCCAGAGCGAGAGGTCCTTGTTTGTTGAACCGCAGAAAGTCGCGCACCAGGCGCCACATGTCGGGTCGAAGCGTGTTGCGCCAATCGGCCATCAGGCCCTTGAGTCCGCGCCCGCTGTATTGCAGGCCGGTGCCTTCGTCGTGGTATCCGAACGACATGTCCGAAAAACGCACCGGCACGTTCAAATCCTGAAGGAAGCGGTGCAGGTTGGGATAGGTCCGATCGTTGAGCACGATGAATCCGGTGTCCACGCCGACACCCGCGTCGGGTCCATCGGGGATCTCGACCGTGTGGGTGTGACCTCCCAGGCGCGGCTGGTTCTCGAACAAGGTCACATCGGCATGTTTGCGCAATTGCCACGCTGCGACAATTCCTGCCACACCGGCACCGACCACAGCCAGGCGTGGACGGCCCGCGCTCGAATTCGTTTCAGGGTTGGGCGAGAAGGTGGTCATGGAAGTCTCCCAGGGATTCGAATGTTTGGATTCCTTTGACTTTACCACGTAAACCTGCCCCGCCGGCATAGAAGGGGACCTCGGCATCCAGTTCGGTGCGAAGCTGGATGAGGAATGGCTTGGCTTCGTTCCAATTGGTGGTCACGGATAGGCTCAGGCACAGGCCTCGTGCTTTCCAGGTCCCGACAGCGGACAGGACAGTGGCGGCTGGTGAGTGCGGTCCCAGCCAAAGCACGCGATGATTGGCGTGTACCGCTGCAAGAGCGCACAGATGCAATCCAAAGCTGTGGTTGTCGCCTGGTAGCATGGCGAAAAGCAATGGGTTGCCGGTATTCGAAGAGTTGCGAAGTCGCCAGCGCTCCTCCAAGAAATTGTGCAGGACCCCGGACGCGAAGTGTTCCTGTGCGATGCCTAGTTGGCCGGCTTCCCACGAATCGCCGATTTTCTGCAGGAAAGGCACCGCGCAATGTTCCACAAAACCGCGCCAACCATGCTTTTCCCACAAGCGGACCATGTCGTCATGGAGGAACTGTTCTTGTCCCTTCCTGGCCCAATCCAGCCAATTGTCGGATTTGCTTTCGACGGTTTTTGTCGCACCGGGAAGCCGTTTGGAGAGCTCGTCCAATTCCAGTTCCGACAGGTCGCCGATGCGTCCGCCAGCTTGAACCGCCTGGGCCAACAGCTCAAGACGCAAAGCTTCAGATGCGGGATAACGGCGATGCCCGGATTCGGTGCGGACAGATCGGGGGACTCCATGGCGGGTTTCCCATGCGCGGATGCGCAAGACCGAAAGTCCGGTTCGCTTCGCGAGCTCCCCGATGCTGTAGTGGCCGCTTTGGTTGCCGGCGCTGATGTTGGTTGGCGTCTTCAATTGTATAGATATAACCTATACAGAAATGAAAGGAAAAGCCAATGTTTTGGATGAAAATATTTCTCAACCTCGTTGCAGCACCGCTTTGCACGGATCGCGCCGAAGTTCTCGGGTTGGAAAGTGGAGATCGAATCTATACGGAAGTTAGGGTGCGCACCCCTTGCGACGGGGCGCGTTCGCGCGACAGCGTGCGGTACATCCGTCCCGATGGATCGGTGCTGGGTACGAAATGGATCCGGTGGCGCGAGAACCAGGATCTGCCCGAATTCGAACTGCGGATGGACGCGCCGCTCAAGCGCGTGTCGGTGGGGTTCGCCGGAGACACCGCATTGATCCAGCTCGATCGCAAGGGGCGCACGGAAGGACATAGGGTGGTGGTCCCCAAGGGCGCGGTGGTGGACGCGGGGTTCGACACCTGGATTGTACGGAATCTGTCAAGGCTGTCGGCGGGCGTCTTGTTGGAGGTTCCCGTGCTGGTTCCCGAGTTCCACCGGGTGCTGACATTTTCCGTCAAGCGCATCGGCGTCGATCCCGCTCGACCTTCCGAGATCCGCATCGAACTGAAGCCTTCCAGTTGGTTCCTGCGGGCGTTGTCCACGCCGCTGGTGGTGAGCTACGACCCGCGATCGCGCGAGTTGAAAGGCTTCACGGGGGTGAGCGACATCAAAGGGCCCGACGGCAAGAACTTCAAGGTGTCCATGCGGTACCGAGGCTGGTCATCGTCTCCTTGAGGACGGAATTCGAGTATGCCGGGGGGAGTGTTTCGGGGGTGAAATCCAGTCCCGGTCATTCGACAAAATCTGCTAGATTTTATGGGTTATGAAACACCCCATCGCTTTGCTCTCCGCTTTCCTCGCTTTTTCCACACCCGCGTTTTCCCAGTTTTCCGTTCTTGGACCCGATGGGTATCCCACCGACGACTCCTCCAAGGTCTCGATCGAACTCGCGTTGCGAGTGGGCAGCATTTCGGGCCAAGCCATCGACATCGAAGATCGTCTGTACGAGGATTTCGGCTTGGTGATGGTGGACAAATCGGGCAATCAATCGCAAACCGATCCTGTCGGGTCCAACGTTGGATTCGAACTCGACGCGCTCTACAGCTTCAACAGCAGCTTCCAGGCGGGAATTGCGCTCCTGTCCCAGAGCGTCTCGATCCATCCCGAAGAAACCGCCGAGAGCAAGTTCGAAGCGGATTTCCTGACCGAACAGGCGATCCTTGCTCGTGTCAGATTCCGTCCACTGCACCTCATGAACATGAAGTTCGGCGTCGAGGGTGGATTCGGCCCTTGCATGGGAACCCTTCACCGCTACGCTTTGGCGGCCAAGAACGTTTCCGTGATCACTTCCGGAGAATCCACAGCGGATGCAGCCATCATCGCCGAGTACCTGGAACGGGGAAATCGCCCCATCGACGTTTCGGGAATTCGCTATGAAGCGTCGATCCTCATGACCAGGGCGTTCACGAAGCGGATTGGCGCCGTCGTGCGTTTGGGATTCCACAAGTCGAGCCACGACATCAAAGGGGACGATCCGTTGGAGATCTACCAGCGCAAGTATCCGTCGTCCGTCAGCTCGCTCGGGTTCGACCTCTCGATCGGGTTGTTGGGAACATTCTGAGCAATCCTTAACGTAGGCGTGCTCGCCAAGGCGCCCCATCGGTGAAACCGATCGGGCCCATCCGATCATCCGATTGGGATTCGGACTCGAACCCGCCCATCTTCTCCTGAGTGCCAAGCGAACCAAAAACGCTTCGAACCACAGGAGAAGAGCCATGACCCTCAAGACCAGCCTCACCCACAAGAACCTCGAATCGGCCTTTGCCGGCGAATCGATGGCCCACATCAAATACCTCCACTTCGCGCGCATCGCCCGTTCCCATGGCGACGAAGAAGTGGCCAAGGTCTTCGAAGAGACCGCCAAGCAGGAAGTCCAGCATGCGCTGGGCCATGCCGAGTTGTTGTTCGCGCCCTCTGCGCTTTCGACCGCCGATGTGCTCAAGCTGGCCATCGATGGCGAAACCCACGAGTACACCGAGATGTACCCGACCTTCCGCCGTGAAGCCCAAGCCGAAGGCGAGGCGGCCGCCGTGAAGGAGATCGACGGCCAGATCGAGGAATCGAAGGAACACGCCGCTGCTTTTGCCGCGGTGCTGGAAAAGGCGCGCAAGCGTTTCGACGCCTTGGCCCGCGTGGAAGAAAAACACGCCAACCGCTACCGCGGTTTGTTGGCCACCCAAGCCTGAGTCGCGTCAATTCCTGTCAATCATCCAAGAACGGAACGGAGAGACATCATGAAGACCTGGACATGCATCGTGTGCGGATTCGAATACAGCGAAGCGGCGGGCTTGCCCGAAGACGGCATCCCCGCTGGAACCAAGTGGGAAGACATCCCCGACGACTGGGCCTGCCCCGATTGCGGCGTGTCGAAATCCGACTTCGAGATGGTGGAGGCGTAGCATGGACGCGTCCATCGTCGTGGTCGGAGCGGGTCTGGCCGGAACGTCGGTGGTCCGCGAACTGCGCAAGCTCGACGCGGAAGTTGGGGTGGTGGTGGTTTCGGCCGACAACGCCGACATCTACGCCAAACCCAACCTCTCCAACGCTCTGGCAATCGGCAAGGCGCCAAGCGGTCTCGTCCAGTCGTCGGGTGCCGATTGGGCGACAAAAAACGGCGTGACGCTCTTGGCGGAAACCACCATCGAAAGCGTGGATCGTTCGCGGAAGGTGCTCGTCACGAATCGCGGCGAAATCGCCTACCGGGCGCTGGTCCTGGCCGTGGGCGCCTCGCCGGTGCGGCTGACGCTTTCCGGCGATGGTGTCGATCGGGTGCGCTCGGTGAATTCCCTGGGCGACTATGCGGTGTTCCGACAAGATTTGACCGACGCGCGTTCGGTGGCCGTGATCGGTGGCGGACTGGTGGGGTGCGAGTTCGCCGACGACCTGCGTGCGGCGGGACTCGAGGTGGTCGTGTTCGATCCGGGGACCCATCCGTTGGGACGCCTGTTGCCGACGGAAACCGGCAGTTGGATGCGCGCCTCGCTGGAAAAAGCGGGGATCCGTTTCTTGGCCGGAACAGGAGCGACGGAGGTCCATCGCGAAGGAGCGCGGTTGAAGCTGTTGGACAACCGAGGTGGCGTCCATGTGGTCGACGCGGTGCTCTCGGCGGTCGGATTGCGGCCACATCTGGATCTTGCCAAGGCCGCCGGGCTCGCGGTGAACCGAGGGATCGTGGTCGATCGTTTTCTGCGCACCAACGATCCCGATATCCACGCCCTGGGCGATTGCGCCGAAGTGCAAGGCCTGGTGCTTCCTTTCGTGCAACCCATCTTGCACGCCGCGCGCGCTTTGGCCAAGACCTTGTCGGGGACACCCACCGAAGTGCGTTATCCAGCCATGCCGGTGGTGGTCAAGACGCCGTCGGCGCCGCTGGTGGTGTGCCCGCCTCCGCTTGGAGTCGACGGAAATTGGCAGGAAACCGTGGGGGATGCGGGTGCGGTTTCGGTGTTCGTCGACGCCTCGGGAAATCCAGCCGGGTTCGTGCTGGCAGGCGACAAGGTTAAGGAACGAAACGCGTGGTCTTCCCGCGTACCCGACTGGCTTTGATGCGGCGACAAAATCCGTCAGAATAGATCAGAACGGACGGATGGCCGACAGATTCTGCGCAAGCTTGGGAAAGAACCCGGCGCGAGGATGGCCTTTGCGCCAGCACAGCGCGACCTTGCGGTAGGGAGGCTGGAGGAAGGGGATGAGTGCCAGCCCCTCTTCGTTGCGGGCCGCCGAGGCCGGAAGCAAGGTGGCGCCGGCACCGGAGCGCACCATTTGCCTCAGCGATTCCAGGCTGGTGGCGCGGAATCCGTCGCGTTCGCGAGCGCCGGAACTCCGGCAGACCTCCAAAGCCTGTTCGCGCAGGCAGTGGCCGTCGTCCAACAACAACAGTTCCATTTCCTCCAGCGCCGAAGTCTCGACCAATTTCTGTCCAGCCAGAGGGTGGGTCGCGTGCACCGCCAAAAGGAACGGCTCGTCCCACAGCTCGGAAAAATCGAGCCCGGCGTGTTCCAGCGGCAACGCCAGGATTGCGGCATCCACGCGGCCGCTTCGCAGCGATTCCAACAATTGGCGCGTGGGTTCTTCGCGCAGCAACGCCACCAGCTTGGGGAACCGCTCCTGCATCGAGGCCAGCGCCGCCGGCCACAGATACGGCCCTACGGTGGGGATGGCGCCGATCACCATCTCGCCGCTTTCGGGGTCGCGGGAGGCCTTGCCGAATTCCGTCATGCGATGCGTCGCCGAAATGGCCTCGCGCGCGGCGGGTAGGCACTGCTCGCCAAGTCCTGTCAAGCGAACTCCGCCGGGGAAACGCTCGAACAGCGGGACTCCCAGCTCGTCTTCCAGTTTTTTGATCTGGCCCGACAACGTGGGTTGGCTGCAGAAACAGCGCTCGGCGGCCTTCCCGAAATGTCCGAGCTCGGCGACCGCGACGAAATATTCGAGATCGCGAAGGTTCATGGTATAAGGCCAACTTACAAAGCCCTACCACCCGCGAATGGACGACTGGACGGAAACTGCCAAGGACAGGACAGGCGACTGGCACGCGGGTTGCGTGCAAGTGTGGCATGCGATCTTCCACTTACGGCACCGGCGGCATCCTGATCGACCGGCCAGGACTCGAGT
>JBDKGS010000078.1:0-14758 GCA_039798065.1 Fibrobacterota bacterium | reverse complement strand
ATTTGAAAGCCCCAAATCTCCTGGAAGAACGGACTTTCCATGCTCGACAACTCCACGCACCCGGCGACCGTGACAACCTCCCGATCCATCCCGATGAAAACCCTCGCCATCGCCCTGGTCACCGCCTGCACGGCAGCCGAGCTGCCAGCCACGCATATTGCCGGCGAATGGACCGCGCTGGCCGGTGGCTATCCCGGTGCCAACGGCATCGTGCACCACGTCGAGTGGGCTGGAGACGATCTGTGGGCTGTCGGTGAATTCACCCAAATCGGCAACACCAAGCTTCCAGGAATCGGACGACGCGACGCCAACGGGAAGTGGAGCCTGCCTGGCGCCGACAGCTGGGCCACACCGTACCAAACCTATTACCACTTCAATCCTCGCATCGTGCATGTCGGGACCGACGGAAAGGTTTGGACAATTTCCGACTCGGGGTTCGTGCAAGAGGGTCCCGTGGTGCGAAGTTTCGATGGGACCCGTTGGACCTCCCACCCCACCGGGGCTCGGGCACCGAGCAACTTCGACTGGACTTTCCATGGAATCGCCACCGACCGATCCGGCGCCCCCTTGGTCTGGGGATCCTTCAAATTCGGCGCGACCGACACCGTGAAATTCCGCGTGATCCGCGAGGAAGCCGGAGTCTGGAAGGACCTCGGCTGCCCTGGGAACCCGGGCGAACCCGTACTGCTCGGCGGCGACAGTCTGTCCTTCGGAGCCTGGATCCTTTCGAACGGTAACTGGAGCCCCTCCCCCCTCAACAGCCTTCCCGGCGCGGAGCTGCTCGACGAACTTCGCCTGAAGGATGGCACCCGGATCGCCTACATGGGGGACGTCGATCCCGAGCCCTCCCGGGTCGGAGATCTATTCCGTTGGGACGGAATCTCCTGGAAGGAATTCCAACCGGGACATCCTGCCCTCGGGTTCGACAAGGTACGCTTGGGGTTGGACCCATCGGGCGCGGTTCTGCTCTCGGGATTGTTCCGCAACAGATACCTGGTCCTGCGGGAATCGGCATCCGGATGGGACACGCTCGCCACCATGGGCGTCCCCTATTTCGACAACACCATTTTCGATCTCGCCGTCTCTCCCACCGGGCAAATCGCCCTTGGCGGCCGATTCTTGCTGGTCGATACGGTACCAGCTCTGAATCTCGCCATCCGCGAGTCGGGACGTTGGACGGCGCCTGGATCCGGCTTCGCCGGTGTCGTCAACGCGATCACCGTCGGAAAGGACGGATCGATCGTGGTCGGCGGGTATTTCAGCGGAGTCGATGGACAAAAAATGTCGAATCTCGCACAGTTGCACGACGGCACCTGGAAACCCCTGGGCTTGGGATCCAACGAGGCGGTGTTCGCCTTGGCGACGGCCCCCAATGGCGACATCATCGCGGGCGGACGCTTCGATTCGATCGGCGGCATCGCGGCATCCCGCGTGGCTCGCTGGAATGGCAAGGATTGGCATCCCATGGGTGCAGGATTCAAGAACGACGTCCTGACACTCGCCGTCGCACGGCAAGGCGGAGTTTGGGCAAGCATCGACAACGAATTTGGACTTGTCTCCCGGTGGAACGACACCGCTTGGAAGGACGCGTTCGACTACGGAAACGCCAGTCGTTTCATCTCGACAATTTCCGTCTCAAACGATGGCGCAGCCTTCTTGGGAGGAATCCAGAGCAAGAATTTCAGGACTTGGCGAGCCTCGTGGACGAATGTTCCGGAAGAGTGGTACGGCATACGCACCACGAGCAACCTCACGGTGCAAGCCTCGACCTGGCTCCATGATTCCGTCTTCGCCTTGGCCGGAATCTTCCACGACAGCAAAGCATGTCCGCTCGCCTTTACAGGTGGCGACACGCTCGCGAGCTTGGGATGCGAATTCACCGGATCCGCCTCGGAAATCCAGCAAAGTCCTTCGGGTTCCCTGTTCCTCTCCGGATCCATGCAATCCACCAACGCCAACCACAAGGACAACATCCTGCGATGGGATGGCTCCCGGATGACGGCCATCGACGGTTTGGAAGGGCTGCCATTGGCGTTGGCCATCGATTCAAGCCGCAGCCTGATCGCGGTCGGAACGCTCGACCATGCCACCGGGGCGTCCGTAATCCGCCTTGCCAACGGCGATGCGACAGGAATCCGGTCGCGAACGACTCCCGCCGCCGATCGGATCTTCGAACGCAACGGTAGGGAACTCGCCGCCACAAGGCCCGGCCATCTGCGGATCTTCGATCCGACCGGCAAGCTGGTTTGGAACGGCCACGTCCAGACAGGATTTGTCACTTCGACCCTACCACTCGCCCCGGGCATGTATCTGGCCCGCCTTGATGGCGCCACCGAACGTTTCCTCAGATCGGATCGTTGATGTCCTGACGGACCATTCCCTCGAATCAGCCGAAAGCCAAATTCGGTCTACCGAAGGAACAGGAACAGCGCCACGCCCAGCAAAAAGAACCCGAACAGCTTCTTGAACAGGGCGGGTTTGAGACCGATGGCGATGCGTGTGCCAAAAAATGTCCCTGCGACCAGGCCCAACGCGACCCAACCCGCGATGCGAAAATCCAGGACTCCGTTTTTCGCGTAGAGCATCACACCGGGCAAGCCCACAGGCAGCTGCAAGGCGGCCAACGATGTGCCCGTGGCCTCCTTGGCTCGGTAGGCGAAAACCCCCATGAGAACGGGCACGATCACCACGCCGCCGCCTTTGCCAAAAAGCCCCGCGACGATGCCCGCGCAAAAACCCACCAACAGCCACACCGCCACACGGCCATCTTTGCGCGGCCCCGGTTCGACATCACGCGCTTGACCTCTCAAACGCTTGCCGATCTCCAGATACCCAAAGGCGATGTAGAGCAGGAAACAGGCGTACGCGCGCTCCAACCACACCGAGGGCAGGGACAACGCGAACTCGGCGCCAAAGGCAGATCCTGTCAAAAGCCCCACGGAAAGCCAACCCGCCACCTTCCACTGGACAAGTCCCGACTTGTGGTACTGCCACACACCCAGCACCCCAACGGGCAACAGCAAAGCCGCAAGCGACGTGGCGCTGGCGTGCAGCACGTCCATGCCCACCAAGGCGATCAGAGACGGAACGATGAGGCTTCCACCGCCGATTCCGAAAAGGCCAGAAAGGATTCCCGCGGCAACGCCCACGGCAAGGAAGATCGCACCAGTCATGGAAGGCAAAGGTGCATCCGCTAGGCCGGACGATCCCGGCATCGCTCGTATTCGATTTCGTCATGTCCCGCGGCCCCAGTGAGGAATCGGGGGGAATCGAAGTATTATCCTTTTTCGCGAATCCACGTCCTTGACGTCCTTCGGAGTTTCCCCATGTCCCCCATCTTGGTCCTTGTCGCCACCGTGTTCGGCTCCACACAGGTGGGTGGAGGTTCCGGTTCCGCCACGCGCCTGCAGGCAGCCATCGACGCCTGCCCCACCACGGGATGCGAAATCGAGCTGACAGATTCCGTCTACCGCATGGAAAACCAGGTTTGGATCCAGGACAAGGAGGGGGTGCGCCTGCGGTCCACGGGCACCGTTCCCGCCACGCTGCGCTGGGAGGATTCGCTGCTGGTCCCCGACACCACCGGTACCGCCGCCTTGTTCCGCCTGCGTCCTTTGCCAGGTGCCGCCCGACCAGCGCTGCCCTCCGGGTGGTTGCGCTGGCCCTCGGCCTACAAGGGAGGCGAAGGCACCATCGTCGACTCGACCAATCCGTGGGCGTCGTCGGGCCACCAACACAACGGAATGATCCTGGTGAAGAACTCCAGAGGGGTTCGCCTGGAAGGGTTGGTGTTGGACGGAATCCGTCCAGCCATCTTCGCGAACAAGGCGGTCTGGAACCAGATGTACGACCTCGTCCACGGCAGCGTCGGGGTCGGGGTCTTCCAGAGCCGCGGTGTCGAAATCGTAGGCGGCGAAGTGCGCGGATTCTGGGCGGCGGTGTACTTGAACGACCGGAATCCGTCGTGCGCTTCCTGGACAGGCGGATCCAAGGCGATCCCTTGGGCCGATTGCGGCCTCATGGGAAACCACCTTGTGGAAGGCAACCGCATCCACCACAACAAGTTCGGCGTCTACTCGGAAGCCGCTTGGGACTTGGGAAGCGTGTTTCGCGACAATCTCGCCTGGAGCAACGGACAGCTCCCTGCGACAGAAACCGTCACATCCAAGGCCGCAGCCGCGAGCAACGACAACCTGGACATCGTCGGTGGATTCCTTCACGTCAAGGACGTGGTCTTCCCCGCCCATGTCGCCACCCGCAACACCATCGCCGACACGGGCTCTTCGCGCCCCTATGGCTGGTCGTACTACCGCGCCGCGGCCAACGCGCTGTGGAGCGACAACCTGCTGGAGATGAAGGCATCGCCGAGCGCCAGCTACTCCAATCCTTTGACGCATTTCCTCCACGTGTTCACCGGCGCGAAATCCCCGCACCTCTGGAACCTGGGGCTGCTATCCGGATTCCAAAGCGTGATCAATCTTTCCGGTGCCAGCCTGGTCGATTCGGGATTGCACTGGACCTCCAAACGCGCCGTGCCTCGCGACACCCTCGATGGCAAATTGACGGGCGGACTCTACAAGGGAATCCCCGGCGACACCATCGACACTGTGATCAGCGGTGTCCCCACACGCCTGGCACGAGTGCGATGGGTCACGATCTTCTTCGATACCACGCTGATCGACACCACCTGCGCGACGGGCTGCTGGTTCAATTTCGACACCAACATGAAATACCCGTTCTCGGGATCGTCGATCGCCTGGTACGGAAGGCTTCGCGGAGGCGATTCTGTCTGGGCACGGTTCATCATCCCCGACGGCCGCACCGTGGCGCACAAGTTCACCTACTCCGATATTTCCGATTCCACCGCGAGATTCCGGTTGCAGTACGAGAAGGACACGCTGGCGGCCTGGACCAAGAATCTTGCGATTTCCGCAAAGGCGAGGTTCGCCTCGATGGACCCCGCGAGCCCCGCCTTCCTGACCCTCGACACATCGCTGGACGGATCGCTTGCTCTGTTGGGCAAGCTTGGCGATAGACGCACCCGCGTCGGCGCGCTGAGCCCCGACGGCAAACCGCTCCAGGAGCAGATCCGCCTGCGAACGCGCGGTCATGGCAAGCTGGACAAGACCAAAGGCGAACTGCTCCTCCCGGTGTCCATCACGGGCCACCTTGAAGGTGTTTCCCGCCTGGTCGTGCGCCGGATCTGGGTCGCTGCCCGCCCCATCGACCCCGTTCGCGTCGAGGCATCTACTCCGGACATGGTCGAGCGACGAGTGCTTCCGCTGACACTTTCCGACATCCTTCCCACCGATACGATCATCCGCGTGCCCTTCAACGACGCCAGCGCCGACAGCCTCTACCAGGTGGATCTGTGGCTTGCCGCCATAGCGGGGAACGACACCCTCGACGTCACGCCCATGGCCTGGTCGGCTTCGTCGGTGATGGGAACCTCGCGCACCACCAGCGGGATTGGACAGAAAATGTCAAACCTCGGATGGAGGCGGGATGGACGATTCCTCGTCCTGCTCGACGGCCTCCCGCGCAGATCCCTCGCCTTCTTCGACTCCAGAGGAGCTCGATTCGAAATCCAGGTGGGCACGACCTCGCGTGGATCGACGGTGGACCTGGCCGGACTCCCGCGTGGCGTTTGGCTCCCTGGCCTTCCTGGGGCACGCCCGATCGCGGCGGCGGGCCGATAGCGATCGAGCCAGCGGGGACCGCTTCGGAGCAAGTCGAAAAATCAACCACCCCGCAGCTGTGCTGCGGCGCATGTCTTTAGCCAGCGTTTTCGGGTCTACGAAGCAATGCCCATCGACAAGCTCAGGACAGGCTTGGCACCAGAGGTGCCCCGCCAAAAATTGGAACGCGCAGGGGTCGAGGAATCAGACCCGAAGAGATTGACCTCGAGGTCAACACAATCGCGCGTCGACTCGATGCCGAACCCGTGAAAAACGCGGACTTCGGTGGCATCTTGGATTTCCCCCGAACGTTTCGGATCTCGATCCCCCACTTAGAGGACGAGCACCGCAACCGGCGAGGCCCTAATCCGACGAGGAAGGAACGGGGCTTCGCCGACCAGCGGGATCATCGCGTCGGAATCCGTCCGCCGACGAAAATTGTCATGGCTTTCGAAACGCCCTGAGCATCGGTGCCGCGAACAGGCCCTTTGCCCCCTCGCGCTCCACAGCCACCGCGATCAGGCCAAACGGAATTTCGCGATCTGCGATTGCAGTTCGGCGGCGTTCATCATGAGGCCGCTTCCCGCATCTTCCAGGTGACCGGAAGCGGATTTGACCGACTGACTCTCGGTGGCCAACCGGCCGCTGCCTTCGGAAATGTCCCGCGCGGTGGCCGCCGCTTCCGAAACCGCCTCGCTGGCGGACTTCACACCATTGGCGGCGCGCGCCAGGCTTCTGGAGATTTCGGCGGTCGTCACCGATTGTTCTTCCACCGCCGAGGCGATGCTTCCGATGACGGATTCCGACTCCCCGATCGCGGCGCGGATCCCGGTGATGCTTTCCACCGCCGATTGGGTCGAAACCTGGATCGCCTCGATGCGCTTGCGGATGTCTTCGGTGGCGATGGAGGTGCTTCGCGCCAATTCCTTGACCTCGCCGGCCACCACCGCGAACCCCTTCCCCGACTCCCCCGCCCGGGCGGCTTCGATGGTGGCGTTCAACGCCAACAGCTTGGTCTGGTCGGCGATCGTCATGATCACTTCCACCACCCGATTGATTTCCTGCGAGGCTTGCGACAACTCCATCACCCGCGCCTCGGCTTCGGCCGCGGATTCCACGGAGCGTCTTGTGGCCTGCCTCGATTGCTCGGCACCGCGCGCGATCTCGCTGGCGGTGGCGCTCATCTCTTCGACCGCCGCGGCGACGCCCCCGATTTCCTCGGCCGATCGGTTCGCCGATTCGTGGGCGTTTTCCATTCCTCGCTTCATCCGATCGGTCGAGTCCACGGCGTCGGCGCACTGCTTGGCCATGTCGTCGGCTCCTCTGGACAGGGTCTTGGCCAGGGAATCGAGATCCGATGCGGTGGCGCTGGTGGCCTGGGCCACGTCGACCAAGGCGCGAAGCGAACCCGATTGGTTCTCGAAAGCCGCGTTCAGGGCTCTGGACATCCGGTCCAATTCGTCAATTCCTGTCTGATCCAACCGGGGGGTGAGATCCCCTTTCGCCAGCGATTCCAGCGCTTCGATCATCCGCACCACTGGCACGTTCACCGCCCGGGTGTTGCGAACCGCCAACCACAGCAGCATCAATCCCGTCACCGCCCCCGCCAGCAACGCGAACCAACGGGAACGGACGATCGCGCGTTCGGTCACCATTTCCCCGTCCCTCGCGCATTGCTCGACCAGATCGCCGAGGGTTCCCATTTCGGTCTCCAGCATCTCGAAGTCTTCGATGAATTCGGGGAGTGCTTGCAGCGCGTTCGCCGAGCCTCCTGCGGCGGCCTTCACGATCGCTTCCAACGCGCCTGCGTACCTCTCGATCGCCGGAAGGGTCTTGTCCAACTGCGCCTTCACCGACGGATTCGTCATGGTCTTCACGGAATCGATGGCACGACGGAAAATGTCAATATGCTCGATCGCGTCGGCGTGGACCTTTTCCAACTCGGGGGTCCCCGCCTTCTGGATGGAATGGAATGCGTCGGCGCGGATCGCGTCGTGCATCATGTCGGCGAGCATCACCTGGCGCACCATCGAGGCCAGACGGATCGTTTCTGAATGCGATTCGCCGATGGTCCGGTTCCCCGCCAACCCGATCACCAAGGCGATCAATGTCGAGATGAAGCCGGCAAGCCCGAACAGGAGCATGCGCGCGCGGAGAGTCGCATTCATAGGAATTCCATTCTCAGGATGAGACAACGGCTCATCCTACCATAAAAGGGGACCAATCGACAACCGGCGCGACGCCCAACCTGTTTTGACGCCGCGAGGTCCGTAGGCGCTCTGCGGAACGGAATCGCGATTCCGTTTTCTAGGATGTCGCGACCGACCTGGAGGACCCTAGATTCTAACCATGCGATTCCACAACCTGCCTCATTCCAAACCCTCCTGCCAACTGTTCCTCCTGGCTGGGTTCCTTGCATCGACATCGACCTTGATGGCCAGCCAGTTGCATGTCTCCAACGCTTCGGCGCTGATGAACGCGACCAAATCCGCCGTCGCGGGCGATACGATTCTCATCGCCCCTGGTACCTACACCGGCAGCACTTCCCAAAGCGGCGACCCCGGAAACCTCCCCAACGGCACAGGCTATTTCTGGGTCGGCAACAACGGCACCGCACAGCACCCGATCGTGTTGGTGGCACAGGACCCGTCCCTGCCTCCCCTGCTGCAAGGAACATCGGTTTCGACAGGATATGTCGTGCACGTGACCGGCGACCACGTGGTCCTGAAGAACCTGCGCCTGTCCACCGGCGACAAGGTGGTGGTGTTCGACAACGCTTCCCACGCCATCCTGGAAGACTGCGAGGTGACCAACGCGGGGGCCGAACTGATCCACGTGCGCGATTCCAGCTCCAACGTCCTGATCCGCCGCAACCACATCCACAATTCCGGCAAGACGACTCCCAACTACGGCGAGGGCATCTATGTGGGGACCGATCAAGCCCGTTGGGGCGCCGCCGACATCGATTCGACAGGAACTGTCGCGCCATGGTGGGGAGACAAGGCCATTTCCGAAGGTTACGGCGGCTACGATTGGCGGGTGCATCACACCGAAATCGATTGCAATCTCCTGGAGGACATCGCCGCCGAACCACTGGACATCAAGGAAGGCACCCAGTGGACGACCGTGACAAGAAATGTCTTCATGGGCGACTCCATCGGCCGCAAAGGGGGAACGGCCTACTACAGCTACGTGGGGTCGTTCATCGACCAGAAAGGCGTCAAGAGCACCATGACGGGAAACACCTTCTACGACGGGAACAATCCCGTCGACTCGAATTCCTCCACCGGCATGAGCGCCTATTGCGCCGAAGTCAAAAGGACCTTCGCGCACGTTCCCTCCAGCCTCACTCCCGCCGCGAACTCCGGCCCGTGGTTCGACGCGAAGGCATCGGTCGACTCGAACGACTGCGCGCTGGCGAACAACACGGTGACAAAAATCGTCCCCGCCGATCCGCGTTGGTCGTGCACCTCGCCGGCCTTCGATTTCCACTCTCCGGTCTACCAGACGCCTGCCGGGGTCGCCAAGCCGTCTCGACATCGCCTGGCCGACAAAAATCGACTGGTCATCGACTCGGAGGTTCGTGGTCTCTCGATCCTCACAAATTCGGGTCGTCGCGTTTCCATCCTTGGCAAATGAACCCTGACGGATTCCGACCGACTGGAATCTGTTAGCAGCGGTTCGAATCGTATTTTGACAACCATGCCTTTCGCCTCCGATCGATCGATGCGAACTTGAACCCCGGAATCATCATGGGGCTCTCGGCGTTCCTGTTGTGGGGCGCGTTCCCTCTCTACTTCCGCATGCTCCACCGCATCCCCGCACTGGAGCTTGTCGCGCACCGCGCGGTCTGGTCCATGGCGGCGCTCGCCCTCGGCACCATCGCGGCAAGGAAGGGCGCCACCTTTGTCCGACAGATTTCGTCAAGACGGATCCTGTCGTTCCATTTCCTGACAAGCCTGCTGATCGCGGCCAATTGGCTTCTGTACGTGTGGGGCGTGAACGCGGGGCGCGTCGTGGAGTGCAGCCTTGGCTACTTCCTCAATCCATTGGTGAGTGTCGCCCTTGGGGTGGTGGTGCTGCGCGAACGGCTGCGTCCAGCGCAATGGGCCGGAGTGGCGTTGGCCGCGACCGGAGTGGTCTACCTGGCGACACGTGCAGGAAGTTTTCCGTGGCTTTCCATCTCCTTGGCGCTCAGTTTCGGCCTCTATGGGTTGCTGAAGAAACGAGCTCCTTTGGGGTCGTTCGAAGGATTGTTCGTCGAGACCCTGCTGCTTGCCCCGTTCGCCATTGGCTGGATTGTCTGGAGCGAGCGGTTGTCCACCGGACCCATACAGCAGGCGACCTCGATGGAATGGGCCCTGGTGGTCGGAACAGGAATTGTCACCACGGTTCCGCTGTTGTTGTTCTCGAGTGCCACGCGGCGCATTCCCCTGTCGTGGATGGGATTCATGCAGTACATCACGCCCACCATCCAACTTTTGATCGGGGTGCTGGTGTTCAAGGAGGCGTTCGGCCCCGAGCGGATGCACGGCTTCGCGCTGGTGTGGGCGGGACTTGGGGTGATCATGCTTGACGGAATCCGTCAGTTCGCCGGGCGCGCGCGGAACGCGTAAGCCGACCCGCCATCCGCCCCCCCGGGATGGATGAATTCCTCCCAGGATGCGTGCGATCAGGTTCCGGGCAGACGTGTTTCCTCGGTTGCCGAAGCTGGATCCTCCGTGGGCCGGATTTCCATATCCTCCACATCGCGTATCGGAGCGAGGGGTACCTCCGGAAGCACTCCTTGGCCCGGGACGCGGAAGACGGCTTTCGACCGGTTCGAAGTCAGGAAGTACAGGATCCAGATGGACAAGGACACGAGGTTCACCGCGATCGTATGGAGATCCGAACCCCCTTCGATGCCACCAAGGCTCCGTATCAGCAAAGCGTCGAGCGCAACCCAGGCCACGATGCTCCCCACGATCGCCGCATTGAGCACAGGAAACGACGATCTCTTTCTCCAAAAGAGCGCCTGCAGCAACACCCACATCGGGATGGTCAGAATCTGGAAACCCACCTCGGCAAGGACCAACGCCGACAAGCTCCCGTTTTCGATCACGAGGTCGCTCCAACGCGGAGCGTCGAAGATCCAAAGAGTCTGTCCGAATTCATAGACGGCACGAACGGGATTGACGATCAACCCCAGCGCGTAGAGCCCCCACCACGGACTGCGTTGCGCGATCGCGTTGGGAGAAACCGTCGGCAGTCGCTTGGGCGACCAACTCCAGAGCTTCCTGGCGCCCCATAACCCGATGCCAAAAATTGCCACGCACAGGAACGCCACCGACCAGTTGAACTTCGAGACCCAATTGCGCCTGTCGAGAGTGATCGTCCATTCCGATTTCGTTCGCACGCTGTCCATGACCGCCTTCCAGGACGGCAGGTCCTCCAAGGCGACGTGGTCCGACAAGGTGGCCCAGTCCCACTGGAGCTCGAAGACGGAGGGATGGAGGTCGCTGCGGAACTTGAAATCGAGCGAGGGCACCTCCGGCTCGTACTCGTTGGTTTCCGATGCCCAATCGCGATCCGGCAGTCGCACCTTGATCTTCACCCGGCAGTTGTGAAAGGATCCGATGTCCAAAGGCGCGCGGCGGTCTTCCAGGTCGCCGGGATCCTGCGCCAGATCCTTGATCACGCCCGCCGAGACGGAAAGCTTCCAGGTCGAGTCACCCATGTTTTTCCAGAAACTGTCACAGAGGAAGAAACTCCGCCAAGTGATCGCACCGGTGATCGAGTCCTCCATCCAGGTGGGAGCCCCATCCCGGCGCAACCCGGGATAGATCGACTTGACGCGTTCGAAATCGGCGTCGATTTCCGTCTTCGGGCTGGACCGTGATAGTCGGTTGCGAAAAGCTTCGGCAGCACGGCCATTGCGCACCAGAAAGCGCTCCAATCGAGCCGGGAACCCAGGCCCCTTGCTTGCGTCCCAATTCTCCTTCAGGTCGTATTCTGGCTGTACCACCCGCCCCGCGGGGATTTCCTGGAGCCCCTCCGAGTTCGGCTCGAGGATCAACACACGCGTGGCTCTCACCTGCGGGATGTCTTCCAGGCGACCGCGCTGATCGACATCGGTGGGATCGAGCAGATACAACCGGCCCGACAACCTCACCCCCACCACAACATGATCGAACCACCAGGGGCTTGGAAGGCGTTCGCCCATGTTCTTGTCGCCCTGCGTGTTCACGAGCACCGGATGCGCCTCGATCCCCAGCGAGCGCAGCAACCCCGTCATCAGGACGCTTTTGTCCTTGCAGTCCCCTTGTCGCAAGCCGAGCGTCGTCTTGGGGCGCCGAGGAACATGCGAACCCATCCCACCTTCGTACCCCAGATAGCGAATGCTGTCCTGGAGATAGCGAAGCACCGCGACAACCTGGCTGGCTGGCGTCGCATCCACGAGGGCGATCCGCCGAGCCAGGGATTCGACTTCGGGATCGTTCGAAGCGCCTTCGTAGAATCGCGACTGCGCCCTGGCCAGCTGCTTCCAGTCGGCAAGATTCGTCCAATCCATCACCGGGCGTTCGTCCCACCAGCCAGGAACCTGTTCGTCGAACTTGCTGGCCGCGACCCCACGCAGGTCCCAGGTCAGGATCTTCCTTCCTCCCGAACGATCGACGACAGGATTTGTCACTCCGTTGAGAAGAAGCGTCCGGAGGGAATCGGCTCTTCCCCAGACCATCCGGAAATGTCTCCGCTCGACAAACCAGGGTGCCTCGAAGACGAAGCTTCCCGACGAAATGCCGGGAAACGCCGGATGCACACCGTCGATGGACCAGGCGTAATCCAGCTCGTCGCCCGCGCGAAGATCTTCCAGGACGATGTGCAGCGTGCGCCGATCGTCGATCTGCCCCGATTCCAGATTCTCTTCCCGCTGGAGGAACCTCACCTTGCGCGGATCGAGCTTGTCGATGGTCTTGTCGTCTCGGCGCACCCGGATCCAATGAAGCGTCGATTTCTGCCACGAGGGATCGAAGTCGATCGACAACCCATCGAAGCTCCGTGTCCCTTCCACGCTCTCCAGACGATAGACCCGCCTGTAGAAGTGCGCCTGCCTGGTTGGCTCGACCAGTATCTGGTCGTCGCTCAATAGCGATCTGTAACCGCCCTCGGCCACCTCGGCACTCGGTCGAGCCGGCTCCACCGGCACCACCCAACCCTCCGCGGGTCCGACGCTCCATCGATTCGCATGGATCGCGCACACCAGCATCGACTGGAGAATCGCAATCTTCAGGAGGCTGGACATAATGAGGCTGCTTTCAGTGCTGGTGGGGACGAGAAAGGGGATCCACCGCGGAGGCTTTGGCCAACGAGTCGTGAATCCGCAAAACGTAATCCTCGCCCTGGCTTCCGTGGCGGCTTTGCGCACCAATGCACCATCGCCTAAAACAAGGTACTGGCTCCGAAATGGAATCGAGATCTCCCGGCGAACGAAAAGATCCGATTGGCTGCTTCGGCTGGAAAACGGTACCTTGGAACCAATGTCCCAAAAGCCCAAAATCCACACCCTTAGCGAACTGAAAGCCACCCCCTGGCGCAGCCGGTCGGTCCGCGACGAACTGCGCGAAAACCTTCTGGAGCGCCTGCGCTTGGGACAGAAATTGTTCCCGGGCCTGCACGGTTACGACGACACCGTGGTCCGTGCGCTCGCCCACGCATTGCTGGCCCGCCACGACATCCTGCTCATGGGCTTGCGCGGCCAGGGCAAGACTCGACTGTTGCGACAACTTCCGTCGTTGCTCGACGAATGGATGCCGGCCTTGGCGGGCACCGAGCTTCGGGAAGATCCGTACGCCCCCGTCACGTCGGCAGGCCGCCGGTTGGTTTCGGAAGGCGGCGAGGATACGCCTCTGGAATGGATCCATCGCGACGAACGCTACCGCGAAAAGCTCGCCACCCCCGACACCTCCATGGCGGATCTGATCGGCGACGTGGACCCCGTGAAGGCGGTTTCGCAGGGTCTTGGGTTCGGGCACGAAGATGCGGTGCAATGGGGAATCGTGCCGCGCTCCAACCGCGGCATCTTCGCCATCAACGAACTCCCCGACCTGCAACCGCGCATCCAGGTGGGACTCCTCAATCTCCTGGAAGAACGCGACCTCCAGATCCGCGGCATCCCCTTGCGGCTGGACCTGGACCTCATGTTCGCCTTCAGCGCCAACCCCGAGGACTACACCCAGCGCGGCAACCTCATCACCCCGCTCAAGGATCGCATTGGCAGTCAGATTCTGACACACTACCCCAAGGACACGGCAACCTCCCGCGCCATCACCGACCAGGAGGCGTGGACCGGTCGAGGCGGCGTGGACGTGCGGATCCCGTCGCCTCTGCGCGAAGCGGTGGAGCGGATCGCGTTCGAAGGACGACGCTGGACGGATTTTGTCGACTCCCGCTCCGGAGTCTCGCAAAGGCTTTCCATCGCCGCGCTGGAAATGCTGCACAGCGCGGTGGAGACGCGCTGCGCGATGCTCGGCACGAATTCGGGCCGGGCGCGACTGGTCGACCTGTTCGCGACGATCCCCGCCATCACAGGAAAGCTTGAGCTGGTGAGCGAACTTGAAAGCCCGCACCAGATCGCGTTCACGCTCATCGCCAAGTCCTGCCGATCGGTGTTCGATTCCACCTTCCGCAACCCCGGCGAAAAGCGCCGTCAAAATCCGTCCGAGGAGCCCGATCAGCCCGTGACCGGATGGTTCGACAGCGGAAACACCCTCGAGCTTTCCGCGGACGCCTCCGACGACGACCACCTCGAAGCCTTGGATTCGATCTCCGCCCTGGAAGGCGTGATGCGCTCCCTGGCGCTCGACCCACGGTGGGATCCCGGACAGGATCTGGCAGCATGGAAGGAGATCTTCCTGGAAGGTCTGCACCAGCACGGACGCATCAAGCGCGGCGTGCGCGACGGCGCGATCGGATTTGGCGACGCGGTGTCGGAAACCGTCGGCTGACGGGACATGATCCTCTCGTACGCATCGATCGACCCGGTCGGGTCCCGACTTCCCGGAAAATGGCACGAGCGCTTCGCCCAGCAGTGGCTCGCGGCC
>JBDKGS010000077.1:0-14794 GCA_039798065.1 Fibrobacterota bacterium | reverse complement strand
GTGCGGAAGACCGGATCGTTGAGCAACAGCGACTGGGCGGCGAACACGTAGGACAATTCCTGTCCGACCAGCTCGACCGCGGTGGTTTCGCAGCGGTGGATGTCGTCGAGGCTTCCCTGCAAGGCGCGATCGAAGGAGGCTTTTTCCTCGTCGGGACCTTTGGACTCGATGCCAGCCAGGATTTCGCGGTCGATCGAACGGCCGTGCCGGTAGGCGGGCCCCAGGGCCATGCCGGGTGCGGCGGCGAACCCGCGCAACAACTGCATTTCGCCGCGCGGGACAAATCCTGTCCCGGCATCGTCGCCGGTGGAAGGTTCATCCAGGATCTTGAGGCGACGCTCGCGATCGCCGGTGCCGCGCTCGAGGGCTTCCAGAAGCCGGGCGCTTTCCAACACGGAAGAAAGCTGCGACGCTAAAGCCACCAGGAGCATTTCTGCTTCCGGAGGTTGGATCTCTTCCCGCCGCGATCGCACCACGATCACGCCGTTGCAGCGACCACGCGCCACCAGCGGCACGCCCAGGTAGGACAGAAGTTGGTCTTCCTGGAGCTGCGCGAAGCGTCGGAACCCGGGTGTGCGGGGCCCGTTGGCCACGTTCAAGCTCTCGCGGGTCTGCGCCACCATGCCGGTGAGACCTTCGCCCATTTCCAGGCGAATGTCGACCATTCGCGAAGTGGAACTGGTGGCCGCCAACGACAGAATGGTGGTTTCAGGATCCGAGAAGTAGAGATTGCACTGGTCGCCACCCAGGTGCTCGGAAACCAGCCTCACGACTTGGGAAGCGATCTCTTCGATGCCCTGCGCCCTGGATAGGATGCGTGCGAAATCGGAAAGCAGCGAAAGGGATCGCGAGGGCGTTTCCATTCAGCCCTTCCGAATCCTCTCCCAGCCTGCTTCGGGAATCTGCGCCCCAAGGACCTGGATGACTTCGGAGGCGACGAGCCCCGCCAAATGGCCGGCCTTCGACAAGTCCCAGCCCCGATCCAGTCCCGCGAACAATCCAGCGGCCCACAAGTCGCCGGCGCCGGTGGTATCGACCACCTTGGCGACAGAATTTGCCGGAACCACCGCTCGCTTGTGGCCTTCGGCCAGCAAGGCGCCGCGCGCGCCCAACTTGACCACGGCCAAGTCGACATGCTGCGAAATCCATTCGAGACTCGGTTCCGGGTCGGTTTCCGTCAGCGCCATCGATTCGTCTTCGTTGGCCAACAGCGCCGAAATGCGGTGGGCGCCAAGCAAATTGCGGATGTGGTCGCGGAAAATCTGGACGACGTCGAACGATCCGCAGTCCAAGGCGACCGGCACACCCACCTTGTTGGCCTTGTCGAGCACGGCGTCGAAAAACGGCGTGTTGAACAACAGGTAGCCTTCGATGTACACCAGCCCGACGCCATCGAAGGACACCGCGTCCAGGTCGGATGCGGTGAATTCCGCGCTGGCTCCCAGCGAGGTGAACATGGTGCGCTGCGCATCGGGAGTGACCGCAGAAAGCACGCAACCCGTGTCCTGCGTTCCACGGGCGAAGGAGAGATCGAGCCCGTTGCCGCGAAGCGCGGACTCCAGGCGATCGCCGCGAGCGTCGGGGCCGCGCTTGCCAAGGAACCTGGCCTTGGTGCCCAGCTTCGACAACCCGACGAGCGTATTGCACGCGGAGCCGCCGGGCGCTTCGGACGGATTCTGACCCAGCTTGGCCAGAAGATCACGTTGCACCGGCGGATCGACCAAGGTCATTCCGCCTTTGGGGCGATCGGTGGAGGTGATGAAGGAATCGTCGACATGCGCGAGGAGGTCCATCAGGGCCGCCCCCACGCCTAGAATTTGATTGTAGCGGCTCACGGACTTGAAACTACAAATCCCGATGCCTTCCGCGGTTGCCGATTCCTGTCCGTGAAGGTTTCCCCGGTCCACGCGACCAATTTCCAGATGGAGATGGACAGGGTCCACTTCACCTCGATGCGAACCGCCCCTGGGGCGAAATCCGGATGCCATCCGAACCGTTTGGTTCCCAATGCGCCCTGCACGATCGCGGCGACCCCCGTCAGGCTCCCAAGCAACGCCGGATCGATTCCCCCGCAGCCGACCTCGAATCGTCGAGTCAGCCGAGAAGCCAGGTTCATCGCCCTCCCCGCCACCCAGACCACAAAGCCCGATCGGCTCTTCTTGCGCGGCTTGGTTGGCTTTTCAACGGTCTCGGCGGTCTCGGCAGGTTTCGAGCTCAGGAACGATTCGATCCACCTAGACAATTTCCGACCGATCCATCCCGAGCGGCGGGATCGACGGGATGGAATCGAGAAAATCCGAATGCCCCACAGGCGAATCTCGAGTCGAAACGCGTTCGAATCGCCCTGTCGGTAGCCCACGGCGAAAGCCAGACGCACCGGAAGGAAGATCGCTCCGAGAAGACAGAGGAGGAAGCCCCCCAGAAAAATCAGAGCGTCATGCAGGATCAGGCTCCGGAGTTCTTGCGCAAACGTTTCATCAGACCGTCGAAACCTTCCTTGGCCACGATGGTCGAAAACTGGTCCTTGTAGCTGCGCAACGACGAAACGTCGTCGAGAACCAGATCCCATGCCTTCCAACCGCTAGCATCCTGGAACAGCTTGTAGACCACCTTCGAGGTCTTGCCTCGGTTGTACACCGTGGCGGTGACGACCGTCTTTTCACCAACTCCAACGGCCGGGGCGTATTTGGTGGAATCGGCTCGGTAGCTTTCAAGGCGTTTGATCGAGGAGTTTTCGACCATGCGACGGAAAACGGCAACGAACGAATCCTGCTGGGGCTTCTTGAGCCCCGCCCAGGTCTTGCCCAGGGCGCGCTTGCCCAGCTCGGGAAAGCTGAACATTCCGTTGATCATCTTCTTGAGGGTGTCCTGCTGCAACTTGTCGCTGGACTTGTAGCGCTTGAGCATGCCCTGCAGTTCCACGTCGTGCTGGCGGACCACGGTGACAGGATCCGTCTTCGTCTGCGCGAAAGCGGAGGTGGCGAGAACGATGGCGGCGGCTGCGAATCTCAGGTGACGCATGATGTGCCCTTCTGGACGGTTCTGTTCCAAAGCGATGTCCAGAAAATAAACTGGAACAAGCCTCGCGGTTCCAACTCGAATTGTCAAAGTCTCGTCAGCGACAATTCGAGGGGAATCTCCACCATCATTGCCTGTAGGGTCCACCGAGCTCAGGACTGTCCAAAAGCAATCCAGCAGCCTGAAGCACATCCAGGGCGATCTTGTTCCGCTCGTGGACGGCATCCCAGTACTTGTTCTGGAAGTCGAGCAGGGTCTTGTAAGGCCCCACCAGGTCCTTGCCCCGGGATGGATCCATGTCGAACTGGATGGCGACCGATTTCAGCCAGGCATCGGCGGCGTCCTTGCCCTTCTGCGCCGATTTTTGTCGTTCCCCCAATGTCTGGTACTTGAGCCAGGCGTCCTTCAAAAGCGCTTCCAGGCCCTGGCGCGCGTAGGCTTCCTTGCGACGCAACTGTTGCCAGTCGAGCTCGGCCTTGCGGACCGAGCCAAGCTGGTTCCAGAAATTGAGATGCCAGATCATGCCCACTCCGAACATCCCCGACAAATCGTTGAGGGGATCGGTGATGAGAACGTCCTGGTTTTGCCGGTTTCGGTTGGCCACCCAGGCTTTGGTGTACGAGAACTTCCCGAACAGGTACATGTCGGGGCCAAGGCTTGCCCGCTCCACATCGACCAATGCCTTCTTGGCATCGAGCCCCGCCGAAAGGCGGCGCAGGTCGGGATGGGCCAGATGGTTCGCGAGCGTGTCGAAAGCCGGCAATTCGGGGAGAGGCTGCAAAAGGCTATCTGCAAGCTGGAGGGAATCTGGTGTTTCGTATCCCAACGAGAAGGCCAATCCTTCGCGGGCCCGGTTTTGGCCAAGCTTGGCTTCCTGCAGGCTCTTCTCGAGTTCGTAGCGCCCGATCCTCAGTTGGAACACATCGGCCTGGCTCACGTCGTCTTCGTCGTTGTCGAGCTTTTCCTGGAGCGCGGTTTCGACGCTGTCCAGGCGCGTGTTGGCTTCCTCGAGCATGTTGCGCATGCGGGTGGCGTACTGGAACCCGAACAGGTAGCCCAGGACTTCCTTGACGGAACTTGTCCGGTTGGCGTCGAGCTCGGCCGCCGCAACCCGTACACCCGCTCGTGCCGCGCGCATGCCGGCGCGCAGCTTGCCCACATTCAAGGGCTGTGCGATCTCGATCTCGGAGGCGAAGGTGGGCCCCATGGGCCACCAGGCGTATTTGCGGGTGGAATCGACCTTGCCACTGTACAGACCGGTGGTGGAGTCGTGCTTCACGTTCGAACTGTCCAGCTGGTAGCGGAAACCCGGTGCGGGCCCGAAACCAACCGTGACATCGAAACGCGGCAGGATGACTTTGCGCTTGAGCAAATCGACTTGGCTCTGGGCGCGCTCGAGATCCATGGCATGTTCCGCCAACTGCGGCTGGTTGCGCAGCGTGCGCGCCACGATGTCCGACAATTTCAGGACTTCGGCGCCGGAAACGATCGATGCGGCCAGCAGGGCGGTGAGGACGATTCTCATGATGATTGGAAAGTTAGCTCGACTCGTGAATCTAACTTGGTGGCCGATCGTGATCATCGCCTCAATCCTCTCCAACATCGTGTCATTTCTTGTCTCCAGCCAGGTCTCGACGGTTTCCGACACCGTTGGCCTGCAAGACACCCTCGCGACCGCGCCCGACAGCGCGAGGTCGGCCCCACGGCGTCCCGACCGCCAATGGAACGCGGAATATTCGTTCCTGGCCGGATTCGCTTCGGTGGATTTTCCCGAGCGGTCGGAATTCGTCTCGAATCTTTCCAACGACGCCTCGACCAAAAAATGGACCGTCGACCAGCCCTTCGGGGCCTCGGACATCGGGCCGCGTGCAGGCTTCGAAATGGCCCTGCGACGCAAGGAAGTGGTCCGCCTCGCCGCAGGGGGCTGGTACCAGGGCTGGTCCGCGCAAGCGATCGCCCGCGACACCACCGGCGGACTCAATCATCGCTCCTACGGTTGCGACCTGCTCGTGGGAGCGATCGGCGCCGACCTTCTGGTCTCCAAACAGATCCTTCGATTGGACGCCGGCCGCGATGCATTCGTGGGTGGCCGCGTGCTGATCGGAGCTGGACGGCTCGAAGGGCGTAAGGCCGCTTGGGGCACCGCGACAGGCTTCACCCTGGCCGCAGGAGCGGAATTCCTCGATTGGCGGAAATGGGCGGTCGCCGGTCAGCTTGGATTGGACTGGTTGTCGCTGCAAAGCTCGTCTCCTTGGAGCGACGTCCTCTGGAACAGCTCCAACAACAACAAGGTCTCCTGGAACGGTGGCGGGTTGTCGCTCACGCTCGCTCTGCGATGGGGTTCGCCGCACGACTCCATTCCAGGACAGAAATCGACCAAGCCAAAGCCCTCGACTCCCACCAACCCGACAAATCCTGTGGCATCGCCAAAAATCGACACGTCGAAAATGGTCACGAAGCCCGGTTCGGTCCCCGCCACGAAACCTTGATCTTTTGCCGAGCCGGCCGCGCGCATGCGGGCGCCCCCCCCCATATTCCCGTGAGGGCTCCTGGTCTCAGAAAAAGTGACGGATCCCTTCCAGCGCCGAAAGCGCCGGGTTCCATGTCGCCAACTCCAGATCCAACTCGATCGCCGTGGCGGCAAGCAACCGATCCACCGTGTCCAGACCCGGATCCGCAAAGCGCGACGATCTCGCCACGATCGCCGAACTCAACGGCAACACCACCGCGCCGCTTTGCCTCAAGGCCATCTCCAACCAGATTTGCGTGGGAAGTGGAAAACGCAATCGCCCGGTCCGAAGCTCATCGGCGATTTCGACCAAGCTCGCTTCCGAGAGTCCGATCCGCCCCTTGGCCTGATCCAAAAGAGCGGCCCGTTCCGTCCCGAGCCGTGGATCCTGAGACATCCAACTCACGAACAGCGGCGTGTCCAGCAAGACCATGCTCATCTCCAATCCGGCCGCATGACCACACCGGAGAGTGGATTGGTCATCTCGCTCTGACCTTTTGGCATCGGGGTCACCTGAGCCACCTCTTTCCCCCTTTTGGTCAAGATGATCTGACCACCTTCTCGGTGAAGCTCATCAATTAGTGCCAAACAACGCGCCTTGAAATCACCTAGTCCTATCTTCATGACCTAAATAGTCGCAAGTAAATCACTATTTGGCTGCTGATTTCCGCAAAATGCGCAACTGTTTGTGTAAATGCTTGGCTTCCCACGCCCGCCAAGCCTCAAAATGACGGTACCGACGTTCGGCAGCCCGAAATTCCTTATGATGCACATGCCTGCGTGATCCGGTTCCGACTTTGGGTGGAAAAGCGATATGGCACATCTCGTGGTAGAGCACGCCCTCGACCGCCTCGAGCGGTACTTCCGGGCCGTCGTAGCCGCGCGAGATAGTCAGAAGATGATGACTCCCCGATGCGGTTTGCAGTTTTCTGTGGGTGGACAAGCCCCCAATTTGGGGAGACCAGCGAACCACAGCGATCAAGGCATCATCGAAATATTCGCGATTCAGTTTTTGGAACAGCTCGTCCAGATTCCAGTGGCTTTGACGCGTCTGGGCACTCGGCAACGTGTCTGGATTGTGCGGAGCCATCCAGAGGAAAATCCGAGTTTGTGCCTGCTTTTTCTTGGCCCGCGATCCGGGTGACGGATGGAGGACGGCTCGCAACCAGGCCAACAAATCCTGTTTGACCCCTAAAGGAGCATTCACGAAAACCTTTGGCAGCTGGCACACCCAAATCCCTCTGCGTCGGATCAACCGCCAAGTCTTGCGCAGCCGTGGAGGGAACTCGAATACCACCTCGTCGCTCAAGCCCCTCCAGCCATCATGCTCTTGAGCAGGCACGGGTGAACGAGATGGAACCGGGGCTGGGATGGAAACGGTTGGCTTAGGCAATGTCCGAAGAGGCGCCGGTGGCGTCTCGAACAAACCGAACAACAATTGCACTGGGTTCTTCCAACTCATCGGACTATGCGTCTATTTACACGTCCAAGCGCAATTCTTCGAGCTTTTTGCGTACCGGGCCGAATGTTTTCCGGTGCACCTCGCACACACCCAGGCTCTGGAGTGCCGCCAGGTGCATGGGGGTGGGATACCCCATGTGGATGGCAAAGCCATAGCCGGGCCATCTTCCATCCAACTCGACCATCAGGCGATCCCGGTTGGTTTTGGCCAAAATGGAGGCCGCCGCGATCGAGAGGATCTTGCCATCCCCTTCCACAACCGCCAATTGCGGCAACCCAACACCCGGAATGGTCCGGTTGCCATCGACCACCACCGAAGCCGGGACATAGCCAAGCCCGTCCAACGCCCGTCTCATCGCCAAAAAAGTGGCCTGCAGGATGTTGATCCGGTCGATTTCCTCCACACTGGCAATTCCAACCGCCCAGGCGATGCTCGTCGACTGGATGGACTCCACCAACGATTCCCGTTTTGCCGACGTGAGCTTTTTCGAGTCATTCAGGCCCGCCAACCTCCATCCGTCGGGCACAACCACCGCCGCGGCCACCACCGGCCCCGCGAGAGGACCTCTGCCGGCCTCGTCGATCCCCGCGACCGGTCGGGCCAAGCTGGGATCGGCATCGGTGAGAAGAGTTTTTGGAATGCGCGGTGCGCGAGAGGTCAAATCGAAGCCATGGCGCGTGCGAGCCTCAGGGCGATTTCATCGACCATGAATGGTTCGATGCGGTAGTGCCCTTCTTTCACAAGCAAAGCTAAATGATCCAGCCTCGCCAAACGGTCCTGGCTCCATTTGCTGGCCTCGTCGGGGTCCTCGGGCTTTGGAGCCGAACGAGTGTCGGTCGGAGGCTGCGCGCCCACTTCCGGCTTCAAGTCCTGGGACGTGCTCGAAAGCTCCACCCGGTCGAGGGTATTCTTCGGTCGGGTGGAGAGGTTCGATTTCGAGCCCGGCACCGAAGCATCGAACCCTCCAAAAACCCGCTCGAAGGATGGCTCGTAGCGATCCTCCGAGCGGCTGGTAGGCGCAGCGTGGGTCGTGGCGGGCTTGTTGGGCGCCTTGGCCGGAACCGACTGCGCGTAGGCGGAAGCAACGGCATTCGCCTGATGAATCGATGTGTTGGCGTCCATGGTGCTCCCCCCCTTTCCAAAGGCCGGTTTGCCGTCGGGATCGACGAGCAGGCCTCCCCGTTATGATATCGACGGGTCGGAGGGGAAACTTTAGCGAATCATTCCAAATCGTGGAAAGCCCAAAGAGGGAGACGGCGATCAGGCCGCCTTGGCTGCTGCGATCGCCTCCTGGACCAAAACCGCGATTTCGTGGGGATGTCGACCTTGGATATCCTTGCGGTGGATCATGCCATGGAACTTCCCATCCTTGAAAATTCCCATGGAAGGCGACGAGGGAGGCTCTCCTAGCAGATGCTCGCGCACTTGCGACACAGCATCGATGTCGTTGCCTGCAAACACGGTATAGGCATGATCGGGTTTCGCTCCGGTTTGCATGGCCAAAGCCACACCAGGTCGGCACGAGGCCGCCGAGCAACCGCAAACGGAATTGATCACCACCAAAGTCACCCCTTTGGCCGACCCAAGATCGCGATCCACTTCCGCTGCGGAGCGCCATTCCTTGAACCCTGCTTGAACCAGCTCATGCCGCATGGGGGTGACCATTTCTTCTGGATACATGAGATCTCCTTGTGTCGCGATCCGGCGACGGGTCTGTTCGAAGGTGCGATTGAGTATCAACCACAAAATAACAAGGTCAATGCGCTGGAAACCATCGGGTTCCACAACGACCGCCATACCGGTGAAATGTTTGCGTTTTCCAAAGTCTGGACTGGGGCGATGGTGGTGCATCTTTTCCGATGATGGGTACGTTCGAGCAAGCCAGGGAGGAAATCCGTTCGCGGGCGGACATCGTCTCCGTGGTTGGCAGACATGTTCCGCTCAAGCGGCGTGGCGCCTATCATGTGGGGCGTTGCCCCTTCCACGACGACCACAGCCCTTCCATGCACGTGAATCCCCAATTGGGGATCTACAAGTGCTTCGTTTGCGGTGCCGGTGGCGACGTGTTCAAGTTTCTGATGGAACACGAACACCTGACCTTCCGCGAGGTCATGGAACAGCTCGGGCACGAAACCGGTGTGCAACTCCCCGAGCGCACCGCCCCCGACCCTGCCGCCCAGGCGTTGTCGCAGGCCGCGCGCGGCGCGTTGGACTGGGCCATGTCCTATTTCCACGATGCCTTGCAACTCCAACCCAAGGTGCTGGAGTACGCGCGCAACCGAGGGCTTACCGACCAGGAGGTCGCCGATTTCCATATCGGGCTGGCTCCGGGTGGCGACGCGTTGCTGGCAGCAGGCCCCGCCGCCGGACATGGCCGCGAAGCCCTGGAAGCCGCCGGACTGGTGGTGCGCACCGATTCCGGACACTGGCGTGACAGATTCCGACTCCGTCTGATTTTTCCGTTGCTGGACCTTTCCAAGCGGCCCATCGGGTTCGCGGGACGCAACCTGCAGGCGGGCAAGCCGGATATTCCCAAATACCTGAACAGCCCCGAAACCGAATTCTACCGCAAGAGCCATTTCCTGTTCGGCTTGAGCCACGCCAGGACGGAAATTGGCAAGTCCGGGGAAGTGGTGGTGGTGGAAGGCTACATGGACTGGATGGCGCTGTGGCGCCACGGTTTGCGCAACGTGGTCGCCGCTTCCGGCACGGCTTTCACCAAGGACCAGGCCAAGCTGCTTTCCCGCCAGGCCAAGCGCGTGGTGTGTTTCTTCGACGGCGACAAGGCCGGTATCCAGGCGGCCGAACGCAGCCTGCCCGTGCTTCTTGCCGAAGGGCTCGAGGTGCGGGTGGCAAATCTTGACGGCACCGACGCCAAGGACCCCGATGAACTGCTGAAGTCCAAAGGGGCCGACGCCCTGCGTTCGCGCATCAGCGACGCCCGCCATTGGGTGGATTTCCTGCTGGACGGATTTTGGAAAACGCACCCCCGCCCCTCGCCCGACCAACGAGCGGATTTCCTCCGTCGCATCCACGCGCTGCTGGGCGCCATCCCCGACCAGCCCTTGCGCGAGCAGTGCGTGCAGGCCGCCGCTCCGTTCCTGGAACGCCTTGGCATCCGCGAAACCGACCTTCGAGAAACCCTTGCCACCGGTATCCCCCCCGCGACGCGCCCCATCCAGAGGATGTCAGAAACTGAACGCGTGCATCCCGGACAAAAAAAGGACATACTGACCAAAATCCGTCGAGTGGAGGCTCAATTCGTGCACTTGGTTCTCTCACACCCCGTTCTGGTCCTGGATGCGCGCGACCACGTGCATCCGTCGGATCTTGTCGAGCCCCGTTCGCGGGCGGTGTGGGACATGCTCTGTGCGCAATCCGAGATCGACAATTGCCCGCCCGATCCCAAAACATTTGCTTCGGGACTCGATTCCTCCCTTGCCGAATTCGTGACAGAGCTGTTTCAATTGTTCGAAGTCCGTCCCGACGAGCTCGATGCCAGAAAATGGCTAGATGACTTTCTTCGTGACCTGGAAGCCAGACGCATACGGGAACGTAGGCGCGAACTGGCCGCCAATACGAGGATCGCCAACGGAACAGACAATTCGACCTACGAATACCGTGATCTCTTAGCTCGCGAAGAGACCCTTCTACATCCCAGGATGGACACGTGAACACAGTCGACCCCAAGATCGTCCGCCGCCTCGAGAAGACAGCCCGCGTCCAGGGCTTCTTGCATACCAACCAGGTCAGCGCCCTCACCGCGGACGAGGACCAGGCGCAGCTTCTCATGGAACTGTTCCGTCGCCGTGGCGTGAACATCACCGTGGGGCATGGTCGGCATTCCAACATGGATCTGCCGCAAAAGCGCACGACCAACGGCCAGGGCCGCTTCTGGGATCCGACATGGGTCTACCTCAACAGCGTGGGCCGTGTCGCCTTGCTGTCGCGCGAAGAGGAAGTGGCGATCGCCCGGCGCATCGACCAGGTCCAGCAACGCATCCTTGGCATTCTGTTCTTCGACATGCGCATCCTCAAGGAAGTCGTGCATCTGTGCGAACAGGTGGAACGCGAAGAAATCAGGATCGAAGAAATCTGTCAGATCGACAACGACGCCTGGACCGACTCGAAGGTGTACGAGCGCGAGAAGGAACGGATCCTGGGCCGATTGGGCGACCTGAGGAAAGCGCTGGTCGGAGTCGGACGCAAACCCACCGAAAACGCGCAGAAGGCCGCGATGGCCGTCGGGCTTTCCGCTCGCCAGATCGATCGTCTCACCCGTCTGTGGAAGACCCTGATGGAAGACGACGAAAAGGCCCGCGACGACATGATGACCGTGCGCCAGTGGGAAGGCGTGCGCGACCAGGCCAAGGAAGAGATCGTGGAAGCCAACGTGCGCCTGGTGGTGAGCATCGCCAAGCGATACAACCAAAAGGGCATGGAGCTCATCGACCTCATCCAGGAAGGCAACCAGGGCCTGATCCGCGCCGTCGAAAATTTCGACTACACCAAGGGCTACAAGTTCAGCACCTACGCCACCTGGTGGATCAAGCAGAGCATCACCCGCGCCATCGCCGACAAGGGCAAGATCATCCGCATCCCCGCGAACATGCTTGACAGTATCCGTCGCATCCTTCGCATCGCCCGCGAGCTGCAGGCCAAGACCGGTCTCGCCCCCTCCGCCGAAGAGATCGCCTTGGCGGCAGGCGTCGAGATCGACAAGGTCAACATCGCGCTGGAAACGTCGCAGGATCCGGTGAGCCTGGACTCCTGGACCAGCGCCGACCAGTCCAGCCGCATCGGCGATTTCATCGAGGACAAGACCGTGGAGGCCCCATGGCAGGCCGTCCAGACGCGCCTTCTCAAGGAGCAGATCGATACCGTCCTGAACGGACTGGAAGAGAAGGAACGCCTGATCATCCGGCTCCGTTTCGGGCTGGACGACGGACAGGCCAGCACCTTGAAGGAGATCGGCGAACGCTTCGGAATCAGCCGCGAACGCGTGAGGCAAATCGAGTCCAAGGCGCTGCAAAAGCTGCAACATCCGTCCAGATCGCGTATGTTGGAAGGATGGGAAGAAGTATTCGACGGAGAACCGTCCACTCCGTGATGCCACGATGAGTGCCGAGGGCGTCTCCCGGTTGGTCGACTGGATCCAGGAAAATCGCGCGGATCTCGCGATTGACGAAATCCGTCGTGTCCTGGAGTTCGCCGACCAGGCCCACGAAGGCCAACGACGGAAATCGGGAATGCCCTATTCCGAGCACCCGTTCGAAGTCGCCCGCATCCTTGGCGAAAACGGCATGGACGCGCCCACCGTGATGGCCGGCGTGCTCCACGACGTGGTGGAGGATACATCGATCCCCACCGAAGAAATCGAGCGGCTGTTCGGGCGCGAGGTGGCGTTTCTTGTCGAGGGCGTCACCAAGATGGCCCTGCTCCCCTCGCAGACCCGCGAACAGCGCCAAGCCGAAACGTTCCGCAAGATGCTGGTCAGCATGGCTCGCGATCCGCGCGTCATCCTGATCAAGTTCGCCGACCGCCTGCACAACCTGCGGACCTTGCGCTACATGGCCTCCGAGAAGCGCAAGCTCATCGCCTCCGAAACGCTCGAGGTCTACGCTCCGTTGGCCCACCGGTTCGGATTGGGGCGCATCAAGTGGGAGCTGGAAGACCTCTCCTTCAAGCACCTCCACCCCGACGAATACTCCAAGCTGGTGGAAAAGATCTCGGAAAAACGCGCAGAGCGCGAGGCCTACATCCGTTCGGTGGTCGATCCGCTGGAAAAGAAGATGACCGGGGCCGAACTGAAATGCGACATCTCCGGACGGCCCAAGCACCTGTACAGCATCTGGCGCAAGATGCGCGAAAAAGGCCTGACAGAACTTGACAACATCCACGACCTCAACGCGGTGCGCGTCCTCACGGATTCCATCGGCCATTGCTACGAGGCTTTGGGGTACGTGCACGGCATGTGGGCGCCCATCGCAGGCCGTTTCAAGGACTACATCGCGGTCCCGAAATCCAACCTGTACCAATCCCTGCACACCACGGTCATGGGCCCCGAAGGCCGAGGCGTGGAAGTGCAGATCCGCACCTTCGAAATGGACAAGATCGCCAGCGAAGGCATCGCGGCGCACTGGGCCTACAAGCAGGGGTTGTCGGCCTCCGAACGGGTGAAGCAGGAGAACCGCTGGCTGGAACAGATTTTGGCAATCCAGCAGGAAAGCCGCGACGGTCGCGAGTTCATGGAGATGGTGCAGGGCGAGCTTTCCGCGCAGGAAATCTTCGTCTACACTCCACGCGGCGACGTTGTCCAGCTGCCCAAAGGCGCGACCGCGATCGACTACGCCTTCGAGATCCACACCGGCCTTGGAATGCACTGCGCAGGCGCCAGGGTGGACGGCAACATGGTGCAGCTCCACACCCCGTTGAACTCCGGGCAGACGGTGGACATCGTGCGGACCGAGGCGGCGCACCCCACGCGAGACTGGTTGCGGTTCGTCAAGACCTCGAAGGCGCGCTCCGGCATCAAGCGCTACCTCAAGCAGACCGAAGCCGAAGCCGACATGATCCTGGGCCGCGAAGTCCTTGGTCGGGAACTGTCACGTCGTGGCATCTCGAACCCGTCGCCGGATCTTCTCGCCACCTTGCTGCAGAAATTCGCATCCGACGACCTGGAAGAACTCCATGCCCGCCTGGGGCGCGGCGACTACTCCCTTGCCCAACTCGCAGGCGCCCTGCCGGCCTTGCCTCCCGCACCGCGCAAACAGGGCGTCCTGTCCCGCGTGCTGCGCCGCAAACCCGAAGCCCCGGCACGACAGCACGCCATCCTCGTGGGCGGCCAGAACGGGATTCTCCATCATCGGGCTGGATGTTGCCAGCCGGTCCCCGGAGAAGACATCCGCGGCTACATCACCCAAGGCCGCGGGATTTCGCTCCACACCAATTCGTGTTCGCAGGGCGTGCGCCTGATCGCCCGCGAAGGCCGCGAGGTGGAAGTGCAGTGGGACGAGGATGCGACAAAATTCGATTGGGAAGTGACCCTCGAGGTGACGGCTCGCGATCGGGTGAACCTTCTGCGCGACCTCACCGGCGCCTTGTCGTCCACAAAAGCCAACGTCCTTCGCGCCTCCATCTCCACCGTCGGCGATTCCGTCCGTGACAGATTCCGGGTGGCGGTGCGGGATTCCAACCAATTGCACGCCTGCATCGCCAGCATCCGCGGTGTCACCGGCGTGCTGCATGTCGCTCGCACAGGGAGTTCGTCGTGAGCATGGCCATCATCGCGATCATCGCCGGAATCGTTCCGGTCATTCTCCTGATCTGGGGCATCGTTCGCTTCCTGGTGCCCTCCAGAAAAGAAACCAAGGCTCCGGCCTCCACCCCGTCGGTCTCGGCCAAGGACGACACCGCCGAGCTCATGGCCGGCGGCTTGCAGCACATGGCCCTTGCCGATCTGTTGCAGTTTTTGGCGCAAGGCGGGCATTCCGGCACCCTCACCGTGACCAGCGGCAGGCGCACCGGATCCATCCGCATGATCCAAGGCCTGGTCATCCATGCCGAATTCCGTCGTTCCATGGACCTGGACGCCATGTTCGAGCTGTTGTCGTTGGAAATCGGCGACTTCCGGTTCCGTTTCGAGACGCCTCCCGCGGAACCGGTGCGTGGTCACGAAGTCGTCGATATCCTGATGCTTTGGCTGGCACGCAAGGAGGATCCGAAATGAACGTGAACCTTCCCTCCCCATTGATCTACCATCGGTCGAGGCGCGACCACCAGTTGCGCATGTTCTTTTCGGCAGC
>JBDKGS010000076.1:0-14797 GCA_039798065.1 Fibrobacterota bacterium | reverse complement strand
TCGGTCGGCGCACAAAGGTTGCGGGGGAGGTGGGGGTGCATCGGCGGATTCCGGTGGGTGCAGGCACGAGCTCCGGCCTGTACCGAATCGATGGACGCAAGGTCGATGCGTCAAAATCCGTCAGCGGAATCCTGCTCGGAACCGATGGCGGGATGATCCACGGCCCCGGCCTCTGATGGCTTGTCCGATTCCGGCAGTCAATTTGTTCGGGTCTGATTCCTCGACCGCTGCGCGTTCCAATTTTTGGCGGGGCACCTCTGGTGCCAAGATCGTTTCCTAGCCCCGGAATCGCTGACCAGAATTACCCCGCGGTTTGCTGCGGGGTGGTTAGTTGGTGTCAAAATTTGTCGGCATGAAGCACTGTCGTCGCCGCGATCCGCGACGGTCCGCTACCGCGCCACCAACGCCGCTCTCGCCTCGCGCACCAGAGCTTCCGCTTCGGCGGGCGATTCGGCCCACGAGGTGAGGTGACCCATCTTGCGTCCGGGACGTGCGCTTTCCTTGCCGTACAAGTGCAGGCGCACCTGAGGATAATCGGCTAGAGCCTCCCACTTGGGTTCGCCGTCGTTCCAAAGGTCGCCCAAAAGGTTCGCCATGGCCGACGCGGTCTGGAACGATTCGTAGGGCAGCACTGGCCAGCCCATCACGCAACGCACGTGTTCTTCGAACTGGCTGTGGATGGCCGTATCGATGGTGAGGTGTCCGGAGTTGTGGGGCCTTGGCGCGATCTCGTTCACCAGCACTTCGCCATTTGGCAGCACGAAGAACTCCACCGCGAAGTGGCCCACGTATTCCAGCTCTTCGGCGATGCGGGCGGTGCGGGAGCGCATGGCGCGGGCCGTGCTTTCCGAAACGCGTGCCGGACAGATCGTGACATCGAGGATGTGGTCGGCGTGGGAATTCTCGCAGACAGGATATGTCTCGCAATCGCCATTCACATCGCGGGCGGCAAGCACCGAGCATTCCATCTGGAACGGCACCAGACCTTCCAGCACGCACGCCACCGATCCGAACTTCGCGAAGGCGGCTTGGGCCTCGGCGGCCGATCGGACACGAGCTTGGCCCTTGCCGTCGTATCCCGAACGTGCGGTCTTCAAGATGCCGTCGCCACCAAGCTCGTCAAGAGCTGCGACCGCCTCGGCGGCCGTGTGCACCGGCCTCCAGGGGGCGGTATCGATGCCGCAGGCGTTCACCAATGTCTTTTCCAGGATGCGGTCCTGGCACGAGGCCAGCGCCTTGGGGCCGGGGCGAATCGCCTTGCCCGCTTTCGCGAAGGGTTCCAGCGAGCTAGCCGGGACGTTCTCGAACTCGAAGGTCACCGCATCGCACAGCTCGGCGAGCTTCGCGAGCGCAGCGGGATCGTCGTACGGGGCCACGAGCTTGATGTTGGAAACCTGGTGCGCCGGGGCGTCTTCCTGCGGGTCGAGCACGGCCACCTTGTAGCCGCGGGCTTGCGCGCTCATGGCCATGTAGCGGCCCAGTTGGCCGCCACCAAGGATGCCCAATGTCGAACCGGGACGCAGCACGCTCATTGGCAATCCTCGATCATGGAATCTTCCAGGACGGTTTTTGTCTGGAGTTCACGGAAATTGTCCAAGGCTTCGCGCACGGCGGAATTGTCGGCGGCAAGGACTGCGGCGGCGAACAGGGCCGCGTTCGCGGCTCCGGCGGGTCCGATCGCGAAGGTGGCCACGGGGATCCCTTTGGGCATCTGCACGATGGAATGGAGCGAATCCACGCCCGAAAGAGCCTTGCTTTGCACGGGTACGCCCAACACCGGCACCGGGCCGAAGGCCGCCAACATGCCGGGCAGATGGGCCGCTCCGCCCGCTCCTGCGATGATCAGGCGCAAGCCGCGCGAACGAGCCGTCTTGGCGTATTCGGCAAGCAGATCGGGGGTGCGGTGCGCGGAAACCACACGGGCTTCGTAGGGAATGCCCATTTGGCGCAGGATCTCGGTCGCCTGCTTCATGGTCTCCCAATCGCTGCGGGATCCCATCACCACTCCAACCACGGGAGCTGTCTTGCCCATTCATCACCTCCGGTAATAGCGGCCAGCAAGTCTAATTCCTGCGCCGGGTTCCGTTGGAGGGGGATTCTGACGATCGAAGTGGCGCGGACCGATCGGTAGATGGGAGAATCGAGTTTATGTCGATCGGATTTTTAGAGGGAGGAGCCCTCTCGCTGGCTCTCGGGTCCGTGGTGGCCGTACTCGTTTTGCGCCGCCGCCTGGCGCAAATGCGCGGCGACCAATCCGAGGGAGGTTCTTCGACGGAGCTTTTCCGCGATGCTGGAACCATCCACCGCGAGGCGTTGCAGGCGCTGGCCGAAGGGGTCATCGTCCGTGACCGGGGAGGCCGCATCATCGATTGCAATCGAAGGGCGCTGGAAATCCTCCAGCTCGACAAATCGGCGCTGCTGGGCCATCGGACGTTGCGATCGCTGGGTGTTCTCGCCGACAAGGAAAACGAGAAGGATGAGGACGACAACTTCATCCTGGAGACCCTTCGGACGGGCAAGATCCACCGCAACATCCCAATGACCGCGACGAGCCCCGATGGCGGAAAACGTCGATTGGAAGTCAACTCGCAGCCCATTTTCAAGGATGGCGACTCGACTCCCTGCGCGGTGGTGACCTCCTTTTCCGACGTGACCGAAAGGTTCCTGGCCGAGGAACAGCTCCACGAGGCCAATCGACAGCTTCTGGTGGCGATGAGCGAATCGGAGGATCACGCCGACGCCGCGGCGCGTGCTTCCGCCGCCAAATCCGAATTCCTGGCCAACATGAGCCACGAGATCCGCACCCCTCTCAACGGCATCCTGGGCATGACGGAACTTGTCCTGGAGACGCCGCTCTCCTCCGACCAGCGGCGCTATTTGCGGCTGGTGAGATCGAGCGGGCGCACCTTGCTCGGACTCCTCAACGACATCCTCGACGTGTCTAAGATCGAGGCGGGGCGCATGGACCTCGAGGCGGTCGATTTCGATCCCAAGGACGTCGTGATGCGGGTCGGCGAACTGTTGTCGGTGAAGGCGGGCGACAAAGGCGTCTTGTTCACGTGCTGGATCGACAGCAAGATCCCGCGTCTGGTGCGGGGCGACCCGAGCAGGTTCAGACAGATTCTGATCAACCTGGTGGGCAACGCAATCAAGTTCACCGAGCACGGGTCGGTTCGCATCGACGCCAAGGCGGCCGCGATCGACAATTCCTGGCAAATGGAGATCAACATCACCGACACGGGAGTGGGGATCCCTCCCGATCGGGTGGGACAACTCTTCGAGGCCTTCACGCAGGCCGACGGATCGACCACGCGCAAGTTCGGCGGGACCGGCCTTGGGTTGGCGATTTCGCGAAAGCTCGCGCGGATGATGGGAGGCGACGTCGACGTCACGAGCGTCCTCGGCAAAGGATCGACCTTCCACGTGATGGTGAAATTCGCGATGCCCGAGGGCACGGTGGCGGTCGAAACCTCCTCGTTCCCCGAGGCCACTTCGGATTTCGGAACGACATCCTTGACAGAATCCGTCTTCGAGCCGCCGCATCCCCACCAGGAGGTGGCCCACAAGGTGCTGGTCGTGGAGGACAACGCGGTGAACCAGATCGTGGCGCGCAAGAGCCTGGAGCACCTGGGCCTGACTGTCGACGTGGCCAACAATGGCCGGCACGCCCTGGAACGGCTGGCGGTCGCCGACTACGACATGGTTTTCATGGACTGCCAGATGCCCGAGCTCGATGGATTCGACGCGACCAAGCTGATACGGCAGGGCGGCCAAGGCGTGCGCAACCCCATGGTGCCGATCGTGGCCATGACCGCTCACGCGCTCAAGGGCGATCGCGAGCGATGCATCGATGCGGGCATGGACGATTACATGACCAAGCCTTTGGACCAGGTCGAGCTACGCGCCAAGGTGCGTCGTTGGCTGCCTCGTCACCAACAGACGCTCGTCGCGAAGCCAAGCGACCCGGGCAGTGGTGGCGTCTCCGATTCGATCTTCGAGGAGGCTTTGTTGCTTGGGCGGGTCCTGGGCGACGCGGATGTGGCGAGGATCGCCGTACAGGCGTTCTTGGAGGATTTCCCGGTGCGGATGGCGGCCATCCAGACCGGGTGCGAGAAAGGGCAGATCGGGGTGGTCCGCGAGAATTCCCACGCGCTCAAGGGGGCTGGTGCGAGTGTTGGATGCATCCAGCTTTCCAAGGCCGCAGCCGAACTGGAAGCCTGGGCGGCATCGGCGGGTCCGTCCGACGACGGTGCTTCGCTGTTGCAGGCCATGCTTGCCGTCTGGACGGAAGCGCGACAGCGTCTGCAGCGGTTCATCGAAAGCAGCACCAGCAACCACCAGGCGAACAGCAACACGGACGAATAAAAACACCCCGCGGCGAGCCTGTTGGGTTGGTGGTGATGTGCGGCCGGATCTTCGTTGAAAAGCCTTTAGAAGTCGGGGCTGCGCCGCCTTACCCGATGGCGTCAAAATCCGTCAGGAAGGGAGATCAGTGCCCGGCCTTGGTCCGCAGCCACTGGGTCATTTTCTGATCCTCGTCCTCGATATGATGGCGGATCCAGTCGGACAGGAACCGGGCGAGGGTGAGTGGGAGCGTGAGCTTGCCTTCGTCGAAGTCCTTGATCAGTTGGCCCACTTGGCCAAGCAGTTCGTCGTGCTTGCGCTTGTGCTCGGTGTATCCGGGGTACGCCTGCGAGGTCATGAAGCCCTCTTCGGTCTTGAAGTGCTCCACCGTGTAGGTGGCGAGCCCCTTGAGGGTGGGGCCCATCTGTTCCTTTCCGTGCCCGGCCAAAAGCGAATCATGGAGCGTGTTGACCATTTCGAACAGTTTCTTGTGCTGGCCATCGATGGCCGGATTGCCTGTCACGTATTTGGGGTCCCAGGTCGCCAATGCCATGATCGTCTCCTCGTGTTTCGCGTTGTGGTTGACGGAAATTGTCTACGCGATCGGAAGCGGCATCAAGCCCCGACCTCGGCCAGGAAGCTGGTGTCCACACCCTGACCCTTGAACAGACCCAGCAGGCTCTGTTTGTCCACAGCCTTGATGTAGGCCTCCTTGGGGTCCACGATCTTGCGGCGGACCAGGTCCATCAGGCTGTCGTTGAGCGTGCACATCCCGTACTTCTTGCCTGTCTGCATCACCGACGGAATCTGGAAGGTCTTGCCTTCGCGCACCAGCGCCGACACCGACGGGGTGCCGATCAGAATCTCGTAGGCCGCCGCGCGGCCGCCGCCGTTCTTGCGGCACAATGTCTGGGCGATCACGCCTTTCAGCGATTCGGAAAGCATGACGCGGATCTGGTCCTGCCGATCGGAGGGGAACACGTCGATGAGGCGGTCCACCGTGCTTGGCGCGGTGCTGGTGTGCAGCGTCCCGAACACCAGGTGTCCGGTTTCGGCCGTTTCGATGGCGATCCCGATGGTCTCCAGGTCGCGCATTTCGCCCACGAGCACGATGTCGGGATCCTCGCGCAACGCCGCGCGCAGAGCGCTGGAAAACGATTTGGTGTGGATGCGGACTTCCCGCTGGTTGATGAGGCACCCTTTGTTGGGGTGCACGAATTCGATGGGGTCTTCGATGGTGATGATGTGGTCCTTGCGGACGCGGTTCACTAGGTCGATGAGCGCCGCGAGCGTGGTCGACTTGCCGGATCCTGTCGGGCCGGTCACGAGCACCAGTCCCTTGGACAGGAAGCACAGCTGCTTCACTTCCTCGGGAAGGCCAAGATCCTCCACCGAGAGGATCTTGGTCGGAATCTGTCGGAACACGGCGCCGCAGCCGTTGCGGTCGCGGAAGAAATTGGCGCGGAAGCGAGCGAGTCCGGCGATCTCGTAGGCGAAATCGGTGTCGCCGGTTTCCAGGAACTCTTCGCGATTGCGGGCGGGGGCGATCTCGAAAAGCATGTCGCGCAATGCATCGTCGCCCAGGATGCCCTCGCCCTCCAGGCGCATCATGTCGCCGGAGTCGCGCAGCAGAGGCGGCTCGCCCGTGGAAAGGTGCAGATCCGAGGCCTTGCGTTCGACCATGGTCCGGAAAAGCTTGTGGATGGCGGGCTCGGGGACGTGGTCCACGAGGGAGGCCGGGTCGTCGCTGACAAAAATCGTCTCGGCGGTGGCGAAGATCGCCCGTGGACCGATGGCGGTGGGGTGGCCCTGGCAGACGAATGGACGGTCGCCGCAGGTGTACCGGAATTCGAACGGGGAATTGGCGCGGATGGCCGCGTGGTTCTTGGGCGGGGCGACTTCCAGCAACAGGGCAGTCACGGTGGCGGGATCGCATTTCTCGGCCGTCATGGGGCGTTCCACGCCGTCGAACACGAACACGATCTCCTTCCCCGCCTGCAGGATGAAATGGTTCGCGCCGTGGCTGATCTGGGCTTGCAGGTAGCTGTCGAGGGTCGCCATCTAGGGTTCTTCCGCGAGGGGTTCGGCCGTCTCGATCCAGTCCTTGTTCACGACGGCCAATCCGGCCTCCGTGGACAATCCGAAGAAGCGGTCCTTGAGGTTCAGGAAATCGAGAAGACGGTTTCTGTTGTCGGGCAGGAAGACGCGGATCGATCCAGTCAATTCCTGTCCAGAGCGCAACCGCAACCGCATGTAGCTGGGCTCCGCCACCACTTCGGGAAGGTCGTCGGAGTCGGCTGGAGGAGACTCGGAGGTTTCCAGGTAGGAGATCGACGCACGGCCTACCAGGTGGATGGAACCCTCCCATCGGACGGGGATGAACGCCTCGTTGCCGTTGAGTCGGTCCAGCAGGCCCTCGCGGCCACGGGGGCCGTGCTGGTGCAGGAACAACGCCGCCACCACCGGTGGATGGTTGCCTAGATGGAGTTGGATGGGGACTTCGCGGATGTCCAGGGCGAGTATGCTCATGTGAGGCTTGATCGTACAACTCCGGTTGGGTCGCAAGCAAGCTCGATGCGGTGGGTGCGCGGTAGTAAAGGGCCTTTGGGAATTCTATCGTGCACCCATTCATCATGGAAATCTTCAGCACCTCTTCCGAAATCCGCAACTGGAGCCGCACCACCCGCCTGGCCGGGCGTCGCGTCGGCTTCGTTCCCACCATGGGCGCTCTGCACGAAGGTCACGCGTCGCTGCTTCGCTTGGCCGCCGAGCTGACCGACGACGTGGTGCTATCCATCTTCGTGAACCCCACCCAGTTTGGTCCCAACGAGGACTTCAACAAATACCCGCGCACTTGGGAGGCGGATCTCGCCACAGCCCGAGAGGCCGGCGTGAAGGCGGTTTTCGCGCCCGGTGCCGAATTCTATCCCAAAGGCTATCGCACCCAGGTGACCGTCCCCGAGTGGAAATCGGTGCTGGAAGGCGAAATCCGTCCAGGGCACTTCGATGGCGTGACCAGCGTGGTGGCCAAGTTGTTCTTGAGCGTTGAGCCGGATGTGGCCGTGTTCGGCCAGAAGGACGCCCAGCAGGCGCTCCTCATCCGCCGCATGGTCCGCGACCTCGACTTCGGTCTCAAGCTGGTGGTGGCCCCCACCATCCGCGAGGACGACGGCCTGGCCCTCAGTTCGCGCAACCGGTACCTGTCGGAATCCGACCGCCAGCGCGCGCTGGCGATTTCACGCGCGATCCGCGCCTCGGTGGCGGCTTGGGAGTCGGGCGAACGCGACCCACGACGGATTCTGTCCGTGGGCAAGGACGAACTGGCCGCGAACCCGCCGGACGTCGTCGACTACTTCACGCTGCTGGATCCCGATTCGCTCGAGGTGCTGGATGCGACGGAATCCGTCGACAAGCCCGCCATCCTGGTGGCCGCGGCCCGCTACGGAGCCACGCGCCTCATCGACAACGCGGTGCTGGGAACGGTGTGGGACTGATCTAGGCCAGGACCAGGCGCGCGGGTTCCGGATCATCCGATCCCAACCAGGCGCAGGTGCCCAGCGTGGCCTGCGACTCGCCGTCGGCGTCGCTCAGCAATCGGCCGGCGCTTTCGGGAACGGTGGACGGGTCCAGCAGGATTTCGCCCGCCCACTCCATGGGGCGTGGAAGGAAATCGTCCACCAACGCCTTGACAAGATCTGTCGCAGCTTGGCGGTCCTGGCTCCAGACCCGGTATTCGTCCCACGCCAACGGGCCGATCTTGATCTCGATCGATTCGCCGCCCATGGGGATGGCGTCGCCCAGAGCGCCGCCACCGTTCAAGAGGACCTCGCCCAGTTTCGCGGGTGCGGGGTTGGGGATCCAGGTGGTGATCCCGGCCTCGACCGAAACCGATGAGGCGTTCAGCTGCTGCGCCAGGAAGCGTTGCAGTCCGTCGCGCGAGCGTCCGTTGGGCACCAGCTGCGAAAATCCGCCCAGCCGCCTGGATGGCGCATTGGGGTCGGCGTTGTCCGAACATCCGGCCCACAGCTTGAGATTTTTTTCCAGCGGGTCGGCTTGGGTGAATTCGCTGCGGATCCATGGCGAGCGCAGCAGGATGGCCAGACCGAACAAGCGGTAGGTGCGGTTCTCGAAGATGCGGTAGAAGGCGCGCAAAGGGCTCCAACGGTCGTCGGAACGCTGGAGCGGATCGATCATGTACGACGGAAGGGGCGACGAGGCGCCTTGCAACCCCATGAAGTGCACGCGCAATTCTTCACGGCCCGAGCTGGACGTGCGCAGATCGTGGATGTCCTGCGAAGCGAACCCGATGGACCCGGAGTGGTGGATGTCCAGGCCGTCGTCCAGGAGGGATAGCAGGTCGGGGGCGCGTCCCTGTTCCTTCAGGCGCCCGCGCAGCCAGATGCGAAGCCATTGGGCGAAGGAAAACGCGCGCGGTTCCTGACGGAAGCGGATTTCGGGTGCGACCTTCATGACAGATGCTCCAGTTCCAGACCCAGTGGAAGCAGGCGAAGCCGAAGCACGAGTCGCGTGCCTTGGGGTTGGCGCGCGGCCAGAAGGCGGTAGACCAGGCGGGCGAACTCGTCGAGCTGCCCGACCAGGTTCCAGGCGTCGCTTCCGATGGCGTCGTCGGAAATTGTCAAGGTCGCGATGGTGACGGGGCGTGGCAGCGCCGATACCAGTTCGTATCCGGTGGCCACCGAAAGGCCGGAGATCTTTTCGATGACCGACTTCTTGAGCTCGCGAGGATCCCACAGCAGTTGCCGCAAGGTCTCTTGAAGGCTGCGTGCCTTGCACAGGTCGCTGAAGGAGCGTTGGTAGTGCGAAAGAAGCTTCCAGCGGTAGTCGGAAGTCGCCGGGGCCCGATAGACCTGGGTGGGACGGGATAGGCCAGAAATTGTCAAACCGGAGGGGATCCCGGTGGAGGGCTCGCTGAGGTCGGTGGGACGCACGGATTCGGAGGGGATGTCGCCGTCGCAGCACCAGATTTTCCCGCCCAGGTATTCGTCGTCGAACGTGAACGCGTCGTCGGGATGCCCGACGCCGATGCTGGTCTTCATGCCGCCCGACCGGTTCGGGCGGCGATGGATCTGGTACCATCCGGTTTCTGGGAGCTTTCGGCTGGAGTTGCGCCAGCTCGAGAAACGCACGTAGGTGTGGCTCTTCGATGGGTCCGATTGGCTCGCGCCCTGGAACAGTTCCGTCTCCAGGATTTCCTGCTCCCCGCCGTCGGCGGAGAGCAACGGGTATTCGGTGCGCGATGGATCGAGCAGATGCGGCTGGCAGGACTCGGAGAAGGCGTTGACGACAGGAACCGTGTTCAGTCGGATGGTGTCGGGTTGGATGCCGCGCTCCAAAGCCACCGGAGGAGGCTGGTCGAAGACGATCCGGATCCGGACGGATTTTGTCTCCGGCGCGAGGATCTCGTCCAGGCCCCGCAGCGACACGAACCGGAATCTGTCATCGGCGCAGAGGAAATCGCGCAGGTCCAGCAGCGGCTTGGAGGACGGCGAGTCTTCCAGCGAATAGCCGCCTTCGTTTCCCGCGGGGGCGAAGGAAAGGTTTCGCGCATCGGTCCCGATCGAAGCGTCGGCATCGATCCGGCGGACCTTTCGAAGCAGCCAGTGCCGCAGCGCCCACGCGACCGTGGCGTCGCCGGAAAGAAACAGGTCGAGCTCCGAAGGCCAGCGTACAAGTCCCGACGAGTCCAACGCGACCAGCTCGAATTCCAGTCCGGTCTGGCCGTCGTGCCCGGTGTTGGCGCCAAGGTTCTCCAGGCGCAGCAGATGGAGAGTGCAATCGCGAATGGTGCGGAACCGGCAGGGCGCGCGCAGACCGCTGAGGTGCGGTGTGCGGACCTCGCTTCCGCGTTCCACCTGGCGTCCCGACTCGGATGTGTCGGGGCGGGGCTTGAACTCCACCATGGAAGTGGCGGCAAGCGGCGATTCCATGCCGGGAGCCGCCTGGTCCAAGAGCTGGCCGGCCATGCTCTCGTCCTGCGAGTCCAAGGTCTGGCGCACACGGGCCGACAGGAAGGCGAAATTTTCGAAGAGGCGTTCCACGAAGGGATCGCGATCTTCGACTTCGGCGATGGACAACGTGTGCGCGGCATCGGGATGCTCGCGGGCGAACTCGCGCCCGGCCCCCAGCAGGTAGCGCATTTCCTCGTCGTAGTATCGTTTGAGGTCGGACATTTTCCGTCTCAGGCCAGCGGGCGGACTTCGCCGCGACCGTTGGGGTAGAACGAGGATTCCATCTGCACCCGTCCTGCTCCCTTGAGGGACCCGGTGATGCGAAACCGCACGCGCGCCTGGGCGGCGTCGAACTCCTGGAAGATCACCTTGGCGTTTTCCATGCGGGGTTCGTATTTGCGGATCAGGGCTTCCATCTCGGTCTGGATCTCGCTGGCGCTGGCGGGAAGGCGGCGGAAAAGGTCGCCGATGTCGGGCATGCCAAAATCCGGCATGTGGATGAGCATGCCTTTGCGGGTCTCCAACAGGCGCTGGATGTGCTCCACCACGCTGAGTTGGCGACGATTCCCCGATGGAACGGCCCGCACAGGCGTGCCATCCTGGTAGGTTCCCGTGATTTTCTCGAAGAGTCCTTCGAACTGCATGGCCACCCTGGGAAGGATTGGATCGAGGCGACAGAAATTGACGTCTTTGCCCCATGCAAGGGGCTAGCCGGAGCATGGGGCAAAGACGAGAACGGAAAAAGGCCGGACGGAATCCGTCCGGCCCCGGTTTTCCTCAGGAGAGGAAAAATCTTAGCGGCTGTTCCACTCGTCGGTGTGGAGGAGGTTGCCATCCAAGAAGGTCCAGGAGATCTTCTCGTAGCGGATGGTCACTTCTTCCTGGTGCACGTACTGTTCCTTGGCGCGATCCTTCACGTTGTGCATGTAGGAGCGAACCGAGGCGATCTTGCACTTGGTCAAGACGTGCTGGTAGTAGGGCTTCTCTTCGCCTTGATCGGTGATCTCGTACCACTTGATCGTGATCTTGGGAATGGAAGTGCCGGTGCAGACGCGCTGGTACAGCAAGGCCGACGACTTGTCGAAAGCCTTGTGGATGATCAGGGCATCGTGCTTGCGAGTGCCGGTCAACTTGCCGTCGTCGCGATCGGTGGGCATGTAGACGCGATGGTTGAACTCAAGAACCTCGACGGTGCCTTCGCGACCGGCGACATTCACGGAACCAGGGATTCCGTCGATTTCCATGTAGGCGGGAATTGCCATGTTGCTTTTCCTTTATTGGGGGTGGGGGTTGGGGGGTGGGGGTTACTTGCCTTGCGGCATCTTGGAGACGAGGGACAGACTGACGTCGATTCCTTCGACTTGGAAGTGTGGGATCACGGCCAATGCCACGCGGAAGAAGCCGGGGTTGTCCGGATTCTCGGTCACGGTGACTTGTCCGAAGCTCAAAGGATGTGTCGCGGCCAGTTCGGGACCGGGATCCTTCATTTCGGTGACAAGGCCCTTGATCCAGTTGTTCAATTCCTGTTCGAGGACGGCGGCGCTCTTGGTGGCACCGATGTTCTCGCGCTGCAAGACCTTGAGATAGTGGGCAAGGCGAGCGGTCAGGAAAATGTAGGGCAGACGGGCGTTGATGCGCTCGTTGGCGGTCACGGTGGGGTTGTCGAACTCCTCCGGACGACGCGACGAGTTGGCCGAGAAGAAGCACGCGTAGTCGCGATTCTTGTAGTAGGACAGCGGAATGAAACCCTGGTTCGCGAACTCGAATTCGCGGGTTTCGGGGATGAGGATCTCCGTGGGGATCTTCATCTGCGTGCCCTTGCCCACGTCGAAGTTGTGGATGGGCAGTTCTTCCACCTTGCCACCCGATTCGGGGCCGCGGATCTGGACGCACCAGCCGTTGTCCACGAAGGAGCGCACCATGTTGGCCGCGAACGAGAACGAGGCGTTGCCCCAGAGGTACTTCTCGTGCTCGTCGCCGGTGACCGCTTCCTTGTAGTTGAAGTCGGCAACCGGATTGTCTTCCGGATCGTAGGGGACGCGCAGAAGGAAACGGGGCAGGACCAAGCCCACGTAGCGGGAGTCTTCCGAATCACGGAAGCCGCGCCACTTGATGTATTCGGCGCGATCGAGGTAGTTCTCGAGGTCGTCGATCTTGGGCAGTTCGTGCACGCTGTTCTTGCTGAAGAACTTGGCGCCGACCGAGCCGATGAACGGGCAGTGGGCGGATGCGGAAACGTGCGAGAGATCGGTGAGCAGGCTGATGTCGGCCGAGCCGGAATCGAACTCGTAGCTGGAGATCAGCGCACCGTAGGGCTCGCCGCCTGGAGTATCGTATTCATCGACGTAGACGTGCTTGTAGAGGCTCGACTGGATGATTTCGGGCGAATCCTCGAAGTCTTCCTGCAATGCCTGCTTGGTGCAGTTCAAGATCTCGATCTTCACGTTCTTCTTGAAGTTCGTGCGGTCGACCAGGAACTTGAGCTGCTTCCACTGGGCTTCCAGCTTCTGGAACGGCTCGGAGTGGAGGATCTCGTCCAGCTGGGCGCTGATGATCTGATCGATGAAGGCGACCTGCGCTTCGATGGCGGCGCGATCGATCTTCTCGATGGAGCTGGAGCTGTCGACGACGCTCTTGAGGAACACGCGCAGGGCCGCGCCCATGCGCTCGGACGCTTCATGCTCGAAGAGCTTGCCCGCGTCGGAATAGGTCATCAAGTCGACTTCCTGCTTCGGGAGGTCGAGGTTCATCGTTTCGTAGATGTACTGGAGGCTGTTCTCGGTCGACATGGCTTATCAGCCCTCCTTCTTCTCGGGAGCGTTCTGGTCGAGTTCGGCGAGGATGGAGTCGATCGCGGACTTGTCCTTGAGGATGCCTTCCATGCGCTTGCGGAATTCGCGGTTGTCCAGGAGGTTGGAGCCCAGGTCGCGGATCAGGTTGCGGGCGGCCATCAGCTTGGAGAGCTCGGGCACCTGCTTGACGATTTCCGACGGATCGAAGGACTTCATGTTCTTGATCTTGAGATCGACCTGCATGTCGCTGCCGTCGTTCTTGATCTTGTTGGACACGACGGTCTTGACGCCAAGGTCGAGGGATTCCATGACCTGGTCGAAATTCGTCTTGTTGATGTTGATCTTCTCGCGGTCGGCGATACGGGTATCGTCCTTGCGCTGCGTGAAGTCACCGAGCACCAGCATCTTGAGGGGCAGTTCGGTCTTTTTCTGCGCGTTGCCCTTGTCGACGCTCAACTGGATGTTGACGCGTGCGGGAGGAATTTCGTTCTGGAAGCTGCTGCCTGCCATGGAGGCCCTCGCCTTGGGGGAGTGGTGGTTGTGGGAAGTTGTGTTTTAGAAGATCAGAAATCGAAGCGGGAAATCAAGGCCGGATCTTCGGATCCGGCGCGCAAAGCCACGATTTCGCGCTTTTGTGTGAGCATCGTCACATCGCCGACGTTGGCGTCGATCGCGGCGGTCAACGACTTGATGTGGATCTCGGCGATGGAACGGGCCAGCTGCGGCTCCCATGCTGCCAACGACATTTTCTCCGCGCGCTCGGCAATTTCCGTCGAGACGGCCACTGCGGCGCGGATCTTGCCGTGTTGCAGCGCCACGCGAGCGATTTCCAACTGGCGGATGGTGCGCGAACGCTGGTCGCCGTAGATGAGTCCGGACTGCAGCACGTCGATGGCTTCGGCGACATTTCCTGACGAGGCCATTTCCTTGGCGGTGGTAAGGTCGGCTTCCAAGGTATCTTCGCGTGCGGCGGAAGACATGCGACCTCCCCCCGAAGCTCCTTGTTGCTGGATCTCTTCCATCCAGGCCTTGGTCTGGCCGTTGGCGAGAGGAGTGCCGTCCGAGAACTTCATCTCGGCCAGCTGGGGGACGCGCTTCAGAAGCCCGCGCAATTCCTGTCGGATGCCTTCCGCGCAGGCCTCCAACCCTTTGCCCACCAGGGCCTGGACGGCCCAGAACTGGAGGTCGAACCAGAAATGGAATCCGGGTTCGGTGAAGGCCGGCTCGCATTTTTCGAGGATGACGCCCCAGGCTTTCTGGGTGAACTGGCTATCCAGGAACGCGGCGCGCTGCGGGTTCGGGGGATTGAAGACCGTGGTGCCCTTGTCGTTTTTTGGCGCGACCGACACGTCCTGCCAGCGGCTGATGCGCAGGAGCTTGTAGCCCATTGGGTTGTCGGGTTCGGAGCTGGTGACCGACAACGCGATCTTGCGCAGGGCGTTGAGCAGGTCCGTCTTGGATGCGCCATCGCCGATCGCGGGTGCCGGGATGGAAGCGTTGCTGACGGAATCCGTCGAGGGCGCGCTCGGTGAAGGGGATGGTGGAGGAGGAGCCGCGGCGGCGGGTTTGGTCTCCTTGGCCTTTTCTTCCACGAATTGGATCAGCGGCTTGATCGACGGAGGATTGTCCGGGAACTTCTCGTTCAGGACGTTCTTCACCTCGTTGAGCGCTTTGACAAATGCTGTCAGCGCG
>JBDKGS010000075.1:0-14822 GCA_039798065.1 Fibrobacterota bacterium | reverse complement strand
ATGGCCGTGCCGTAGTAGCGGGTGAGTCCTTCCAGACGCGATGCCACGTTCACGACGTCGCCGATCAGGGTGTGGTCGAGCTTGTGGTCGGAGCCGATGTTTCCCGTCACCACGGGCCCGAAGGCGATCCCGATGCCATTGTCGATGCGCGGGAAATCCTGGCCCGGCTCGGCGTTGCGGGTGTGCCATTCCCAGCGTTCCCGGTTGTAGGCCTGCAGTTCCAAACGGATCTCGATGGAGGCCTGGACCGCGCGAACCGCCATGGGCTCGAGGCCTTTGCCGTCGTTGAAGACCGCCATCATGCCGTCGCCCATGATCTTGTCGATCTCGCCGCGATGGTGGTAGATGGGCCGGTTCAAGCGCGTGAAGTACGAGTTCAGGAACGCGACGGTGTCTTCGGGCGACATGTACGACGCCACCTGCGTGAACCCGCGGAGGTCGGCGAACAGGATTGCCAAATCTTGTCGGACCGGCTTGTCTTGGCGAGGATCTTCGCCCCGATCGATGCGATCGACAAGAGAGCGTCGCGCATAGGTCTGGAAGATGAGGGATTTGCGTTCCGACGCCGCGCGTTCGCGTTCGGCCTGCATCGCCTCGGACTTCGCGGCTTCGATTTCCACGCGTAGCGCTTCGCCCGAGATGGCCATGCGCTTGCGCCAGTCGCGGATGGTCTCGCGGAAGTGTTCGAGCCAGGAGCGTTCGGTCCACGACAAGGAAAAACGCGTGTACGGGGCTCCGTAGATTTCGCCGGTTTCGACGACCACATCCTTGCCGCGTTCCAGCGTTTTCGTGACCAGCCAAACGATGCACGCCTTGCGGTTTTCCAAATGGTCGTTCAGTTCGCGAGGCGTGAAATCCTCGAGCTCGTGGGGTGTCGGGTCGAAGAGGTCTTCGCCGACGGTCGAGGCACCGGCGATTAGGCTCTCGCGGAGCAGGATTACCTGGTGCGCGTACTCTTCGCCTTCCACGAACCAACGTTTGCGGGCAAGTCCGTGGTAGGTCCATTCGGATCGCACGCCGTGGTCTCGAACCCCAAGCCAGAGATATTCGCGGTCCAGAAGATTCTCGATGGGGAATAGCGAAAATTCGAGGCGACTCGTGGCTGCAGGCAGGCCTCGGCGCTCCGGAAAACCGGTGTAGATGCCGATGGTCCACCAGTCCATGTCGAGCACGCGATAGGGCGTGACATATTCCGCATACTTGGAGATCAGGGTCATTCGCCCTTTGGATTGCCTGATGGAGCGGATGAATTGGCCGTTGTTGAACACGCGACCGTATTCCGATGCGATCCACATCACCCGCCGCAAGGGCAACAGGTTCGCGAGCGCGTCGACTCCGGCGCCCATGGTCTGCCATCGATGGGCATGGCGTCCGATCCACTGGAAGCGCCTTGGATTGCGCGTGGGTTCCAGGCGTCGTGCGAGTTCGAACAGACGCAAACTGTCTTCGTAGCTGAGCCACTTGTGGGGATCTTTGAGATGCGACAACGGGAGATCGACTCCCACGCCTTTCAGGAGCGACGAGACGGGAGTGCCTGTTGAGTTCTCCACGTACCGGATCAGCGAAAGGGTGTTGCGGCACGATACTTGGCTGTCGAGCGGAATGCCTTCCACCTCGATGGGCATGGAAAAATCGAGTTCGCGTTCCTTGCAGGCGGCAAGATCTGTCACCACCTGCACGCCATCGCGCTGGTACCATGGCTTTTTCACGAAGACCGCACCGTGTTGGATGGCGATCGGGAGCCGAGATGCATGGGACGATTATCCCATGGACGCCGCAAGGATTCCAGCGGACAACAAAAAAGCCCTGGCTCCCGCTAAAACGGGAGCCCAGGGCAATTCATCTAAAGCTGTGGATACGTGAGCGAGCGGGATGCAGACGACTCTCGGCCGATCCGAAGGCGTACGCGTCGGTACGCCGAGGATTGGCCGAGGGGAGTATGCGCCCGCGCAGCCGCTTAGCCCAATGCCTTTTTCATCAAGGGGCCGATATCGGCCGCGGTCTCGGCCACAAGCGCTCCGGCGGCCTTGAGGGCCTCCTTCTTCGCCTGGGCGGTTCCGCTCTTGCCTTCCACGATCGCGCCCGCATGACCCATGCGCTTGCCCGCAGGGGCTGCCGCACCGGCGATGAAGGCCACCACGGGCTTCTTCACGTGCTCCTTGATGTACTTGGCGGCGTTCTGTTCGTCGGGTCCGCCGATTTCACCGATGAGAATGATCCCTTCGGTTTCGGGGTCGGCGTTGAAACGCTTGAGAACATCGACATGGTTCAGGCCGTGGACCGGGTCGCCACCGATGCCAACCGCGGTGCTCTGCCCAAGACCCAACTGGGTGGTCTGGTAGACCGCCTCGTAGGTCAGGGTGCCGGAACGGGACACGATGCCCACCTTGCCGCGCTTGTGGATGAATCCAGGAGCGATGCCGATCTTGCATTCGCCGGGGGTCACGATGCCAGGGCAGTTGGGCCCGAGCAACGTCACACCGCGAGCGTCCGCTTCCTTGCGCGCCCACACCATGTCCAGCACAGGAATGCCTTCGGTGATGGCGACAATAAATGGCACGCCTGCGTCGGCCGATCCCACGATCGCATCCGCGGCGCCCGGGGGCGGCACGAAGATGAGAGCGCAGTCGGCGCCGGTGGCGTTCACGGCTTCGTGCACGGTGTTGAAGACGGGGATGCCGTCGTGGATGATGCCACCCTTGCCCGGCGTGACGCCTGCGACAATTTGTGTCCCGTAGGCTTTGCACTGGGCGGCGTGGAACGAGCCAGCCTTGCCGGTCAAGCCGATGACCACGACCTTGGTGTTTTTGTCGACGAAGATGCTCATGCTTTCACCCCTTTGGCGGCTTCGGCAACCTTCTTCGCCGCATCGTCCAGTCCGTCTGCGGAAATCAAGGCGAGTCCCGATTCGGCCAGCAATTTCCTGCCCTCTGCCACATTGGTACCCTGCAGACGCACCACGATGGGCACCTTCACACCGAGCTTGCGCGCGGCGTTGATGACACCCTGTGCGATGATGTCGCACTTCATGATGCCGCCGAAGATGTTGACCAGGATGACCTGGACCTTGTCGTCGGTGAGTACGATCTCGAACGCCTTGGTGACCGCCTCTTCGTTGGCGCTGCCGCCGACGTCGAGAAAGTTGGCGGGCATGAGGCCCACCGAGGCGATCAGGTCCAGCGTTGCCATGGCCAGGCCTGCGCCGTTGACCATGCAGCCCACGGTGCCGTCCAGCGAAACGTACGACAGGCCGTACTTGGCCGATTCGATTTCGGCGGCGGTCTTGTCGGCGTCGGCGTCTCCAAGACCCTTCTGGCGGTACTCGGCGTTGTCGTCCACGATGAACTTGCAGTCCAGCAAGACCACGTGTCCGTCCTTGTCGACCACCAGCGGATTGATCTCCAAGAGCGATGCGTCGTACTGCTGGTAGACCTTCCACAACTGGTTCAACACGAGCGCGAATTCCTTCGCCGTCTCGCCAGTGATGGACAGGAAGTTGCAAGCGCGCAGGACCTGGAACGACCAGAGGTCGTGGCCCACGGGCGGATGCATCTTCAGGATCTTTTCAGGATGGGTCTCGGCGATTTCTTCGATTTCCATTCCACCTTCGGCGGAAAGAACAAGGACCGGAGCGTTGGCTTCCCGGTCCAGCAGAATCGAGCAGTAGATCTCGCGGGCGATGGCGGTCTTCGACTCCAAGAGGAGGCTTCCGACCTTTTCGCCCGCAGGACCTGTCTGGTGCGTCACCAGGGTGGCGCCGATCAACTTCTTGACAATTTCCGCACCTTCGGCGGCGCCGCTGAACAACTTGACGCCTCCAGCCTTGCCTCGGCCACCCGTGAAGACCTGCGCCTTCAAGACAGCTTCTGTCAGGCCAAGTTCCGCAAGGGCAGGGGCGACCTCTTCGGGGGAGACCACGACCTTGCCCACGGGAACGACCATCCCGCTTTTACGCAGGACGGCCTTCGCTTCATGTTCCAGGAGTTTCACGGGGGACCTTTCTTAGTCTTCTTCGTTTATGCGAGTAGGGATTTTCCAGTAGATTTGAGATCGTCGCAGGCCTGGCTGACGCGCTTGGCCATGCCGCCTTCGGCCGCCTTCAGGTAGGCGCGAGGATCGTAGACCTTCTTGTTGCCGACTTCGCCTTCGACCTTGAGGACGCCGTCGTAGTTCTTCATCATCCAGTCGACGATGGGGCGCGTGAAGGCGTATTGGGTATCGGTGTCGATGTTCATCTTGACGACGCCGTAGTCCAGGGTCTCGTGGATCTCGTGGAGTTCCGAACCCGAACCGCCGTGGAACACGAGGTCCAGGGGGTTGGCGCTGGTGCTGAACTTGGACTGCACCGCGGCCTGGCCGTCGCGCAGGATCTTGGGGGTCAGCTTGACGCCGCCCGGCTTGTACACGCCGTGCACGTTGCCGAAGGTCGCGGCCAGCAGGAAGCGGCCGATCTTCGAGAGACGCTCGAAGGACATCTGCATGTCTTCGGGGGTGGTGTAGAGCTTGTCGTTGGCGACGCCCGAGGTGTCGTGTCCGTCTTCTTCGCCGCCGACCACGCCGGTTTCAATTTCGAGGATGATTTCGTTCTTGGCGCAGAGCTTCAGGAGCTCTTCCGAGATCGCGATGTTCTGTTCCATGGACAGCTCGGAGCCGTCGAACATGTGCGAGTTGAACAGGTTGGGCAGGCCCGCGGCGCGACGCTTTTCGGTCTCGGCGATCAGGGGCTTGACGAACTTGTCGAGCTTGGAGGGGTGGCAGTGGTCGGTGTGCAGGGCGACCAGGATGTTGTAGCGGCTGGCCACGTTGTGGACGTGCTGCGCGATGGAGATGGCGCCCAATGCCATATCCTTGATGGTGCTGCCCGAAGCGAACTCGCCGCCGCCGGTGCTCACCTGGATGATGCCGTCAGATTTTGACGCGGCCAGGCCTTGGAGGACGGCGTTGGCGGTTTCGGTGCTGGTGACGTTGAAGGCCGGAAAGGCGTATTTGCCCTTCTTGGCGGTGTCCAGCATCTTGCAGTACTGCTCGTAATTGGCAACAGGCATGTGTCCCTCGTATTTCTCGATGTGAAAGGATTGCGTAGGCCAGGTGGAAAACTAGGCGATATCGGGCCTAGCGGCAATCGGAGAAGTTTGTCCGAAATTGATTGGATCGCCGAATCGAAGTGGTTTGAGGTGGTGGGAGTCCCGAATTTACGGTAGGTTTGTAGGACAGATCCACCAGCGAAAGGTTACAGCCCGCATGAAACTTGCCCGAATGATCGCATTTGGAGTGCTTGGTACAATTCTTGTCGCCCAGCTTGTCCGTCCGGCCATTACGAATCCTCCGGTGGTGGCCGAGCCCCACTGGGACAGCAAAAACACGCGGGATTTGGTGCGTCGGGCGTGTTTTGACTGCCATTCCAACGAAACCGTGACGCCTTGGTATGCCCAAGTGGCGCCGGTGCGCTGGTTGGTGGCATCGCATGTCAACGAAGGTCGGAGCCATTTGAACTTCTCCGATCCGTCCAGCGAGTACGAATTGGACGAGATGCTCCATGCGATTGGGTCAGGGGAAATGCCGACCTGGGATTACAAGCTGCTCCATGCCTCGGCGCGGTTGTCCCAAGCCGAGCAGGACTCGCTGGTCGCAGGCCTGCAGGCCACCTTCGGCGGGGCGGGGAAGGCTGAAGATTCGGCCTCCGAAAGCGGCGAAAAGCCCAACGAGGAAGAAAACGAAGAGCACGAAGAACACGAGGGCAAAGGCCACAAGGACAACGACTGACAGGAAATGGCGGGGCACCCATTCGGGTACACCCGCCTGCTTGGTGATTGCCAGTGTGGTGACAGGGAGGGCCGGGGCGAAGCGAATTCTCCGCTACGGGTAGTACTCTTTGGTGACTGATGTCCAGTGGTTGAACAGTTCTTCCATCTTGCGTTCGTTGTAGACTCGGTAAGGCAAATTTGGTGGGAACGCTGTTGAAAGATTTACGCGCAGTTCTTCCAGAGAATATGACCCCAAGATCTGGGATTGGATCTCTGCGATGCTGAATCCCACGACGCCATCCCTGGTTCCGGAGTTGTTGGCGAAGTACCCGTAGGGGTAGATCGTCGTTATCCCAGTTCGTGCAGAAGTCGACCGAGTGCGGCCATCATCCATGAGGTCCTCTATGATTCCAGTGTACTCATGGTTGTAAAAAGAGGCGCTGAAGTTGGGATAAACCTTCCGGGTAAGGTAGACCTCTACACCACGCGCCCAGGTTTCCTTGAAGGCTAGATCCATCTGACTGAATTGGTTGCTGCGAGAAGTCCAGGAATCCTGACTGACGAAATGCTCGCAGTGGGCAGCGTGGGCAAGCTCATGGGATGTGTTCCCGTATAGAACATCTGAAGCCATATAGCTGTCGTTGTTTTTCAGCCAGATGCCGATGTATTCTGTGGCTCCGGTGTTCTCATACTGTCCAAGTGCGTCGCCAGCATTCGAATTGTGGATCTCCAGATCAAGAACGATGGAGGCCCAATCGTCGCGACGGGGGCGCTCCAATCCATCGATCTCGCGGTAGTAGTAGTTGAACGCGGCTGCAAAGATGGCAGCGTGCTTTGCGTCCGTGCCGGTCAGTTGTGTATTCCAAGCATCGTAGCTGTCTTCGGGGCCATAGATCATCAGATCCTCCCCGTACGAGCTTTCACCATTTTCCATCAAAAAGTCATCCGCATCCCAATGCAGTTCGTATTGGCAACTCCAGTACCAGCGCTCGGGGCTATAGAAATAACCGTTGCCGTCGGTGGTGGATGAACGCCAGTAATACGAGTAGCCGGCCGTCACTCTCACGCCGACGACGGGTTTGTTGCCCAAAACGTCATCGGCGTAGGTGATGGTTCCGGTAGGACGCCACTTGCTGTACCAAGCAGCGGCGCGGCCCGCGACAGTTGCCTCCGCTGGAGCATTGCCCGTGAGGGCTCGCGAGGTCATCTCCAGTTTCGCGAGGTCGACGCCGGCGTTTTCGAAACTACTTGCGACAGAAGTTGTCGCTTGTTTGCGTGCGAGGGGCGTGGAAAATTTTGCGTCCTGCGCGGCCAGGATAGGCTGCACCAGGAAGAGGCTCTTGATCTTCTCGTAGGGGATCGAATCGTTGAACGCAAAGTCGACAGGAACTGTCGCGTAGTAGGCGAACGTGCTGTCGGGGAGGGATGAGTCGACCCATTTCTTCCAGCGGTTCTTGGATTTGTAATCAAGGGGATGGTCGAAGAGGGGAATGTCGCCCATTCCTTTGCGAAGGGCGTCCTTCTGGCGCTTCCCGCGAGGCAGGAACCGGACGTAAATGGAGTTTGCCTGGATCTGCTGCTCGAGAGCGGCAGCCCGTGCGGCCACTGTTGTATTCTGTTTCCCGAGCGAGTTCAGCGCAGCCTTCATGTTCTCGACGGTGTACGGATCGTCGAGCTGCTTGGCGGAGTCCAGTACATCGGCACTCGAGACGGGTGAGGTGACACGGGAGTCGTTGGGGCCGACAGCGCGGTTCTCGGAAGCGCCGTCGCATCCGAAGAGCACGAGCGCGAGGCTGGCAGGGAATAGGAAACGTTTCATGGAATGGGGGCTCCTGGGGTGAAGTGCTCGGAACGGGGATTCCGGCGCCTGGTGTGAATCCGTTGCTGATAGGGAAACGCAACGGGTGACCTGAAAGGGCGGGTGCCAAATTCAGGTTATTCACAAAGATCGCGGATAGGGCAGATAACGCAAAGGGAAGGCTGGGAGCAGGCAAGGGAAGTCGTGTTCTGGGAGAACACGGTTTTTAGTCCGGCTGCAATCGAATAGCCCCTGGCATGTGGAAACGGAGGCAATTTGAATTATGGAGCTTCTTGTAGTGCCTATGAGCAAATCAAAAATAGGAGGTAGAAATGAAAGTGTTTGCGATGCTGTTTTCGCTGGTAGCCATTGTATCTGGTGTGGCGTTCGCTGATTGCCGGACCGCTGATGCTGCCCGGGTAATTAATTCATCGAAAGTGGCAAATATTTCAAGTTGCTGGACGGGCTATAGCGTAGTAATAGCAAAAATGAATAATGGAGAAAGAGTTGTTTTGGGGCGAGCAGAAGACGCATTGACAAAAATCCGGCTTGCTCAAATGATGCAAGCTCAAGCTACAGACGCTCCTGTTGGATACTCTCGAAATCCGACTTCAGTAACAATCTGCGCGAGTGCCGCGTTCGATCTAGAATGGCTGACTATAGGAAAGTCTGATTGTAGCGGAGTTTGGAATTGAGGTTAGGTGAATTTTGGAAATTTGGAGGTGGTATGATGTTAACAAAAATACGTGCAGCGATTGCACTGGTCACGGTACTGTCTGCATCCATACAAGCCGCAAGTATGGCTGTTTTCCCCAATGACCCTAAGTGGTTGGCTGCGGAAAATGACGTAACGTACAACTGGGATTGGACTGATGCTTCTTGGTACTTATTGAAAACTCGTTCGATGACCAATCACCAGGCAGTCCCATACCCATTTGATGCGAACAATCATTTTGGGGTAACTGTTTCAGGTGATAGATGTGCTCAGTCTGATGGGTGGCGATTGTACATACGAAGGGTTCTGGCATGGGATAATGTTCCTACTGGGGTTGATCCAAAAGATCCAAGAATGAATGCGGACTATCAAGATGCACTACAGATTACTCCGTTTTTCATGCTGTACAACATCAATACTGGAGTGATGAGGTCATTTATTTATCTCACACCCGAGCCTGGGGTGTTTCCGCAAAATGGGGACTTTGTCAATGCGATAGTTACGATTGGGGATAAATCAGGAGCGACGCGAAATGCACTTGATGCAAGAATATTCGATCATGCGATATTTGCGAATCATTCAACTTCAGGTGACGCCACAACCATTTCAGATAACAACTCTTCATCTGAGAGGGTTTATGTGTCTGGGAAGTTTCCTGCCGCAAAAGGGCGCTGGCTTGTCTTTGACGTAGATTTGAATTTCGATCCAAGATCAGCTGGTGTCAATGCTGCTTTGTATTTTAGGGTTGATTTAGAATTTAGCTCATCGAGTGCAATAAGCTTAAATTTAAAGGGTGATATTGATCAAATTACTCAGGTTTCAAAAACCCCAGAGGAGGATGCAAAAAAAATCAACCTGCTCCAGGTAGCGATTGATGCGGGGAAGCTTGTCTATGTGGGCGCAAAAAATGCGAAGTCAGAGTACCAGTCGGTGGAAAGCACAGTAGGAAAGATTGAATCCGTGTCGAGCGAGATCGCTGCATACTTGGACAAGCGAGCGACGGACCAATATTGGAAATCAGTGAATTGGAATAGCCCTGATCTGATTCCTGTGACAGGTTTTGTAAAAAGTGCAGCTGATGTTGGTGGGAGTGTTGCAAATTGGATAAACAATGCCGCAGCAAATTCGACCGTTGCAAAAGTTTCTCCAGCTCTTGGGGCTCTTTACTCATTTGCTTCATCATTCATTCTTGGTTCAAACAGCGCGGCTACGCCGGCGCCACAGCCAATAAAGTTTGAAATGCATGCGAAGCTTGAAGGGGCATTGAGCTGGAAAAGTTGTTCCTATCCGGTTTTGGCAAATTTAAGTGGCGTGTCGGCGACGATAGGTGGATTAAGTGGTGAGAATCCATCGAGCTACCCTGTATTTGCGAAGCAATATGGGAATCCTCCGCTAGGCATTGTCGGCTTCTTGCGGAAGCCTAGAGTTATTGTGCTTGCTGCTAGGCCTCGGGCGAAATCTATCCCAGAGTGGTACGTAGCTGTTGAAGATTTACGCAACATCGTCAGTTTGAATAAGAATAACGGCTATCAAATCGAGTCATACTCGTATCGGTTTAAGACCTCGAGTGGGGCTGTGTCCCCGCTTGTTGACGCCAGCATTCTTCTTGCTTCGGTTGCGGTGCCTACCAATCATTTTTCCGAAAATTCCGCGTTGGCATTTAGAAAAGGAGAAGGGTTTGAGAGTGGTGATTTGAGCTATTGGTGGTGGGGGGCGAATCGCGGCCCTGTTGACGTTAATGATAATTTTTATTCTCTGTATTGGCGGACGGGTATTCTTGGCGGCTGGAAGTATTTTTTCGAGGAGCCGAAAATAGAGGTGCACTTGAAAATTCGGAATGAGACCGGGGGGGTGGCTATACTGAAATACTCATTGGCTGCAGATGCAGACTATTATGATCCGATTGATCAGATTGGTCCAGTGCTGCAAAAAGATGGAGGAACCGTTTGCCTTAAAAGCTACCCCTTGAATGAAGTTCAAGATTTGGCGGTTCTGGACGGGCATTGGCTTCCATTTCCAAGCCCGAAGCAGCGAAGTCAAATGTTGGAAAAGTGGAGACGTGTTTCCCCTGTCGTTATGAGTCTGCTTGAGTAGCTCGAATTGATGTTGTAATCTAAAGAGTTAAATGCATCGATTTCTCGGGTGCAATCACTTTTCTGCCCGGTTAAGTTCTTCCCTCACCTTTTACTTGACTGAGGCCGGGCCCCTAAAAGTCAAGTTGCATTATGCGTGGGTGTGACTTGATGTGTTTTCGATCCGCACGACTATTTTGAGCCTTGGTTATTGAATTAGTGTTTGCTGATACAAATTTGAAGCAGAAACATTAATTGCGGCCAAAGTGCGACTCCGAAAAACCTGCTGAATAAATAAAGACGCGATTTGATGGAGTTGTTTGAACGGCTTTCGAAGGGTAGAGAAGATTGTGAGAATTTAGAAGTGAGGTGCTTTGTCAGGCGCGCCTCATGAATCTATGTCTGCCTGATTAACATGTGAATGCAAGGAGAAAGGTGAAAAATGATCAATGGAATCATGAAAACTGCTGGGCTGATTATGGTTTTGGTGGTGGGATCATTTGCTCAAACAGAGTTTACTCAAAAAGAGAAAGTTGCAAGTGTTCGCCAACATGCTGGAGGGATCTATTTTACGACGACTTACACATCGGTTTTCAACTCCCAAGGAGGGAAGCACGAGAGCAGGGTTTTATCGAGTTCACCAGAGGTTCAAAAGAATATGTTAAATATTCTTTTGATTGCTAAAAGTATGGATTTGCCGGTGCAAATCGAGTGGAATACATCGGATTTGACATGGGATAAGCGGGTGGCAGATAGGTGGAAAGTGCCTTTGTCTATCATGTTGTCTGAGCCAATATAGGTTGTTGCAGATATCGTTCTGTGAAAATGACTGGAATAGATGCTTTCTTTGGCTACTCGTAAAGCATGGCGAAGCTCCATGGCAAAGAATTCTGAAAAGTCAATTTGATTGCTTGCTTGCTCGTCGGGGGTGCTCGGCGAGCATTTTCCATGGGTGTTGCAAATTGAATTAATAATCAATCAAACTGGAGGTGAGTTGCTTGCGCTAAGCCTGCTGATTAGCTTGGTTTCCTATAGTCCCAAAAGCGGTATATATGGATCTCCAAGCCCATTCCCTTTCCCCCTTGCGAAACCCCATCCCGATATCGTGTTTTGCAAGCATGCCTCCAACTCACCGAGGATTGATTCCTGCAGACTCGGCGCCCTCGGGCGTCGAGTCTTTTTCGTGTCCGAACGCGGCCCTTTTCGCGTACGAGGACTACCACCTCTTCCTGCGTGATTGGGTTGCGTCCAAGAAGCGCGAGCGCAGCTCGTTCAGTTACCAGGAATTGGCCGACCGGATTGGTCTGAAGTCGAAATCGTCTTTGCGGCTGGTGTGCATGGGCGAGCGGGATCTCAGCCCTTCAGCGGCGGTGAAGTTCGTGGTCGCGATGGCCTTGAACGAGCGGGAGACCGAATACTTCCTGGCCTTGGTGGCCTTCAACAACGCCACCGATCCGCGCGAGCGCGATCTGCATTTGCAGCAGATGCGCAAGATCCCAAAGCCGATCGACAAGACGATCTTGTCGGCGCAGGAGTTTGACTTTTTCAGCAAGTGGTACGTGGTCGCCATTTGGGAGATGGTAGCCGCGAAGTCTTTTGGCGGCGACTTCAAAGTACTGGGGAAAATGCTCGATCCGCCGATCTCAGCCGACGAAGCGCGCCATGCTTTGAAGGTACTGTTGGATCTGGATCTGATCGAGCCGTCGGGCGACAAGTATTGTCAGAAGCAAGCGGTTCTGCACACCCGCGACGAGCTGAAGTCGCTTGCCATCAAGACCTACCAGCGCGAAACCATGTTGTTGGCTGCCGAGGCGCTCGACCGAGTGGATCCGACTCGTCGGCAGATCACCACCCTGACCATGGGGCTCGACGAAGAACGGTGGAACGCGGTTCGCGCCCTGACCCAGGAGTACCGACAAAAATTGATCGAGCTGGGTTCGCGCGAAGGCGTGGTCGATCGCGTCTACCAGGTGAACATTCAGGTGTTCCCGCTGACCAGCCCGGTGTCGCCACAGGGCGATTGAGCCGAGTGCCGGATCAATTCACTTGAAATAGACGAACAGATGAGGGCTAGGGGGATTCGGATTGTGCTGGAGTTTGAACGACTGGGCGGGTTGTGACTTGTCCACCGCTTGGATCACCACGCCATGGTTTGTGCGGGGATCGGTGGCCCAACGCGCCGCCAAGGTGGTTAGGGTCCATTTGAGAACCAACCCCTCGGTGGTCGCGATGCCAATGGGAGTGGAGGAGTAGTCGATCCCGGCGATGGGAGCGATGTTCCTCGCAATTTTTGATTCGAACGAAGAGTACGCCTCGTAAGCCGCGAACCGCTGCGGATTGGTTGTCTCTTCGGCGAGGTCGATGTAGAGAGAGGAATAGACAACCTCACTCAGGGCGAGTTTCGTGGAATCGATCACCTTGAAATAGAGGCTCTTGACGCCGCCCAAATCGACAAGTTCCGACGTGTCCATCGATAAGGCCGAATCTGTCTCGCTTGCGACGTTGAATCCGAATGACACGAATTCGGTCCGGTAGTGGCCGAAACACTCCCCGGAGATCGGTTGCGAAATTTTCATTGGGCCCGGGAGCGCCGTATCGGAAATTTCCATCTCGTCGATTGCCAAAGGGCCTCGGAGGTTGCCTGCGCCGATGCCTGTGAAGACGATCGTATCCCGGGCGACTTTCAGGTACTGCGCAGTGACCTCGTGCATCGCAAATACATGTGCAGGGATCCCGTTTTTCCAGAGCGCGATCGCGTTCTGTTTCGCATCGATCGTGATTGCAATTTCTGTCCAAGTGCCGATCTCGATGAGCTCCGGAAAACTTCTGTATTCGTAGTGGAAATACTCCAATTCGTTGCCGGAAGAGATTGAGAGGTGAAGCTGGCGGTCTGGTGTGATCTCCACGTTCAGTCCATGGGTGCTTCCGAAGATCTGGTAGGCCTGCTTGAGAGGCTCGCCGACCTTGATGCGCATGCGGAATGTTTGGTAATCGCTCTTCCACCATTGCAGGTTGGTCGGGAGCGAGTCCTTTGCCAAGCGAATGGATGCGTAGACGGGCAGTCGGGTAAAATCGAGCGCGCTTCCATGCGGTGACGAAACCAGATACCCGCCGTAGGTCAGCGCCAGATCGTTGCGGTGCGGGCTCAGGTCCTTGATCCTGCCATCGGGCGTGATGGAATCGAACGTCCACAGGGCCATGGTGTTGCGAGTGGGGTAGTACGAGCCCGAGTCCACCGAATGGATGGTTGCGACAGGCCCCTGGACAAGTCCTGCCAATTCGAGTCGTCCACCCACATTGGCCAGCTTCCAGGATAGCCAAACTCCGCTGCCGGTTCCATTGGCAACTTTGGTGAAGAGTGTGGCGTTGTACCCGATGGAATCGACGGCGACATCGCGCAATGTCCAAAGCGAGTCGGATTTCAGCACGGGATTTCCCGGGTAGTCCAAATACGCCGAATCGACATTGCCAAGCGCGCGTAGATCAAGGTGGACAAAAACCGGCTTGACCAGCACGATCACGATCTGGCTGGTGACCTTTGTGACGACAAATTCCGCCGATCGCCCCGCAAGCAATCCCCCCTGCCAGGCCTCGACCGTGTACGTGCCTGTAGGGATCGAATCGTAGACGAAGACACCTGCGGAATCGGTCGGACGTGAGCTGACCAGCATGCTGCGTCCCGCCTCGACGCGGAGGAGTCGGGTGTCGGCTTGTACGCCAAGATCGGCGAGACGGACCACGCCCGCAACGCGTCCCGCGTTCCCCGTGCCCGCGACACCAGCGACATCGCCACTGTTGCTGTCGTTGCTGCGATCGCACCCGGTCAGGCATACCAAAGCGACGCCCAGCAATGCACAGGCAGCAAGTATGCGACGTGAAAGGGGGCGAGATGACTGCACGTGGGAAGCTCCGGGCGATTGTGTAATGGGGAATAAATGATAAATGCCCATAAGTGGCGTCGCTCCAGTGAATCCAACTCTCGACTCGTTCCTACGCGAATTTCCAGACAATAATCGTCGAGTACTACGAATATGAAATCGGCGAAGCGTTTCCGGGTTATCGCGTTGCGAGAGCTGCACAAGGTCGAACATAAACGAATTTGGTTTTGGCGCGATAATGTCCTCGCCTCTTGGCCACCGACACCCGCCGACTGGCTCACGACCGTATCGCAAGCCTCGCCTGCTTCGTGATTGCCGTAGCGGTAGTAGGGCGGGCGGGGGGTGGGTTGGCTCCAGCGAACGCGGATGGTCAACCCAACAAACTTGCGCCGCGAGGCAGTCCCGGTCCGTGGCGCGTGCTAACTGTCCCCTCTTCTTGTAACCCATTCGGGTACACCCGCCTGCTTCGTGATTGCCGGTGCGGTGACCGGGAGGGCCGGGGTGGGGATGATCAAGTGATCAAGTAGAGTACCTTTCCCGCCTCTATGCCAGCCGACCATCTTGACATGCGCACCCGCATCGACGCTCTACACGGATACCTCGACCTCGACGCCA
>JBDKGS010000074.1:0-15111 GCA_039798065.1 Fibrobacterota bacterium | reverse complement strand
CACGGTCGCCGTGGAAGGCGGATGCGTGTTCCAGTTGATCGGATCAAGCACCTGGGTCCTGATGTACGACATGTACATGGATGGCAAATACCAGTTCACCACAAGCACCGATCTCCAGAATTTCAAGGTGGCGAGCACTCCTTCCTCCTTCGATTTCGCGCCCCGCCACGGAACGGTCATTCCAATCACCGCGGTGGAAAAGGCCGCATTGAACACCAAGTGGAATCCCGCCTCGATCGCCGGCGCGCATGGCATGACGGATTTTGACGTGCGGTTCGACGCGACAAGAAATGTCGTGATCGTGCAAGGAGTCGGCGACTCGCCGTTCGAGGTCGGGGTTCGCGACCTGAGCGGGAAATTGGCGTTGAAGGGCAAAGCCCGTCCGGGCGGTTCGGAGGTGGACCTGTCCGGTCTCGCTTCGGGCGTTTACAGCCTGGAGTGCGCGACCGGCGGGGCGACTCGGAGAGTGACACGATTTGTCGTCCCCTGATGGCCGCGAGGGAACCTTTCCTCAGGCCTTGAATTCCATGGTCTGCAGGAAGCCGGTCACATCCTGCACCACCGACAGGGGGTGGTACGGCAGCACCGATGGGGCGTGCGCCAACGCGCCAGCGAGCTCGCCCAGGACGGCCATTTCCAGGCCCTGACGGCTGCACCACGAATGCACCTTCTTCACGCGCTGGGCGTCCGCAGGCTTGTCCAGATCCAGCATCACCCAGCCGGGGACGCCTTTGGCTCCAAGGCTCGAGAGCTGCGCGGTCACGTCGCCCATCACCGCCAGGATCCACGGCAGTCCGCTCTGGTAGCGGGGATCGAGTTCGTCGGTCAGGACATCGAGTTCGATTTCTCGACGCGAAAGATTCAGGACGCAATGGCGCGCGTGGTCGCCGTCCATGTTCAGGGCGGCTTCCACGGCCAGCGGCCAGCCGACCGCGCTGGATGCGCCTTGCGAAAGCCAGCGCGTGGCGCTCAAACCTCCGGGCAGTTGGATGGACGGATTGCGGGGACGGACGGTGGGCTCCAGGGAGCGGACCGACCCAAGGACCGCGTGGATCCGCACGACGGGTTTCATCCAGCCAGGGCTTTGCGCAGCTCGTCGGCCACCAGGAGGGCGCCAAGTCCTGTCAAGGCCGGGCCGTTGTCCGAATCCTCGACCAGCGCGGCGGCCAGGTCGGGGTGCCGGGATTGCGCTTCCAGGAACGCCGATGCGCGCGGCTCGATGTCGACCAGATTCCAGCGGTCGGCAGGAGCCGACAAAATCCGTCGGAGCTCGTCGATGGCTTGGCGGCGCTCCAAAGGCCACAGCGACGGGATGGGGAGAACCAGGTAGAGTTCGGCCGGGCCTTTGTCGGAGAGCAGATGCATGCAGCGACGGATCGCGTCGGCGGTGGCGGAAGGCTCGAATGCTTCCATGCCGGATTCCGTCCCGCCCAGCGAGAGCACGAGACGACCGGCACCCAACCCAAGAGCTTTCCAGAGGGCCTCTTCCAAGAGAGCCGAGGCTGTGGTGGAGGGATCGCCCAAGTGCCAGAATTTCCAGGGGAGTTCGGGACTTTCGATGCGGCAAAGTCGTTCCAGAGCCTGGGTGGCGCCACGGCGGTGGGCGGTGAGCCAATCACCGGCGCAGACCACGCGGCTGGGATCTGGATGTGTCGCAGTGGCCATGGCATTCCTTCGGCGGGAAGGTTGGTCTTTCGGAAATCCGAAGGATCGCTCCCGATCGCCGCATTGGAAGGATACGACCCTTCTCCCCGGGGTGGCAACCTCGTCGAAGATTCCGGTCGCTCGCCATGGGCTCGAACGATCGGATCCGCGTTCAGCGAATGGAGTCGGATTCTGTCACAGGTGGAGAAGGACCGAGGTGATGCCGACGACGGCGGGAATCCCCAAGCGGGCGATTTTTGTCCAAGGAAGGTTCCAATGGCGCGACGGAGCGGTCGCGTGGGTTTCTGTTCCCAACAGGCGTCGCGCCGCCCATGGCGCCAACTCGAGGGGGCGGTCGGCTCGACGGCTTTTGTCGAGGTAGTCGAGCGAGGCCACGACTTCGCCGTTGCGGGCATCCACCAGCGAAGCCTTCAGGCGCCATCCGCTCTGTTCCAGCGCGAAGTCGGTGCGCAGCACGTAGGCGGCGCCGGTGCGGCAGCGCAACCGGGCCATCGCGGCGGGATCGGAGATGTCTCCCGGCAGGCCCGCGGTGTCAAGGATCTGGTAGGCCCCCTCGCGGCGGAGGATCCGGCCCATGCTGTCGCGGACCATGGCCCGCAGGCTGTCGGGGGCGCCCGAGAAGGCGGGACGAAGGATCGCCAGAGCGGCTTCGAGAGTGTCGGTGGAAACGCAGGAATCGCAGATGGTCCGCGGATTCGCCCTCCCCCAAAAACGATTGGCCAATCGAGCCAGGACGGGGGCAGAGGCGCCGCTGTCGCGAAGCGTGACGGAATCCGTCCAGGTGTCCGATTCCATGTCCGCGATTCGGGCGGACAGGGTCCACATCGAATCCTTGCCGCGTGCGAAAGTCGGCCACACTGTCTTGGTGATGGATCGGGATGCGGCCAGCGAGTCCAGGCAAAGCAGTGTTGCGCAGTGGTCGGGATTGGATAGTGTGTCCAGCTTGCCGCGTGCGGGGAATGCGCCTGCAAGGGCGGTTCGAACCTTGATGGATGCGGAGTCGGTGTCGTTCACCACGGCCCAGAGGGTGTTGATTCGGCGGACGGAATCGCTCCGACAAGGATTGCGACAGATTTCGACACTCGCGCCGTGGGCCGACAGGCGCCTTGCGAACCAGGGGAGGATTCTGGATGCGGGACCGCCGCGCCGCAGGACGATCGTGTCGACCCGGGAGGAGGGACGTTCGCGGAGGGTGGTGGTCAATGTCCACGCGGCATCGGAGCCGGAGAGCGTGGATGCCGAGACGATCGTCGCGCCGGACGCTCGGGCGAGGGAGTCGGCGATGGCCGGTGGGAGGTCGGCGGGGGGAAACAAAAATTGTCTGTCGTCGCGTTCCCGGAAGGCGGCGTTCAGGAGTTCGCGCAGTCGCGGGAGGTTCCTGGAAGACGCGGAGTCGGAGGCGAGCCGGACCGACCAGACGGGACGTCCCGAAACGGGCGTGCAGCGTGTCCGGCACGATGCTGCCGGCGACACGAGCTGCCCGGCGAGCCGGCGCACCAGCATGAAGGGAGAGGTGCCGGTGACCAGATGCGAATCGACCACCGCGCCATCGGCGAGCCGGATGCGGCGAGCGCGAAGGGTCCAAGCGGAATCGATCTGCCGGGAGAGAGCGGCGCGAAGGAGGAACGTGGCGCCGGACGCCTTGGCCAGCGAATCTTCGCAGACCGACGAAGCGCACCCATCGGGAGTCGCGAGGCTTCCGGGCGAAACCCACGGACTGCGTCGAAGCGAGGCCACCAGCGAATCGCGAACGGCGCGCGCGGAGAGGGTGTCTCGCATTTCGAAAGGCCTGACGGAAATTGCCCAGATCGCCGAGACCATCCGAAGCGAGTCGGCCCGGCACGCCGAATCGCGGGGCGAAGGCAGCAGCAGGGAGACCAGGTTGCGCGCGAGAGCGCGAGCGGAAGCGGTTCCGGTGTCGGGTGCGTCGGAGCGGGAGGAATCGAGTTGCGTCCCCTGCGCGAGGTCGTAGACGCGCACCATGCAGGCGATGCCGCCGGTGGAGTCGGTGCCGAGGGTCGTCGCCAGGATCTTACCTGCGCCCGAGGCGCGGGCCGCCGGCCAGATTCCTTCGCTCCAGGAACCCGTGTCGATTCCTGTCAGCGCTCGGACGCGTCCGGTCCGTCGCAGTTCCACGACGAATCGCTCGCGAAGGAAGGCCGCGTACGGACCGGGAATGTTCAAGCCCATCGGGATCGACACATACCAGGTGCGCCGGGCCGCGGTGGCGGAGTCGATCCGTCGGACGGAATCCGTCGCATGGCGGAGGGAATCGGAGTGGCGCTGGACGGAATCCGACACGCGTCGGGCGGAATCGAGCGCACCCTGGTTTGTGTTGGCGGATCGCTGGAGGGAGTCGAGGGCCTTCTGGAGGCGGCGAAGGCCGGCGGTATCCGAGTTCGCGCGCCGAGCCGTTTCCAGGAGGCGGCGAACGGAATCCGCCGAGGCGTTTCGCAGCGAATCGATCAGCCGGGCCATTGCGGGCCCGCTTCGCAAGGAGTCCACCTTGATGACAGGATCTGTCGTGGTCGATGGTGTTTTCGACTTCTTTATTCCGGTCGGAGGCGCTTTTTTCGACTTGCCCGCCTGCTGGGCCTGGGGGCCGGCCGTGGCCGCCGTCGCGGGCGTGGCCGTGAGCATGAACAGCATCGCCGCAAGTGTCGCGATGGCAAGACGCGGGAATGTCATGGAGAATATTTCCTGTTGGCGGGATGCGTTGTTCACAGGCCGATCCCCACGCGGGCCATCCAAACGCGGTTTTCGCGATCGCCCGTGAAGTACCCGGTTTCTTCGCCGTAGGTGAGCGCTTCGCAACGCACCAGACGCCACAGCGTGGCGGACAATAGCAGGGTGGGGTAGCCGCCCTTGACGCCAGCGGAGATGCCGGTCTCCAGAAGATAGGGGTGGAGCGTCTGCGTGAATTCGACACCGAAGCCGATTTTTGACAGCGGTTTGTAGCCCAGGGTGTCGTAGAGGACGTCTTCCAAATCGGCGGCGAAATTGACTCGACGCGTGAAGATCTGGCCGACCTGCCAGGACTTCGGGGCCCATGCCAGGCCCAAGGAAAGGTTGGGTGTCACGATCTGTCCTTCCAGCCTCATGCCCACGCCGCGGAGGGATCCGCCAAAACGCAGCGACGGTGTCTGGAACCACAACGCGCCCAAATCGAAACCGTGTCCCCAGTCCGAGGCGCGGCTCACTTTGCTGGCGGTGTTGCGCAACATCTTTTCGGGGGCGCTAGATCCATCGGTGTTGAGCTCGATGATGTCGTATTCGCGCGATTCCCGGGAGCGCGCCACGACGCGGTATCCAAAGCCCAGCGACAGCCGGTCGTCCATGAAGGCTTGCGCTGTGGCGAGTTCGACTGCCGACGTCGTGGTCACGCGCAGAGCGGCCTTGGGGGTGATCGCGCCGTGGTCGAGCTGCATCGCGACTTCGCCCTGGCTCCAGACCGCGGCTCCCCAGTCGTGGAACGCGGCTTCGATGTCGGCGGAAATGTTCAAGGGCAGAGGTTTGCGATCGAACGCGTAGATGTCGTCCAGCAACCGCTGGTTCTTGGCGAGCACGATCGGGTCTTCGTTGGTGGCGCTGTCGATGGTGGACTTGTGTCGGTTCCAGAAGCGTTGGAACCCGGGAAGGTTCTCCGCGCTCGGATCGACGCCGATCCCGATCAGTCTCAGGTCGAACGTGTTGCGCTTGTATCCAAGGCTGTCCAGCGGCGCGAACGTGCCTTTGGCCCCGATCTGGGTGAGGCCCGCGGGGTTCAGGTGGATGGCTTGGGCGTCGTCGACCACCGCCACACCGGCGCCACCCATTCCCAGGGAACGCCAGGAACGGTCGACCGGGGCGCGACCCGCGAACGCGAACGCGCTTGCGGCCAAGAGCAAACGCAGAATCTGTCGATCAAAGGGCATCCCAGCATCCTCCCACGGTCGTCTTCCCGAGCTTGACACGTTTTGTCGCGTCGGTTTCGTTCAGGACCTTTTTGCGGATCTCGATGATCGCCTTGGACCGGATCTTCTCGTAGTCCGGCGAGGTCGCCACGGTCGCGGCGGAAAAGGCTCCCTTTGTCTCGGTCTGCACGACCCGCGCGAAGACGGTGTCGTTGCCCGAGGCGGAGCTTTCGTCCCAGCGGACCCAGCGCATCGCCTGGTAGGGCGCCAAAAGGCCTTCGGTGTTGGACCACCGCAGGTCGTCGGGAGTCCGCGCGACGACCTCGAGACGGTTTTTGTCGCCGTCGAACAGGTGCTTCAGGGACAATGCGATCGGCGAGACCATCGATATCTGACCTGCCACGGGGGTTCGGGATGCCTGGTATCCAAGACGTCCGTCTTCCTCCTTCAGGCTGTCGCCGTCGTTGTCCAGGCTGTCGGCGGCGATCTCCTCGTTGATGCAGCCGTCGCCGTCGTTGTCCAAGCTGTCGTTGACCAGGTAGAACGTGGTGGAGGATTCCAAGCCGGCGAGGAAGCTCGATGCGTTGCGGCTCACTTGGCTGGTGGCCGAGTTCGAGTCGGATTCGTTCGAGGGGAGCGTGGTCGCCGCGGCACCGGTGAGCGTTGCCAGATTGCCAAGGATTCCGTTGATGGCCGAGACCCCCTCCGGGTCGGCCGATCCATCCGTGGCGATTTTGCACAAGCTCTTGAGGCTGTCAGGGTCCAGGGAGGAGGTTCCCGAGCCGGCAATTTTTGACAGCATCCGCAAGGTCCGCATTTCGCCGGGTTCGATGACCCAGTTTCCGTTCGCGTCGATCATCCGGAAATACACCTGGCTCGAGCTGATGGCTTCGAGCTCGAACTTGACCAAGCGAAACGCGAACGCGTCGTCGATGTCCCCGCGATCGCTTCGTGTCTGGAATTTCCGGTAGATCTCGGCCGCTTTCATGAGCGGGCGGTAGATGCGATTGAGCGTGTCGACGCCAAGATTTGTCACGAAATCGATCTGGCTCGAATTCCCGTCGATCTTTTGGATGCTGTCGCCCAGCCACACCAGCGTGGCCAGCGAAAACCCCTCGCGGCCCATCTCCGCCTTTGCAAGCCCGTGGTAGGCCAGGGATTTGGTCGAATCGAGCTCGAGCGCCTTGCTGAAATTCGTCCAGGCTTCGCCGTAGTCGAGCCTTTGCAGCGCGCGTTGCCCCAGATCGATGAACGCGTCGGGTTCGTCGATGGGGTAGCTGCCCGATCCGGAAGGATTGAACAGGTTGCAGGAGGCGAACGCCACACCCAGAAACGCCAGCGAAGGCAGTCGGGAGGCGAGGAGGCGAATGGCTTTTCTCATCGATGGTCACCGCGAGTGAGGGGGTGGCAGGGCGCGTGGGTGGCACCCTGGACGTTCTCTCCGATCCAAAGAATAAGGAAACCTTTCCCGTTGCGGTTGTCGTCTGAATCCGCCATCTCGAGATTTTTTGACAACGACTGGAGCAAAATGGATTGGACGCAAACGACCGATGTGTTGCTTAGCCGCACCGTTGAATGCGGCTCTGTCGTTTTTCGTCTCCGGAGCGGATCAGGCGAACCGCCCCCGGTCGACCGGTCAGATTCCGGGAATAGCCTTGGAGGCGACTTGCCCCGAGGCCGACCGCACGGTCAGGATCAGGACGCCTGTGCGGCCCGATGGAATCAGGAGGGCCACGCGCTCCCCGATGATCCCGTCGTGCACCGACTCTGACAGGATCTGCCCTTGCGGAGTCGAGATGCGGACCGTGGTGGGTTCCGCCCAAGGAAGGGCGATGGACACATTCTGTCCTTCGAATCGGAGCCTCAGGTCGGACGAACCGATGTTGCGGCCCGATGCGTCGATGGAGGCCACCTGGCCGGTGAGCTGGATGTCGGGGACGGGAGCCTTGTCGATGCCCGCGCCCAACCAGAAACCCAGGTGCGGAGGCTGGTTGTAGGCGCCGTTCTGCCACGACATCCCGAGCCGGTAGACCGGGTCGTGGGCGAGGGTGTACAGACGGAAATTGGTCGACGTGGTGGTGGTGCTCACGTAGAGGTTGTCGTCGTCGTGGGAGATCACCTCCTCGCGCCAGTCGCCCAGGATGTCGCCGCTGAAGTTGGGGGTCGCCTTGGTGCCGTTGCACGAGGTTCCCGGAAGGGTGATCAGCCGGGTCGTGCCAGCTCCTGTCCACTTGTCGAGCTTCACGCCGTCGAGCAGTTCGTCCTGCAGGTCGCCGTCCCAGTAGGCCCGGAAATTGATGCTGGGCTTGGCAGTGGAAATCTGCTTGCCTTTGCACGACCAGACACCCGCGCCTGCCGACGACCACATCTCGTGGCCGGGGGAAGCCGCGTCGATGTCGGCCGACATTCCGCGGCCGTTGTCGGTGTCGTAGTTCGTGCCCCAGAGGATCTTGCCGGTCTTGGCGTCGTGCAATTCGTGTCCGTAGGCGACGCCCACGTCTTCATGGACTTCCCACACTTCCAGTCCCGGGTTGTCGGGATCCAGGTCACCGAAATGGATCGCATCGCCGTGCCCCAGGCCCGTGGTGTACATCCCCTTTCCGTCGTGGTCGATCGCACTGGCACCTTCGATGATCTCGTCGAAGCCGTCGCCGTCGACATCGCCTGCTGACAGATTATGGTTGCCTTGGCCCTTGTAGGTCGCGTTGTTGTCGAAAGCCCAGCGCTGCTTGAGGGTGGCGCCGTCCCAGTCGTAGGCGGTCAAGGCCATGCGCGTGTAGTAGCCGCGCTGGAAGACCATGCTTGGCTTCTTGCCGTCCAGGTAGGCGTTGGTGGCCAGGTAGCGGTCCAGACGATTTCCGTACGTGTCGCCCCAGTCGCCCACGGTTCCGCGGGCGGGTGTGTAGTTCACCGTGGCCATTTCCTTGCCGGTCGCGCCGTTGAAGATGGTGAGGTATTCCGGCCCGCTCAGGATATAACCCGAGGTGTTCCTGTAGTCCTTGCTGTCGTCGTCGGAGGCGGCAGGTCCCTTGGCCAGGAATGCGCCCGATGCATCCTTGGTTCCGGCCGATGTCTTGCAGGCCAACTCCGCTTTGCCGTCGTTGTCGTAGTCGCCCACGAGCATCTGCGTGTAGTGGGCGCCTGCCCGGATGTTGACTCCCAGATTGATCCGCCAAAGCTTTTTGCCAGCCAATGTGTAGGCGTCCAGGTAGACGTTTCCTGTCATGCCCGATTGGGAATTGTCCTTGGCGTTGGACGGATCCCACTTCACCACCAGGTCCCATCGTCCGTCGCCGTCCAGATCACCCACCGCGATGTCGGAAGGCGAATAGGTGTAGGCGATGCTTTCGAGGGTGCCGCCAGCGGGGCGATCAAGAGCGATCTTCTGGCTTTGCGAGCCCCATACGCTCGCGGAGCCGCCCACGGCTTCTTCCGTGCCGTTGCGGACGGGGCGAACCGTGTAGGTGGACGTGGCGGTGCCAGCGGCATCGGTGAGGTTGGTGGCTCCGGTGATCACGGTGGAGTTCACCTTGGTGCCGTCGCGGTAGACGTTGAAGCCCAAGCTGGATGGATCGGTACCGAGCACGCGCCAGCTGACGAACACGCCTCCTGTGGTTTTCACGGCCACGACGCCGCGGTCGAGCTTTTCCATGTACCGGGTGGCGGCTGTGCTGGTCGGAGCGATCGAGAAGAGCGCTAGGAGCGGAAGTAAATGGGTGCGTTTCATGGATCGATCCTCCGACGAGGTTGATGACGATCATAAGATCTCATCGTGACGCGATTTACGGGCCTCGTTGTAGACCGCATCCGTTGAAGATGGTTCAACGCGGGCGGTCAGCCAATATGTTCTCAGTAACCGCTGCTCCACATCCTCGACAAACTCAGCCAACCTAGCGTAGGTTGGCCTGGCGCTTGCAAATTGGCGATCCAAATCACCTTGACCGCCCCAAGGCTGCCGAATGTCGGAGGCTCCCATCCAGAGCGATCTTCGAATTCCGAAGCAAGGAGATAGACGCAGGCGGTGTCGTCCTTGATGAAGTTGATTGTTCCGGAAGATGCCCCAAGGTCCGTTTTGAACTCGATGACGGTTTCTTTACCGGGCTGGATGTCAGAATTTGCACTCCCGGAACGGCGACCGGATGCGCATCGAATTTCGTCATCCGGCAAGGTATCACCATTGATGTCTGCGAACAGGCTGCCGTTTCGTCGAATCCCGAATCGGATGCGTTTGTTGTCCGGTCCTCTCCAATTCATCAATTCCATGGAATCGAGGAGAGTGTCGAGCCTGAGCAGTGCTCCGAAGTAGAAGTTTCCGACGGAAGGGATTCTCCCCGCAGGGAAAGTGGCTGGGAGTGGTCGATTCAGCCAAGGAATGAAATCGTCGGCAACAACACCATAGTTTGGAAGTACGGTATCTCCTGTCGAGAGGATTGTGGTGCGGCCGGGTTCGAGTCGAACGTAGGTGCCCGAGGATGGGAAAACGCCCTCGCCGGGGAAGGGCGTGGTGAACTGGCGAGCTAGGGATTGAGTCCAGCTCTGGGGAGAGTGTCGGATGGGGATGAAGCCGCTGGGCAAGGATTCCAAGGAGAAGAATCCATCGGCATTGCAATTGGTCCGGTACCCCAGGCCAGGGATGGATAGAGTGCTTCCAGGTGCGCGTTTGAGAAAACCTGCGAGGCTTCCCATGGTGCGGAGAGTATCCACGACGTTCTCGTTGTCTTGCGAAATCTGCCAGAACGCCATTCCTTCCTTGCGAACCAGGATGCTCCAGGGGCCGGCGGTTCCTGGCTCGAATCGCGCCGACCCATCGGGTCCGGTGGCGACCGAGTAGGTCGGAACGGAATCATCGGAATCCATAGGACGGATTTCGACGCTCGCTCCCGCCACGGGTACCCCGGAAGGCGACAGGACAGAAACTGTGATCGCATTGCCAGCCTCGGCCCCGGCGCCTCCCATCTGCGGAGTGGGTCCGCAGGAAGACAAAACGAGTGCCGCGAGGAGTAGAAGGGCCAGGCGAGTTGCGCGCATGACAGAAATTTACTTCGCCGGTTTTCCAGTCGGCGTGCATCCGATCGGGAACAGCTGGAAGTTGAGCTGGACCACGCGATCGGGGCGCATGACTTGTGACGAACGCGTGAGCGCCTTCGAGCGCAGATCTCCGATCATGCGGACCAATTCCTGGTACTCGGGCTCGTCGACGGTCACCGCCACCGAAGAGACGTTGCGCGCTTCCGGGGGGAGGCTGTCCAAGGCCTCCAGGGCCAGTAGCAGGCATTGCCGATGGTAGTTGCGCAAGGCGCGGGTCTGGCTCCCGGGGCGGTCGCGCACGAACGGCTCGCTTGGGCGCCAAAATCCGTCCACATCCTTGGCGACCATGCCAAGGCGATCCAAGGTTTGCATGGCCGCTTGGGTGGTTCCGGGACTTTGCGGGGGGTGCAGCTGCGAGCCGAGTTGCTTCCAGTCGTCGCCGTAGGAGCCGCACGCGAGCAGCGATCGGAGCGCGACGTGGATCCAGGAGTCCCAGAACGACGCCTGGGAATCGTCCAGCGGTGCGGGCGAAATCCTTCTCAGTTCCTGCATGCGTTCAAAACAAGCCTGGGCTTCGCGGGCGGTTTTGGATTTCGCATGCAGTACCAGGTGACGGAAGTATTCCACACGGTCGCCATCGAGACCGACGAGATCGCACACGGGCTGGATGCGCGACGTGGCGAGATGGCGTTCGCCCTGAAGGATCCGGCCCAAAAGCGTGGAATCCATGCTCAGCTTCCGGGCCGCGACGGAGATGGAAAAGTTGGGCCGTCGGAGCTTCGCGGATTCGAACCACGAAGTCAAGAATTCGCGGTAGCCCACCGCGTTCCATAAAAGCTGGTCGATCCCGGGATCCCGCATGAGGACAAATTTCGTTCGCGATCGGCGAATTGTCGAAGGATACCGCCTGACATTTTGTCAGGAGAAAATCGGGCGGTCTGCGGGCGGAGTGGGACTGTGCGGACGATTATTGTCTCGAGGTGCTTCCAGGGGTTTGGAGCCAGGGGCCCTCGGACACTCCGGCGCAGGAACAACGTGCTAGCGGGGCCGGAAGGTCGCGGTGCGTGTCGTGTTCGATCTCGTGCCGCCAAAACCCATATCCATGCAAAAGGGGGAAAAGCATGCGCAAAGACAAATTCCGGCTCGTCGCTCTGGTGACGGTGATCGCGGTGCAGGCTGGCTTCGCAGCCCCCCAGGATACCGTAAAATGGCTCATGCGAGATTTTCGGCGGCCGACGGCTAACCGTGCAGAACTCGAAAGATTTCATGCCGTCACGGTCTACGACAACCACGAGACCATCTGTCCGGAGGTCACGGTAAAGGTGTCGACGATCGGCCAGGATTCGGGAGGGTACGCGAGCATCCAGGTGACGAAATCGACAGGCAACGTGGATTCTTGGAAAGACAGCAACCGGAACAAGGTGACGTCCTGTGCAGGATTACTCGTTCCTATCGATCCGTGGTGGAGGACGAAAAACGACTTGCGGGAATTGAAGGAGCTGCGCTTCAAGTCGAGGGGTCGCATGGATGTCGACGTTTCCATGGATGGGCCCGCACTGCCAAGCTCGGAACAAGGCTACAGCCCGGTGGCCAACGTGCACCGCTGGAATGGCAGATGGGGTTGGAATGTCGTCGACCTCCCAATGGATGCCTTTTACCACTACTGGATCGATGGGGGAGTCAACGGGGACAGTCCTCTTGTCAGAGGTCGCTACCTGGACGGCAGAGCGAAGGGGGATTCCGCATACGACGACGATTCCGTGAACATCCTCAAGAATGTCCGTGCGCTAAAATTCGAGTTGCCCAATGAGAATGTCTCCTTCCAAATCGACTCGATCATGCTGGTCGGTGTCGCGCCCACTTGGCCGGGCATCGAAGGCAAATCTTGTCAGGGGTCGTCCGCGCTGCTGGACGACTTCTCCGCTACCAAGGCCGACCCCATCCGAAACCTGCTTGGCGGCGCATGGTGGGCCGCTTCCGACACGGACACTTTCCGTCCGCAGTCGCCTGCTACCGGGAAATCGAGCGTCCATACGAAGGGCAATGTCTGGTCGCCATCTCCTGAATCGGGCGCGGCAAGCCTGGTGGCCGACCTGGATCGAGTCGATGCGGATGCCCACCCGGATGCGGGCTGGGCAAGTTTGTTCACGAGCGTACCCGCAGGAGCGATGGAAAAGCTGAAGGCGATTTCCATGAAGTTCCGCACCGGTGGCGACGATCCGTTCCCCTTCGATACTTCCCGGATCATGGGTGTCGTGTTTCGCGCCATCGGACCAAACTTTGTCGATTCCTTGGTCTACGAGGCGCACATCCCTTATCGGCAAATCAAATCCACTCCGGAAGACTCGTCGATCTGCCTGGATTTGTCCGAACTGCGCCAGCCCGCCTGGTACACGGGCTTTCATGGAATCAAGCCGGTCTCCCCGAAGGACATCCTGCGCTTTTCCTGGAGTCTGGTGCTTCAGGATCCTTCGGCGACAACCGCATCCACCTCGCGAATCGACCTGAAGGAGGTGCGGTTGTGGGGAATGGAGCCGACCAGCTCGATCGGGTCTGTCGAGCGGGTGCGCCAGGAGGTCGGAATCCGTCACCTCGACGGAATCCGTCTGAGCTATTCCGTGCCTGGCAACCGTGCGCAGGTGCGCATCGTCGGCATGGATGGAGCGATCGCGTCCTCCTTCGCGGCACCGGCGACAGTTTCCGACATGCCTCTCTCGCACAAGCTGGCTCGAGGTACCTACGCGATCGAGATCTTGGGTTCCGGCGAGCGTCGCAGGGCGAAGTTCACGGTTCCTTGAAGGCATCCGTGTGCGAGCATTCTCCTCGGGCCTGATACCCCGAGCCTGCCCTAAGTATTGCCTGCTTGGCGAAGCACCTCTAGTGTCAAGGACTTCGCTGCGGCGTGGTTTTCCGGAGGCGGTATTCGAGGGGTGCGGGAGTCTTGAATTTGTACCAAACCTGAATCAACAAAAACCGAATGAGGCAACTGATGAGATTACACATTTTCCTTCTTGCTGCGGCAGGAATTGCTTCGGATGCATCCGCTAGTGATAATAGTTGGGTGCAGCTTCCGCGAATTCCATTTGGCGTTCCGGTAGATGTAGAAATCGCCGGAGGATTTGTATTGGCCGGCAATAAGGTGCGGGGGGATTTTCAGGGTGAGTGGAAAGAAATAGACAAGACGAACTGCGCCTTTCAAGGCCGGTATAGCCTTTGTCGCGGAAATGGAATCGATCGAGCCGGGATAGATGGTTCGCGTTACGTCGATTTGAATGGAAGCGGAGAGCAAGAAGAAATCTATGGAAGTGCGGAGGTTTTTCGCCAGCTTAAGGAGAATTATAATGTATCCGATTACGATTTAAAGGAATATGCTAGCAGTGGATCGGGGAGCTCTTTATTTGTCGGGGATGGAAATGTAATTGTTTTCACGGCAAGTTATCCTACCGTTGCGGTGTTGCTTGTTGCGTTAGATTCTGTGATGCCAAATGGCGATGCGAAAAAGTTTTGGCGCCTTGCTTGGGCTGCTAAAAAAATAATTGACAAGAATGAGGAAGGGGATGTTTCGCTTGATTCAATACATGGCCCAAGGAGTATTCGATCAATATCTATCGTGAGAAATGTGATTTACGCCACCGGGGAAGGGGCTTTGGCGTGGCGAAGCGAAGATTCTGGCCGCACTTGGATGCGCGTCCCGATAGTTCCTTTGGATGGGGTCGATCAGGATTCGGATACGCTTATGGAGCTTGGAGGCCCAGAACGGTTATTTGTTTCTTACAACAATGGGGTTGCATGGGATACGATCCCATTCCACTCGGATGGGCGTGTGGTTTATCGGGAAGGGGGCATATGGAATTACGCGATCAGGAAGTCCGGGATCTTGGTGCGAAAAAGTGCCGATATGGGGGTGACATGGACAGTGGTCGCGAGTGAAACCCTAGAATTGAATGGGTACGGTCTTTCAAAGTGGACGGTGACGAAGTCGGGTGAACTGGTTTTGTTATCGGATGACATGACAACCCTTTGGTATTTTAATCTTCCGAGTTCTGAATGGGAAACTTATTGCCTCCCTGTTGTCCCTGGGCCGTTCAGAAAGATTCGGAAATTTGGATCTGATTACATTGCCTTGCAAAATTGGGGGGCAAACTCCAAGTTGGTTGGTTATCACAACGGCTCCTGGAGCTTGATTCGCGAACGGATCCAAGATTTCGAAGTGGGAGATAACCGCGTTTTTGTGATCGATTCGGGTCGCAATTTCAACCCATTTAAGTGCGAATTCGAACAGTTGTATATTTCCTGGGGTGACAAAAATTGGTATGAAAATTGTCGTCCGGTGGATGGCGATGACGGCAATCCAATGACCTCGCTATGGGGGCGTGAGGTATTGATGACCAGGGATTTATTGAAGTGGGATACGGCGTTAAGTTATCGGGGGCTCGAGAAATGTCAATATGGATACAAAGGACAGGGTATTTATTGCAGCTCTCCTAGTGACAATATCTCGTTGGCGAAAGACGGATCGTATCAA
>JBDKGS010000073.1:0-15176 GCA_039798065.1 Fibrobacterota bacterium | reverse complement strand
GCAGTTGTAGGGGGTGCTTGCGAAGGCGTTCAGTGAAGTGAGCAGCACAGCCAGGATGGCGTGCCACGGTTTGGTGGCAAAGCCCAGAATGAGGTAAGGCAGCGCCCACGAGACGATGTCGGCGAAAACGAGCATGCGCTTGGCGCCAAATGCCCGTTGGGTGGTGCTGGAAAGCAACAGGCCGACGGACCGGATGACAAGATCTGCGGCGAAGAGCTTGCCGATGTCGTCGGGCGAGAGGCCCAGGCGACTGAAGAACAGAAAGCGATAGGGCTCTGTGATGGCGAGATTGACGGTCCAGAAGCTGCCCGAAACGATCAGGAATCGGGCATTGGGCAGCGGCGCGTTCCAGAGCGACGCAGCGGCCTTGGTTGGTGCTTGCAGAAGTCTTTGGAGTGGAGTGGCTTGGATGGGTTCTGGAGTTGGTTCGAGCATTCTGGTTCCGTGGCCTGTGTCGCGAGGCGAACCGGGTGGGTTCACCGATTCGACAAGGTATCTTGTCCCTCCGTGATACCCTCCTTCTCTTCGCTCCGTTCATTCCTGGACCATTGCCACCTCCACGGCGAGTTGGCGGTGATCGATCGACCTGTGGATCGCCATCTGGAGGTTTGCGAGATCGCCGACCGCGTGATGCACCAGAGCGGCGGAGGCAAGGCGTTGCTATTCACCAATGTGAAAGGCTCGCGATTTCCGGTGGCGGTGAACATCCTCGGGTCCGAGCGTCGCATGGCTTGGGCGCTGGGCTCGGAAAACCTCCGCGATGCCGAGGATCGGATCGCCAAGTTGGTGGAGATCGAACCGCCCCGCAACTTCCGCGAAGGTCTGGAGATCGTGAAGTCGCTGGCGGGCGTGCGCCATGCTTTTCCAAAAACTGTCAAGCGGGCTCCGGTCCAGGAAACGGTGCAGCCGTCCGTGGACTTGAGCCAGATTCCGGTGCTGACCACCTGGCCCGACGACGCGGGACCGTTCATCACCTTCCCCATGGTCTTTTCCAAGTCGCCCGATGGAAAGTCCAATTGCGGCATGTACCGCATGCAGGTGTTCGATCGCACCACCACGGGCATGCACTGGCAGCGCCAGAAGGACGGGCGTCGCCATCTGGACGAAGCTGCACGACGGATTCCGGTTGCGGTTGCCATTGGGGGGCCTCCGGTGTTGACCTGGGCGGCCACGGCTCCGCTGCCACCCGATGTCTTCGAGATGTTGTTGGCGGGTTTTCTGCAGCGGCGGCGCGTGCCTATGGTCAAGTGCGGCATCCACGATATTCTGGTGCCCGCCGAGGCGGATTTTGTCCTGGAGGGTTGGGTCGATCCCGACGACCTGCGGTTGGAAGGTCCGTTCGGCGACCATACCGGCTACTACTCGCAGGAAGGCATGTATCCGGCCTTCCACGTGGAACGCGTGACCCATCGCAGAGATGCCATCTATCCGGCCACGGTGGTGGGGGTGCCGCCCAAGGAAGACAACTGGATGGGCCTTGCCACCGAGCGCTTGTTCCTGCCGCTGCTGCGTCGCGTACACGGCGAGATCCGCGATCTGCGATTGCCTCCCGAAGGCGTGTTCCACAACCTGGTGGTGGCCGCGGTGCGCAAGCGGTATCCGGGCCACGCGCACAAGACCTTCCACGCGGTGTGGGGGACCGGCCAGATGATGTTCACCAAGATGGTGCTGGCCGTGGACCAGGGAGCGGACCTGTCCGACACCAAGGGCTTGCTGGACGCGATTGACAGAAATTGGCATGCCACCCGAGACACTTCGCTATCGAAGGGGCCCGCCGACACATTGGATCACGCCGACGCCTGCGATTTCGGCGGCAAGATCGGGATCGACGCCACCTCGCGGCTTGCGGGCGAGGATTCGCTGCCCCGTTCGTCGGCCGACCAGCCGATTTCGTGGAATTTTGACATTTCCCGTCATCCCGGAGTGGTGCGCGCCAGCGTCCCCGAAGGGTCGGATGGACGCGTTCTTCTGGTCCAGATCGCCAAGAGCGCGGCGGGACAGGGTTTGTCGTTCTTGAAATCGCTCAAGCGACAGGATCTGTCGAGCCGGATATTGGCGGTGGCGGTGTTCGACGACCGCGAAGCCCTGGAATCGGGCGGGATGGCTTTGGTGGTGGGCGGGGCCAATCTCGATCCGGCGCGCGACGTCGTGGTTCTGGATTCGCCAAGGCCCGGCAAGGCGCTGGGTTTCGATTGTACCAAGAAGCGAGCCGACGAAGGCTACGATCGCGGGGCGTGGCCTGGCATCATCCGACAGGATCCGTCGGTGGTGGGGCGCGTGGACGGATATTGGAAGGAGTTGGGCTTGTGAGCAAGGCCGTTCAGGAGATGTTCGATCGCATCAGCGGTGGATACGACACGTTGAACCACGTTCTGTCGGCCCGGCGCGACCTGGTCTGGCGGCGCAAGGCGGTGGCCATGCTGCCCAAGAAGCAGCTGCGGATCCTGGATCTGTGCGGCGGCACCGGCGACTTCCTGATCGCCGCGCGGGCGGCGGGCGTTGCGCAAGGTTCTTCGCGAGTCGCCGATTTTTCGTTTGGAATGATGGTGCCTCTGCCTGCAAAGGGGCTTCCACCTGGCATCCAAGCGGACGCCCTCAAGATGCCGTTCAAGGACGAAACCTTCGATGCCGTGTTGTGCGGCTTCGGGATGCGCAATCTGGATGATCTCGCGGGCGGTGTTGCCGAAATCCGTCGTGTGCTCAAACCGGGCGGGACGTTCGTGACCTTGGAGTTCTTCAAGCCCTCCACATTCGCGGCCAAGATCTTTTACGGTGCCGTGGCCCCGGTGGCCATTCCCTTCGTGGGCAAGGCCTTCGGTTCCAGCCGCGAGGCCTACGATTACTTGGTCCGCTCCATCCGACGATTTGTGCCTGTTCGCGGATATGCGGATCTGTTGGTGGAAAAGGGTTTTGGCGACGTGCGGGAGAAGAGCCTGGATTTGGGGCTTTGCTATGCGGTGGCCGGGCACAAAGTCGAGTAGATTTGCTGGTCTATGACCAGCATCCAGCAAGGCAGATTCGGCAGTTTCCGTCGCGAGACCATCGAGGTGAAGGTTGGCAGCACCGCCATCGGCGGAACCAACCCCATCCTGGTGCAGTCCATGACGACCACGCTCACCAAGGATATCGACGCCACCGTGGCGCAGACGGTCGCCTTGGCCAATGCGGGTTGCGAGCTGGTGCGCATCACCACGCCCACGCAGGCCGATGCCGCGTGCCTGGAAGAGATCATGCGCAAGGTGCGCGCCCAGGGCGTGACAGTTCCTGTCTGCGCCGACATCCACTTCCAGCCCAACGCGGCGTTCGAAGCCGTGAAGTGGGTGGAGAAGATCCGTGTCAATCCCGGCAACTTCGTGGACGCCAAGACCGCCTACGGGTTCCAGAAGGATTTTTCCGACGACACCTACGAGCGCGGTCTCCAGAAAATCAACGACAAATTCCGTCCACTTGTGAAGCTGGCCCGCGAACGCGGCGCAGCCATCCGCATCGGGACCAATCACGGCAGCCTCTCCGACCGCATCCTGTCGCGATGGGGCGACTCGCCCGAAGGCATGGTGGAATCGGCCCGCGAATACCTGAAGGTGTGCGAGGACGAAGGCTTCGACCAGGTCGTGTTCTCCATGAAGTCGTCGAACCCCAAGGTGGTCATCCAGTGCTACCGCATGTTGGTGGAACGCTTGGCCATGGGGGGACACAAGGCGTACCCCATCCATCTTGGAGTGACGGAAGCCGGCGAAGGCCGCGATGGACGCATGAAGTCGGCCGTGGGCATCGGTGCGTTGCTTCTGGACGGCATCGGCGACACCATCCGCGTGAGCCTCACGGAAGATCCGCTGGAAGAAATCCCGGTGGCCCGCGAGTTGTTGCGCGCCACGGCGCGGCCGTTCGCCGGGGATTTGACAGATTTTGGTGGCGACACGTTGCGTCGGCCGTTCGAGGCCCACGAGAAGCTGGATCCGTTCACCTTCCGTCGCCGCGAGACTTTGCCAGTGCAACTGGGCGAAACCACCGTGGGTGGCGGCAACCCGGTGCGAGTGGGCAGTTTCTTCGGCGCCGAAGAGCCCAACAAGGATCGGGTGGTGGAGTGGTTCGATGGCAGCGCCGATCTGGTGCTTCTGGACGCAGGAACCGACATGGACGAAGTGAAGACCGCCGTCACCGAAGGCCGCGTCATGGAGCTGGTGGTTCCCGACCCCGCGGGGATCGAAGAGGTGGTCAAGACCTTGCCGCCGGCCAACCTGTACATGTTCTCGACCGATCTTTCCAAGGCCGGACCTTGGGGAGCTCGCCGCATGGTCGCGGCCTTCGAAGCCGCTGGATTGCGCGCACCGTTGGTGTTGCGCTGGTTCCTGGATGGGTCCGGATTCAACGAGCTGCGGATGGCCGCCACGCTGGGGTCGCTTCTGTGCGACGGCTATGGCGACACGATCTGTCTGATGGGCGAATCTCGCGGCAACATCGTCGATCTGTCGTACGACCTTCTGCAGTGCGCCGGAGCGCGCCGATCCAAGACCGAATTCATTTCCTGCCCCAGCTGCGGCCGGACGCTTTTCGACTTGGTTTCCACCTCGGCCGCCATCCGCGCCAAGACGGGCCATCTCAAGGACGTGTCCATCGCCATCATGGGGTGCATCGTGAATGGGCCCGGCGAGATGGCCGACGCCGATTTCGGGTACGTGGGTGGCACGCCCGGAAGCGTGAACCTGTACGTGCGACGCGATTGCGTCAAGCGCGGAATCCCCGAATTGGAAGCGCCTGACGCGCTCGTGGCTCTGATCAAGGAACACGGTCGCTGGATAAATCCATGAACCATCAGCCACCTCGATGCGGTTGGAACGGAGCGTGTTGGTGAGCGGTGAGACGACGACTCTTGTCCTCTGGGATATCGACGGGACGTTGCTGGAGACGGCGGGGGAAGGCAAACGCGCCTTCTACGCCACTCTCGATGCCATGTTTCCCGGTCGATCCTGGCCGGAACTCGACATGGCGGGTCGGACGGATTTTGGCATCTGGCACGAGCTGGCCGCCGCGGGAGGACTCGCGGACCCTCCGCCGTTTTCCGTCTTCGGCGAGAAGTATGGAATGGTCATGGCCGAATTCTTCGCGGCGAGGCCTCCGACCGCCTTGGTGGGCGCCTTGGAGCTGTGCCGGCGCATCGATGGACATCCCGGATTCCACAACGGTTTGGTGACCGGGAATTTCTTCCTGGGCACCAAGGTGAAACTGCAGGCGCTGGGCGTTTGGGATCTGTTCACGCTGGATGGCCAACCCGTGGGCGGCTACGGAGACCATCACCCCGACAAGGGGCCGTTGGCGTGCCACGCGTTGGAAGATTGGAATCGTCGGTATCCATCGCGCAAGGCGAAGGCCGTGGTGGTGGGCGACACACCCGAGGACGTGCGCAGCGCCAAGGTGGCGGGGATCGCGTGCCTGGGGGTCGCTACCGGTCGATTTTCGACCTCCGAATTGCTGGAATGCGGCGCGGATGCCGCTGTGCAGAATTTGTCAGACATCGATGGGATCATCTCCCTATTGGATCGGATCGCGAAGTGAAGACTTTCCGCTATCGGCTTCATGGATTGGCCATGGATCCACTCGACACCTCGGACCCGATCGACAAGGCGCTGCGCGATTGGCGCATCGACCGCGAGGCCTTGGTGCAGGCCACCATCACCCGCGAAAGCGTGGACGCCCGCCGCGCGAACCGGCCCCTCAAGCGCTACACGTTGGAGTTGATCACCAACCGGCCCTTCCACCGCAACATGCTGGAGCCGCTGCCCGATCCCAAACCCGAGCCCGACGATTTGCTGAGCGGGTCGTTGAGTTTGCCCGAGCGCGTGCACATCGTGGGCTCGGGGCCGTGCGGGATCGCCTGCGCCATCGCCTTGGCCGAAAAAGGGTATCGCGTGGTGCTGCACGAACGCGGCGCCGACCTCGCCACGAGAAGCCTGGTGGCGCGTCGGTTCATCAAAGGGGCCGACCTGGATCCCGAGACCAACTTCCTGTTCGGCGAAGGTGGAGCGGGAACGTTCACCGACGGAAAGCTCACCACACGCACCCGCAATCGACTTGTGCAAGCCGCGCTCAAGCAGTGGGTGGACGTGGGCGAAGACCCGGCCATCCAGTGGCGCGCCAAGCCCCACTTGGGCACCGACCGCATGCGCGTCTTGGTGGCTGGTCTGCGCAAACGCTTCGAAGCCCTGGGCGGCGAATGCCGATTTCTGTCGCGACTCGAGGACATCCAGGTGGCTGGCGGGAAGGTGACCGGTGCGACATTTTCCGGCAAGACGGAATCCGTCGATGCGCTGGTTCTGGCGATAGGCCATTCGGCCCGCGACACATGGGAGATGCTGGCCGCGCGGGGGGTGGGCTTCGAGGCCAAGGACTTCGCGATGGGTGTGCGCATCGAACATCCGCAGGAGCTGATCGACCGGCGCCAGTACGGCCCGCGCGTGGATTCCAAGGTGCTGGGCGCCGCGGAATATTTCCTTTCGTGCAAGAGCGAACAGGGGCCGGGAGCGCATTCGTTCTGCATGTGCCCGGGTGGCGAAGTGCTGCCCACCACCACCGACTCCAAGGAGTTGGCGACCAACGGAATGAGCTTCAGGGCCCGCGCGGGACGTTGGGCCAACTCGGGTCTGGTGGTCCCCGTCCGTCGCCAGGAGCTGGTGGCATGGGCGGCGGCGAACGACATTCCCGACGACATTTGGACCGGAATCCGTCTTCAGCAAAAACTGGAGCGCGACGCCTACGCGATGGGTGGTGGTGGATTCAGGGCGCCCGCGCAACGCGCAGCCGACTATCTGGACGGACTGGTTGGACAGAATTTGCCCGAAACCAGCTATGCCAGGGGGTTGGCCTCGGTCGATCTTGCGGCATTGCTCCCGGGCTTCATGGCGCATGCCATCGCCGAGGCGCTGTTCGACTTCGATCGGAAGATCCCGGGGTTCATCAAACACGGACTCATGATCGCGCCCGAGTCGCGCACGAGCTCTCCGTTGCGGGTGCCGCGCGATCCCGATACGCTGGGCGTGCCGGGCATCGAAGGGCTCTACGCCTTGGGGGAAGGCGCAGGATGGTCGGGGGGGATCGTCACCTCGGCGGCCGACGGATTGCGTCTGGCCGATCGGGCGGTTTCGCGCCAAGCGAACTAGAAGACGGATTCTGTCCCTGCGAAAGCCATTCCTTGAGCAGGCTTTGGGAGGCCTGTACCGTGGGGCGGGGCACCGGTTTGCGGACAGGATCCGTCATGCTCAGATGCCGATGCCCATGCGGACGAGATAGTATCGGTTTTCCTGGGCGCCGGTGAACTTGCCGCCTTCTTCCGCGTAGGTCAGGAAATCCCCTTTGAAGATGTGCAGGATGGTGCCTGATGCGCCCGCGGTGTAGTAGCCGCCCTTGAGGCCGACCGACAATCGTCCCACGAGCACGTGCGGGATCACGGTCTGTTCCCATTCCGCGCCCACGTTCAGCTTCGAAAGCGGTTTGTATCCGAGCGTATCGTCGAGTAGCCCGCTTCCGGAAAGCGCGAAGTTGATTTTTCGCCCCCACATGTCGTTACGTTGGAAGGAGCGAGGCGCCCAAGCCAGGCCCAGGGCGAGGTCGGGTTTCAGGAATTTCCCGTAGAATTTCATGCCCACGTTCTGGATGGAGCCGGCGTAGCGCAATCCAGGCTGCTGGAACCAGATGAAGCCGAAGTCCATCCCGTGGCCCCAGTCCTCGGAACGACGCAGGTTCGAAAGCGATTTGAAGATCAACCGCGGGGCCTCGTCCTGCGCCTTGCTCTGCAATTCGGTGACGTCGTATTCGCGGAATTCGTCGGTGCGCGCGACAAGCCGGTAGCCGAATCCGAGATTGAGCCGGTCGCCGAAGAAGGAACGTGAGGTCGCGCCTTCCGCTGCGATGGTGGAGGTGAGGCGCAATCCCGCCTTTGGCAGGAGGGCTCCGCGATCGAGCTGCACGCTCACCTGGTTGTCCGTCCAGATGGCGGCGCCGTAGTTTCGCAACGCACCGCCGATGTCCAGGGACGCCTTGACAGGAATTGGCAAGCGGTCGAACTGGTAGATGTCGTTGAACAGCTGCTGGTCCTTGAGCAGCCCTTTGGGGTCGGCCTGGGCTGCGTTGAAGCTGGAGTCGTATTTGTCGTAGAAGCGGTACAGCTTCATCGCCAGGACAGGGTTCACGTCCACGCCCACTCCCATGAGCCAGGCGTCGACGACGCTGCGGTTGTAGCCCAGGTTGTCCAGCGGCGCGCAGGAGCCCTTGAATCCCATCTGCGAAAGACCTGCCGGATTCTGGTGGACCGCGTCGAGGTCGTCGGAAATCGCGACGCCCGCGCCGCCCATGCCGAGGGAGCGCCAGGATCTGTCCAACGGTCCTTCGGCGGAGATCGCCGAGGCCATCAGGAGCATGGCGAGGAGGGGCATCCTCGGATGGATCGGATTGGTGTTAGAGTTTGACATTGTCCCAGCATCCTCCCACGATCTTCTTCCCAAGGATCGCACGTTTGCGCGGATCGGTTTCGGCCTGCACCTTCCTGCGGATCTCGATGGTCGCCAGCATCTTGATTTCCGACTGGCGTGCGACGGAAAGCGATTCGAATCCGGTGACGGTCGTGCCCTCCTCGGCGAGGATCCGGGTCCAGATGGTGTCGTTGCGGACATCGACGCTCGAATCGGTTCGCGTGACCCAGCGCATGTCCTTGAACAGTTGGACAAGTCCCGTCCCATCCTCGTAGGTGAGCACTTGCAGCTCGTCGCTGATCGGGGTGCCGGTCGCGATCAGGAGCGGCTCGGTGGTCGTCCCCACCACCTCCATCTTCGAGGCGCCGATCCTCATCGAATCGTGACGGAAATTGTCTGGAGGAGTCAACATGGCGAGCGCCCCCGGTGTCGCGGTGTATACCTTCCTTAGGCCCACGCGGCCGTCCTCGTCCTTCAACGCGTCGCCGTCGTTGTCGAGCGAATCGCCGAACATCTCCTCGTTGACGCAGCCGTCGAAGTCGTTGTCGAGCGAGTCGTTGATGAGGAAGAACGCGGTGGACGATCCGAGCTTCTGGATGAACGTCTTGGCTTGGGCGTTCAGTTCGGCGGTGGCCTCGGAATTCTCCGTGCCCGTGCCCGAAACCTCTCCGGCCTTGCCGATGGCCCCGTCGATGAGCGAATTCAGGATGTTGGTGTCGGACGTGATCGCGGTGACGTTGTTCAGGATTCCGTTGATGTTTTCGATGGTTTCGGGAGGCAACGCGCCGGTCGCCGTGTCGATCTGGCCTTGCTCGATGAGCTTCTCGGCGCTGATCTCCAAGCCACCGCTGGCGATGTTCATCAGCTTCAGTCCGGCGAGTTCGCCGTTTTGGACCACCGTGTCGCGATTGGCGTCGATGAGGAGGAAATACGAGCGGTTGCTGTAGATCGTGTTCAGTTCGGTCAGGATGAGATTCGACCCGAAGACGTGGTCGGTTCCCTTCGCCGAGTCGTAGATGCGGAATCTGTTGTAGATGGAAGCGACCCGCATCAGGGGGCGGTAGAGTTTGGTGATCCCCGTGTCTCCCAGGTCCAGCAGAACGGTGAGTTTTTCATCGTCGGCCGCGTTGCTCAGATTCTCGGCGATATCGACGACTTCGCCGATGCTGAAGCCGTCCTTGCCGATCTGAGCTTTTGCCAGACCATGCCATGCCAGGGACTTGCTGGAGTCCAGCGCAAGCGCGGTAGAGAAGGCCTCGAAGGCATCGCCAAAGCGCAAGGCCCGAAGGTCTTCCTGTCCGCGTTGGATGAAATCATCGGCTGTGACGGCGGTGCGATCGCCGGTTCCGGAGGGATTGAAGATGTTGCAGGCCGCGACCATGCACAAGGCCGCAAGGGCCGACACTCTTGGAATCCACGTGCGATTGAAAGGGGTCATTGGTGGTCTCCTGAACCGCATTGTCGCATACCGTGCGGTTGGTGGCAACCAGCTTAGGCGGACATTGCGGACGAAGGAGCTGTCACCCCTGCGAGAAAGGCTTCAGGAGGGGATTCCGACCTCTTGGACCAGGTCGAGAAGTTCCTTCAGCAGGAACGGTTTGGCTAGGCAACCGTCGAAACCAAATTCTGTCGGAGAGTCGACGATGGGATCGGCCGAACTACCGGTGCAGGCCACGATCTTCGCATCGGGCGACAGCGCGCGAATCTGCCGGGCGACGCCGAGACCGTCAAGTCCGGCCCCCAGGGAAAGATCTGTGATGACAAGCTGGAACGGGGCGCCTTCGTTCTTGGCTCTCGTCCAGATCCGTACCGCTTCGTCGCCGTTTTCCGTCGCGTGCACCTTCGCTCCGCAATGCTCCAGGAGCTCGCGGAGAATGCCGTGGAGCGAAGTCTCGTCGTCGACGACCAGAATGCGCAATGTTTCGAAACGGTTCGGAGGAATAGCCATTCCTGCTTAAGAATGGTTAGAAATCTCGCATCCAGCAATCGATTTCGAGACGATTTCCAAAAGTTCCGCGATTCGAAATGGTTTCGCCAGGACTCCCACGAAATCCAGGTGATCCGTTTCGGCGAGGAGTGGATCGTTGGAGTATCCGCTGCAGACGATCAACCGGGCGTCGGGATCTGTCAAGTGGATCTGCCGGGCGGTTTCGATGCCGCCCATCCCATCGACGATGGTGATGTCCAGGATTCCGACGTGGAAAGGTCGCTGGATCGACAACGCCTCGATCCAGGCTGCGTGCGCCCTTTTGCCGTCTTCCACAGCCACGACTTCGGCGTTCCTGGACACGAGCATTTCCCGCAACAGTTCGCGCAAAACAGGCTCGTCGTCCATGACCAGAATCCGTCTTCCGGATAGGTCGATCGAGAGCTCCTGCGGCGAGGAGAGCAGTTCCGGGCTCGCATCGGTGGCGGGCAGCAGAAGACGGAAACGCGCCCCGCGAGACGAAGGCAGGCATTCGATGGTACCGGCGTGGCGCGATACGATCGATCTGCAGGTGGCCAGACCAAGACCGGATCCACCGGCGCGCGTACTGAAGTAGGGGTCGAAGATCTTGCGACGCAGGGACTCCGGGATTCCCGGCCCTCCATCCTCGATTTCGATTTCCAAATACATCCCCGGGTCCAGATCGGGATCCTCTCCCGGCGCGACCGCGCGGTTGGCGATCTCCACTCGCAGGGTGCCGCCCTCGGGTTGCCAATGACAGGAGTTGACCGCCAGGTTTTGGAATACCTGGCCGATCTGGGCCTGGTCCGCGAGCAGGTTCCAAGGTTGTTCGGGGTGCGACAGCCGCCAGGACATGGGGTGGGCTCCGACGGAACTGCGCAACGTTTCTTCCAGGAAAGCCAAGGTGGAAATCGGTTTGCGGACAGGGGTGCCGCCGCGCGAAAATGTCAAAAGCTGTCCTGCCAGCGATTTCCCCCGAAGGCAGGCGTCGCGGGCGTCGCGCAGCTTCGCCATTCGCCGATCGGCGGGCATTTCGGGAGCATCCAGCATCAGTTCCACACCGCCAAGGATGGAGGCGAGCAGATTGTTGAAGTCGTGCGCCAAGCCGCCGGCCAGCACACCCAGCGAATCGAGCCGCTCCGTGTCGGTCTTGCGGAGAGCTTCCTGGGCGCGACGGCGATCGATGATGCGAGCCGCCAGAGCGCAATACGTGGCGACCAGATCGAGTTTTCTGGTGTCCAGCGGTGTTCGCGATCGACCCGGATCGACGAACAGCATGCCCAGCAACCGTTCGCCGGCCATCAGGCGCAACGATGCGTGCCAACAGTCCTCGACTTCGATCTTGGTGCCGTCGGCCTCGTACCAGGAAAGAGGATAAGGCTGGAAGGCGCTCCACCGACGAGTGTGTTTGAAAACGGTACCGTGCTCGACGAATCCGTCTCCCTTCTCGAGATCCATGACCGCCTTGTGTTCGTCGGATGTGGTGCCGTCCATATCGGTACCCCATGTGCCTCTGAATTTCGTGGTGGACCCGTCGTCCGTGATGAACAATCCCGCACGGACGATCCCGAGACGTTCGCGGGCCAGTTCGACCAAGCGTTTGTAGAGGGTATCGATCGGTTGGTCGGCGAGCAGTTCGTCCGCGGCGGCGAGCACCGCTTCCAGCCCGGAAGAGAGGATCGACTCGCGGGATTCGGCCAGCCTGCGGCCCGCGATCTGGCCCAACAGGGAACAGTAGACGGTCATCAAATCGTGTTGGTGTGGATCCAATGGGCGATTCGTGATGGCCGCATCCTGGAAGAGGCACCCCACCTGTCCATCGGGGCCGTGGACGGGAATGACCGAATTCCATCCTTCGCCGTTGTCCTGCTCGCCGAATTCTGTCCAGGAGATCCGCTTCCCGTTGGTCTTCACCGTCCAGCCATCGAGCTCCGCCAAAGGGCGGGGAAGGTCGTTTTCCAGTTCGGCGACCTTGAAGTGCGAGCCGTGTTCGTCGGTGGTTTCGCCCTGCATGTCGGTACCGTAGGTGCCGCGCAGGGTGACGCCGTCGAAGTCGAGCAGCCAGAGCGAACATCGCTCGACGCCCAATTTCTGTCGTGCCAGTTCCACGCCGCGACGGAGCAGCGAATCGAGATCCTGCAGGGGCAGGAGTTCCTTCACGCATTCCAGGATCCTGCCGATCAAGGCGTCCTGTGGACCGGATTCCGATACGGGTGGCATGGGAAGAGCATTGTACCACTTCTACGGTCTGGGATGTTCGCGCCCGGCGGGGACCTTGGTTGGTCGGTGACAATTGTTTGACGGGATGAAAGCTCGTCGATCCGTGTATCGTATTCCCTGTGCCAGCCAAGCCCCCGTTCCATGTCGGAAAGGATGCGACAACATGGAAGCGAACAACCAGGAAAACGGACGAACGGAAATATCGGGTGATCCCGACGAGGCGCGTTGCACGGGCAACGTGCGGCTATGCGACAACCCAGGCCTGACTTTCCGAAGGATCGGGCATTGCCGATTCGACCACCGGGTGGTGTGGGTGTACGGAGTTTCGCGGGCGCGTTGACAAGGCTTGCCCGCCCGCTCGGCGATTGCCTACGTTGTCGGGAATGACTGACATTTTCCGTCTTGGATTCAAGGTTCGCGACTACGAGTGCGACATGCAGGGGTTCGTGAACAACGCCGTGTACCAGAACTACCTGGAGCACGCTCGGCACGAGTTCCTGCTCTGGCGTGGGGTGGATTTCGCGGCCTTGACCGCGCAAGGAATCTATCCAGTCGTGGTCCGTGCCGAGCTCGATTACAAGAAGTCGCTCAAGCCGGGCGACGGGTTCGATGTGTCGGTGGCTTGCGCCATGGAGGGGCGGGTTCGGATCGTCTTCCAGCAGGAGATCGTCCACCGCGACGGATGGACCGCGCTGTCGGCGCGTATCGTGGCCACGGTACTGGATGCTCGAGGCCGCCCACGGATCCCCGAAGGGTTCACCGAGAAGTTGGTGGGCTGAAACTCTTCGGGTCTGATTCCTCGTGGTTCGCTTCGTAGACCCGAAATCGCTGGCAAGGGAAAGGTCCTGCAGCGCCGCTGTGGAGGGTGTTTATTCGCAATGGAGGATCGTGGCCTTCCCTCGAGGTGCGGTCATTTCTCGACAATTTTTGGCAGGTACTCAGCGCGGCAGAGTTGTGAACAGCATGGTGCGGGTTCGGCCTTGGGCGATCCATGTGCCTGCCGGCAGCTCGGGCGTTGTGGCCGACCAGCCTGTTGGTGTTGACTTCCAATCGAGCATGACGGAATAGCGGCCATCGAGGGAGATCAGGCGATAGAAGTCAGGCTGGCTGGATTGTGAAAGATCCAGCGATCTCGCCGACCAGTGGATGTCCCAACGGCTTGCTCGGCTCTCGCGGGGTGATACCCAGACGCGTGCGGGATCCCACACCAGAAGTTTCACGTTGTCGATGCGGATGTCGCCGGTGTCGGGTCCCAGGTTGAAGCAGATGCGCGCGGTGGAGTCGGTGGTTGCGGGCACGAAGCTGGCGAAGAAGGTCATTGGGGAGGTTCCCAGTCCTGCCGCCGCCGAGACATATCCTGTCCACGGTGTCTTGCTCATGCCGAGCGAACCATCGATGCTTCTTGGCGAGGATGCCCAGGCGTCGAACTGCAACACGTGCGTGAGGCCCTTGACGAGCACAACCGGGCTTTGGATGAGCTGGATCCCCCACGCGTCGGAGGCGGATTCAGATACGGAAACCAGTCCCACCTGGCCGTTGACGGAAAATGTCGCAGCACCTTGGCTGGCGTTGAAGGACCACCGGCTCTTCGAGGTGAAGCCGCCGTTGGTGGCCAAGTCGTTTCCGCCTTCGGGAGGCTCGCCGGGCACGAGAGGTGTGGTGTCCGAGCTGACAAGCGCCTCCATGAGGAGCTTGTTCCAGGTTTGCGAGGCTTCGTCGTACACTCCGAATCCGGCCTTGAATTCCCACCAGGCCCACGAAAATCCGTACGATTCGAACAGTCGCGCGCAATACGCGGCCCAGCGTCCGCGTGAACTCGAATCGCCTTTGCTGTAGGCCCCGAATTCTCCGATGAACACGGGTAGGTCGCGTGCCTTGGCGTAGTCGGCGATGGCGTCCATGGCTTGGCGCACGGCGAGTTTTTCGTAGTAGGTGGCTTTCCATTCGACTCCGACCGGCGGGATCGGATCGACCCAATCGGCCCCCTGGTGGGTGAAGGAGAAGGGCTCGTAGTAGTGGATGGTCAAGATCAGGTTCGAGTCGGCGTCGGGGAGCTTCAATCCCGACAGGCCGGACAAGCCGCCCCAATTGGCGGTTCCGATCACCACCGGGCGCGAGGCGTTCGACTGCCGAATGGTCTTCAGCGTGGTGTCCAGCAAACCGTTCCATGCCTCCACGGTCACCTGCGTGTTGGGTTCGTTGAGGATCTCGAAGGCGACGGAATCTGTCGGCAGGTCCTTATAGCGCTCGGCGATTTGTTTCCACATGGCGATGAACCGGGGGCGTTCGTGCTCCAGGTTCTGGAACAGGCTGTCGTGGTGGTGGTCGTTGAGAACCACGACCAGGTGGTTGCGCCGAGCCCAGGCGATCGCGGAATCGACTCGGGTGAAAAAACGCGGATCGACCGTGTACGGAGCGTTGCGCGCGACGCGATCGAATTTGGCCGATCCCACGCCGGAGCCATCCCAGCGGATGGGGATGCGGACGTTCTGGAATCCCTTGGAAGCGATCATCGACAGATCTTGTTCCTTCAGGACCACGCTCCA
>JBDKGS010000072.1:0-15618 GCA_039798065.1 Fibrobacterota bacterium | reverse complement strand
TCCTCATCGATTCGGTCGTGTCCAGCAAACTCGATCGAGGGGATTCGGCCCGATTCCTTGGTGGAGCTTCGGCGCTGGTTCGCGACCGCGATGGCAACCTTGCAACGGACCAAGCTCCTTGGATCCCCATCGAATTCGGATTGCGCCCCCCGTTCCTGCAGATCACGCCATTCCCAGGCAACGGTGTATTGAAAAACTCGTCTAAAGCGGGTGAAATTGGTTGGGTACCACCTGCCGCAGGAATCCCTGCGACGGAAGTGCTCGTCAACGAAGCGCCCGGTACGAACTTGGCCAGCAACCCGGATCTGTCGAAGTTCAAGAATCCCGACGGAACCCTGCCACAGAACGATCTGACAAAGGTTCTCGCGGTCCGGATTCTCCTCAATCGGCCCATGGAAGGGCGCTTGATCATCTACGACAACATTGGCACGCACGTGGCCGATGCCGACTTGGGTGCCATGAAAACTGCTTGGGCGGCAGATTCCACCAAGAAGGACCAGATCCGCGAGGTTTGGCTGGTTTGGAATGGAACCGGCAAGGATGGCAAGTTCGCCGCTTCGGGTGTCTATATCTTCCGCGCCATCGTGAAGGTCGACAACGGAGAAGGAAAGAGTGTGTTCCAAAACCTGATTTGGAAGCTGGGCTGGCATCGCGATGTGAAGTGAGCGGTTTCCAAATTGAGAATTTGAACGGTGCGCCTCTGGAAAACTTTTTCTGGGGGCGCTTCTTGTTTCAAGGGTGCTAAAGCGCGTTGTTCAAGGCGCGAATGGTGGCTTACGTGCATCAATCCAGCAACCGGTTTGTCGTCCGACCCACATAGGCTGCTCCGTCCATTTTAAACGGGCTTAACATGTGAGATCCCAATGGATTAGCGGTGAAGGAAGCCAAGCGTGGTGGTCGCTTGCGGAGTACGGCTCGTTGGTTTTTGTGCAACAAATAGCCTTCGAAATCGCCCACGTGGCGGTAGGTTCGACAACGTTCGTGGTGTCTCGGACAGACTCCGTTATTGAGGGAAATCATGCAGAAAACCTGCAAGTCGTTGATTCTCAAGGTCGTTACGTTCGTTGTCCTTGCCTTTGGCTTGGCGACACCTGTGCATGCGCAAAAAACCTTGATGTGGCTGGCCGACTGGTATCAGATGGGCAACATCGATACCGTCACCACGATCAAGTCGGTTTACATTCCCCACTTCAACGCAACCGCAGGTTATTTCTACGGCACCGCCGATCAGAATTTGCGGCTGACAACCGCATATGCGGCTCCCATTCCCGTGAACGCCGGATATCGGAACGACACCCTGCCCGATTCCCTGAAGATCCCGACCGAATTGAATCGCAATTGGTACGCCTTGTCGAATTTCAATACATCGAATTATCAGGCTGGCCGCATTCGCATCTACATGGAGTATTCGGGCCAGAAGCACATGGCGATGCTGAACCAGCCGCTCCCGAAAGTCCAAGTCGACCTTTACCCCAACGGAATTGGTCAAACCGATCAGCTGGAACCTGCTTTCACCGACGGCTGCATCGATAGCACGATGGGCGATACCGTCTGGTTCTGGACTGGTGCCCTGACATCTGCTGGTATCCAGAGCAACGCCACCGGAGCATCCATCAAGTGCCTGGACCACAATCCATTCTTCAAGAAGGTCGGTACGGTCCACTTGCTGAATCCATGGCCAGGCAAAACGGTCTACGCCCAAGTGGGGGATCGTTGGTACCCGTTGTATCAGGAATCGGGGCGCCAAGGCTGGGTCTCGTCCACGCTTTGGACCGATCCTCGGAATCCCCAGCCCTTCACAATTCGACTGGCCAACGGCGATCCAACAAAGACCACCGCGGTCCAATACATGGATGCCGGAGGTTTGGGGGTGAATGCAAGTGGTGTGTCACTCGATTTCACCACCTCGCCAGGCATGGGTGGCGAGGTTTGGATCATACCACCCACCAGTACCACCAAGCCAACCGTGGCACTCACGGCCCCTGCCGTTGCATTGAGTCTGTACATCAAACGTCCGACATGGTCGGCGAGTGCCGTACGTGTACTCTGGAAGGGCAACGATTCGCGATTCGTGGCGGCTTCCACAAAGTATTGCGATTGGTTCCTGATCCAATTCTATAAGGGTGCCGTCCCCGACAGCATTCTTTTGAGCAACCCGATTGGCGATACCGTTTACGGTGCCAAGGGCAAGGAAAAGGCGCCGGCCCTGCTTGCGAGCTACAACAATTGGATTTCCATCAAAACCCAAGGAGCGGTGGGCGGCACGTTCTCGTTGAACACCGATGCCAATCCCTTGTTCTTGTCGGGTGTCCCCACCACCGGCGGGTTGTGCGACACGAAAATTCTGGCGTTCAGCGCTTACGATTTCAAGGGAATCAACGGCGTGATTCCGGCTACGGATCCGTTCTTCTACGAACCATTCAGCCAGGCAGGACCCGACAATAATTGCCCTGGATCGGGGAACAAGGCCACCAAGGGGCTTGTGATGGCCACTCTCACCAATGGTCTCCCGCTCATGAATCGGTCGCACGCGTCAGCTTGCGGCATCAATACCAATGTGGTCACAAATGGTCCTCAATTCTGGTTCGATACGCTTTGGAAAAGCTCGACCGGAGTGCTGTCGAGCACCAGGTCCGCAGGTGCCACCCAGCTCAACTACTTCCACTGCGTGCGGGTTCCGCTTTCTTTGGATGCCGCTGGCCAATACTATTCCTACAACAGCTCCAATTTCTGGCCACTGGATTCGGCCAAGAGTATCCCAACCGACTATCGCAACGCTACGGGCAACGACTTCAAGTTTGCCATGCACGCCAAGTCGGCGTTCGAGTACGTGCCTGGCCTGAAATTCGAATTCAAGGGCGACGACGACGTTTGGATCTTCATCGACAAGAAGTTGGCGCTCGATGTGGGCGGCCAGCACGGTCCCAACGGGGGCATCATCAACATCGACAACCTGGGTTTGGTGGAAGGCAAGTCGTACCAGTTCGACATGTTCTACACCGAACGAATGGGTGATGGCTCGAGCATCAGCATCAAGACCACCATGAATCTCGTGCCCATGATCGATGTGAGCTTCGACACCACAAAGTCGACGGCGAAAACGCAGGTCATCGATTCCTGGTTGACGGAAACGACCGCTGACGCGAGCCGCTGTCCTGAACAGGGCGGAGCCACCACGGTGACGCCGCGTCCTGGCAATCCCACTTACACGCTGTTGTTCCCCGATGGCTCGGAACTCCAGATCGACTCCGTCTACGCGAGCGGCAATCTGCCTGGAGCGAAAATCACGGGGAACGGAAGCCATTTCGAAATCGATACCAGCGCGGTGCAGAAGTCGGGCAAGCTGACCATGTCCGGCTTGTATCAGATTCGCGTCGATTTGGGTGCCGAGTCGCGCACGATTGGATTCTCGAACGTCTCCAAGTCGGTGGACGTCGCGGGAACGCTTTTCGATGCGAACGGCGATGGCTATCCCGATAGCGTGATCCTTCGCACCGTCAATTCTTCGGGTGCCTTCAAGAGCACCTTCTCTGCCTTGCTTCGCTGGGCCGACCGGGCTGGCAATCCAGATTCTGTCGTCGTTCCCGCGACCTCGCTCAAGCAGCAATTGGGCGACTCCGTCATGACAGGGACCTTCCTGCTGCCTTCGCGCACCAGTTGCCCTCCCACCGGTTGCAATCTCAAGATGGGTTGGGTGTACACCGGCTTCGCCACCGATACGGTGAACAATCCCATCGTTTCCCTGGCCGACGGGATCGCACCCGTGGCCGACAGCGCCTGGTTGGTCTACGATACCACGGGCACGGCTCAGGACACGTTGTTCGTGATCGCCTCCGAGGCTCTGGTTGCTTACGCGGGGCTTCTGCCAAAGGGTGATTCGGCCTATGTCCTGACTGGACGGTCGGCTGCTCCGAGGCCGGTTGCTGGAACCGCGATCCTTGTGGGCAATGTGCTCAAACTGCCTCTCGATCCGGCCACCAACCCCATCCAGCCCAACGATTCCATTCGACTGGGCGGATTCTCGGGCGATGTGCTTGGCAATGCACCCGGGGTACTCTCGAAGTGGGTGTATCTCAAGGCTGATCCGGTCGCGAAATCTTGGATGCTGGATGTGAACGGCGATGGTTATCCCGATTCCATTGGCATTGGCTCCAAGGGCAGTCTGGCGACGGCCACGTCGGCCACGGTGCATTGGAAAACCTCGGCCGGAATCGATACCGTGTTCGCGATCGCCACACCGGCGGGAGTGACGGGTGGCCTGAAATTGCCGGTTGGAATTTTGAAGAACGCCACTTTCTGCGCAGGCTGCTATCTGGAATTGGACATGGGAACCCAGACCAAGAAGTTCACGCTTCTTGATTCGGTGGCTCCGGTGGCATTGGATGCCAAGCTCCGCTACGGCACCTCCCAGGACACGCTCTTCGTGACTGTTTCCGAGCCTTTCGAGATCGGAACCGGTGCTGGCGAAGGCGTCGCTGCGGTGAAAAAAGGGAACGCCGCTTCGACCTTGGTGACAGGAACTGGCAGCGCTGTCGGCACGGTGCTCCAAGTGCTTGTCGCGCCTGGATCGGTGGACCAGGACTCGGTTCGCTTGCGTGCTTGGATCTTGGGGAACCTCAAAAAAGCCGTTGGCGCCAACTCGCCGTTCGTGAAGATCGAATACGGACCTCAGCCCATTCGCGTGGCCGTCTACGACAAGAACGGCGACGGCTTGGTCGACAGCGTCACCTACACCCTCACGCGGTCTGCCGCAGGTGCTCCCGCGGTGACAGGATTTGGCCTGACCTGGGGTGGACAACCCCTGACGACGGGGGCTCTGAATCTTTCCGTCGACGGCATGACCTGGAGCGGACCTGTCGTGTCGACGCCGCTATTGACCACGCCCTCCGCGGGTGATCAGGGCTGGTTGGTCGTGGGAACCGATATCACATCGTACCGTGCGGTGGTCGAAGATTCCGTGGCACCAGTCGCATTCAACGCCTCGTTGATCTTCGGACTGGAGGAAGGAGATCCCGACACCCTTCGGATCGAACCCTCGGAGTCTTTCCTAGCCCTCGCCACGGGAACCTATGCGATCGTCGGTACGGATTCCGCATCGACGACAATCAAGGCTGTGACCAATACGAACTCGATGCGGCTCACCGGTTCGACGTCACTTCAGTTGGTGGTGGCTTCGGGTGCCATCGACAACAACATGACCTGGGTTCGATTGGGGAGCGCGATCTCCGACAACGGAAAAGCCGTTGGAGCCTCTTCCCGCTGGGTAAAGCTTGCCTTGAAGCCTTCGGGCCGAGCCTACCTGCTCGATGCCAACGGCGATGGCCGCGCCGATTCCATGCGAGTATTCGTCCGCGGAGCGATGAACGCAAGCCAGGCGGTCTTGACCTGGAAGACAAAATCCGGCGCACCCGATTCCCGCACGTGGGCGGTCGCGCCATCGGTCGGTCCCTTCGGTGTGCATCCTTCCGATCCGCTGAAATGGTTCGATTTCGGGGCCACCTCCTGCACCGGGTGCACGGTCAAATTCCTGGACGCCGCAGGAAGTCTTCTGGTCGAATGGCAGTTGGCCGACTCGGTTGCACCCATCGCTCTTTCAGGCAAGTATGCCTTCGGTGTTGCGCAGGACACCCTCACCGTGAACTTCAGTGAAGACTTGAAGCCGATTTCTGAGTCGGCGAGCTGGTTGGAATGGGGGAATACCATTCTTGGCGGCTCCATTCTCCATACCATCGTGCGTGCCCCTGGGAACACCGCGACCTTCTTCCTGACCCCTGCCAACGGGGCGGTGGAAGGATGGGACTCTCTCCGGCTTGCGGTTGGCGCCAAGGCCGGCAACGTCGCCGATGCGGGTGGCAAGATCGTGGGATCGGCATCTCCCTGGGCGCCCATCACGTACGGCATCGCTCCGTTCCAAGCGTGGCTGCTTGACCCCAATGGAGCCGGACAAGGAACCGCGGTTCGGGTGAGCTTGATCCGCCAGGTGCCCAAACCCGCAGTGGCGGCCATCGACGGGTTCCAGTTCAGTTGGACAAAATCCGACGGAACAGGCGTGGACGAACGTTCGGTGAAGGTGACGGATCTTGTCTGGGATGGCGCCTCCAGCTGGACAGGCGCGCTGCCGACTCCGTTCGCTCTTGGTCAAACCGGTTGCGCATCCAACTGCGCGGCTGTGGCGATTGCCAAGGATGCCAGCCAGCGCGGCACGAGCTTGCTGGACAGCGTTCCGCCATCGGCTGTGGCGGCGAAATTCAGATATTCACTCCCCGATATCGGCTTGGATACCTTGGTGATCAAGATGTCCGAGTCGTGGGTCGGTGAACATCCAGGAAACCTGGCGGACGTCTTTGCGCGTTATGGGACCAAGGCGAAGCCCAACGATCTTCTTCCCATCCGTGGTTGGGATTTGGTGGGTGGCACGGAACTGATTCTGGTGGTTTCGGATTCGTTTGCGGGGAATCTTTCGCAAGGCGACTCCACCCGATTGGCGTATATCCCGCAGGGGTCGCGCGTGTGGGATGCTGCGAACAACCGAGTCGGCGTGGAATCGCGCTGGGTGCCCATCGAATTTGGTCTGCGTCCACCTCGGCTTGAGGTGAAGCCGTACCGTCCGGTCCTGGAAAACATCGCGGCATCGGGAATGGGGTGGACGGTGCCTCCGGCCTCCTTCCCCCAGGTGGAATTGCTCGAGAAGAACAAGGATGGATCGTTCTCCAAACTCGAGGCTTCAGGCGGCGGCTCGGTCGGCGGTGCGCCGGTCAACGACACCGCGCGGACTCTGGGAGTCGATATCCGGATCAACCGACCGTTGGAAGGAATCCTCATCATCTACGACAACATGGGAGTGGCCGTCGTGAGCCTGGATCTCTCGCCGCTGAAGTCGCTTTGGGACAACCAACAGGATGCGGAGAAGACCATTCGCTTCCAGTGGAACGGTACCGGCCCCGACCACAAGTTCGTGGCCTCGGGTGTCTACCTGTTCCGAGCCGTCGTGAAGTTCCAGGACAAAGAAGGAAAGAAGGATTTCCGCAATATCGTCTGGAAACTGGGCTTCCATCGCGATACCAAATGACCTGAATATTCAGGCTGTTGCCGGAAACAATTGAACGGAAGGGGGGCGTTAATCGCTCCCCTTTTCTTTTTGTACGCAAAGGCGCCAAAAGCGAGGAAAGCGCTTTCGGAAACTGGTATTCAGGATTAGGTTACTTGATGTAGTCTTGTTGTGTTCCCCGGACGTGCCTTAGGAGGGCCCTTCCAATGATGGAACAAAGCATGAACATCACAGCGGCGAACGATTCGGAGCAAGTCGGACGGATTCGGGTCAAGTGCGATGGTGTGGAAGCTTATTCCGCGCCAGGTGGATCCGTGCGACTCCAGGACAAGACCGGCCGTCAGATCGCCTACGTCGGACTTCCGCCCCAAAGTACCCGGTTTCTCTCCATCAAGGGGCTGGAACGGGGCACCTACAAGGTCGAACTCGAATGTCTGACCGGACTCGTCACCACGGCGATGATCGAGGCCTGATCTAGGATCTGGCCCCGACGCGGAGTACATGTTCGACGAGCGCCCTGGTGGGCCGATTGAGAGGCAATGACAAAGCTTGTCGCAGCGTGAACCACCCCGATTCCAGGGATTCGTGGTTCAGCCGGACTTCCTTGGATTTGCAGGCGGCCGTGTAGTTCAACAACAGAAAATGTCGAGGCCGGAAGAATTCGGGCTCCTCTATGGCGTCCTGGACCAGGACAAATTCCGCCGAGAGGGCTTCGAGTCCGGTTTCTTCGCGGATTTCCCGAAGGAACGCCGAGACATGGGATTCGCCATAGTCGATCTTCCCGCCGGGTACGCCCCAGGTTCCGCTCCATTTGGCGGTGCGCACGAAGAGGGCCGTGCCGTCGGGTGCGAACACCAATCCCCCGACGGTCGCGATGGGCCAGCTGCGTTCACCCAGCCTGCTTTGGCGCTCGAACCATCGGGCAGCATCGCTGAGGTCTCGCCAGATTTCGTCGGGTGCGGTGGCCTGGGCGTTTTCCACCAGCGAACCCACTTTCAGGCGCAGGGATTTCGCCAACGTGGATTCTTCCGGACTGGTGGCGAAAAAAACCGTCTCGTCGGGCGAAAGGGCATCCTGGGCAAGGATGGCCTCCAGCCGTTCCCCGGAAAGGGGGGCGTCGAGGCGAACGAGCTTGCCGCCGGTCTTTCCAAGGATGGACAGAAGTTGACAAGCCCCGGCCGGGTCGTCGTCGAGGTGGCGGTTCTGCGCGAGGACAAGATGCAGGCTCAAGGATTCTCCTTGGCGCCGGTGACTCCGGCCGAGACCGCGAAGGTCATCGCTTGCGAAGACTCGAGATCCAGCGACTCCACCTGCTCGGCCGGCACGATCAATGTCTGGCCGGCGATCGCGTAGGCGTTGGGCACGTAGACGGCCATCCATCCGGGTTTCCCCAGTTCGGACAAATCTTGTCTGGTCAGGAATCCAAGCAGCCTCGTTTCCGAGCCGGGCCAAGGTCGCACCAGCACGGGATGGTGGAAAGGACGGCGTTCTCCCAGAAGCGCTTCGGTCATCTCGCGCAGGCTTTTGTACAGGAGCCGCACCACGGGGAGGCGCTCCATCAATCGCTCGAGTCGGACGATCAGCGGAGCGGCCAGCCAATTGTCGGCGAGCAGCCCGAGAGCGAATACAAGCGCCAACAGAGCCATGAACCCAAGGCCGGGAGTGTGGAACGGCAGGATGCGGTCGAGCAGGACGAAGGCGCGCCAGAGAACCCATCCGGTGATGGCCGACGGCAGGAAAACGGCCAAGCCCTTCAATAGGGTGCGGGCGACTCTGTTCATGCCGGGGAGTTTAGACAAATTCCGGCGCTCCGCCCACTCCGCGTCGGTGCTTGGAGCTTTCCCTGGTGCCGTTGCGCAATTCCCTGAAGAAGGATTTCAGGAGAGCAGCGCTTTCTTCGGCGAGAAGGCCATCGATCAATTCGATTTCGCGTCCGATCGGGTTCTGGGTCAGCAGTGCCCAGTGGGTATGGCATGCGCCAAGCCGATGGTCGCGGGCGGCGTAGACCACGCGTCCGATCCTCGAATTGAGGATGGCTCCCGCGCACATGGGGCACGGCTCCAAGGTCGCGTACAAGGTGCAGTCGTCCAGACGCCACGAATCGAGCGCTGCGCTCGCTTTGCGGATGGCGAGGATTTCGGCGTGGGCCGACGCGTCCTGCAGTTCCTCCATGCGGTTGCGCGACATCGACAGAATTTGTCCAGACCTGGCGACCACCGCCCCGATCGGCACTTCGCCATGCTCGGCGGCCTCGCGCGCGAGGTCCATCGCCATGCCCATGAGTTCCAGGTCGGAGACGGATTCCGTCATGGTTGGGCGGGGGCGCGTCCGGGCGAAAGGGCTCGTTCCACCCGGTTGCGGCCACCATGCTTGGCGCGGTAGAGCGCCTGGTCGGTGCGTTCGATGAGTTCCTCGGCCATGTTGCCGTCGTCCGGAAACACCGACACCCCCAGCGAGATGGTCACCCGCTTGGGTTCGGGTTCGCCGATGTCGGTTGCGCTTTCTTCGACGGCCTTGCGGATGCGTTCGGCGGTCTCCAACGCGCCTTGTTCGGTGGTTCCCACAAGGACGCAGACGAACTCCTCGCCCCCGTAGCGGGCCACGATATCGACTTCGTCGCGCAGTTGGGCTTGCACCGTCGCGGCGACACCTCGAAGCACCGCGTCGCCGGCGGGATGGCCATGAAGATCGTTGACCTTCTTGAAGAAATCGACGTCGGTGAGGATGAGGGCCAGCTTGGAGTTGGTCCGACGAGCCTTCAACAATTCCCGTCGGAAGGACGATTGGAAGGTACGGTGGTTCAGAAGTCCGGTAAGGCCGTCGCGGGTCGCGAGCTTTTCGAGTTCGAGTGCGCCCCGAAGGCGCGTGAGAGCTTGTCCAAACGACGACAGGGCGGTTTGGATGATTTCGCGTTCCACAGAGGTGTACGCCTCTTTCGAGCGGAACAGGACCAGCATGCCGGGGCGTCCGTCGACCCCCAAGGAGACCGGTGCGCACAGAACGTCGCCACCCATGTCCAGCGGGAGGTACGGTTCGCCATGCCCGAGGAGCAGGACCTGTTCGCGAGGCGCAAGACGCCGTTGCAGGAATTCTCCACGAGCCATGGCTCCTGCGCAGATGCCGCGACCAGGCACCTCGACGCGGAACTCGCGCGCCGGGTCGCAATCGGCGCCCAACGTCCAGACCACCTTCGCGTACCAACGCTCGGAGGCTCTGCCGGAATTTGTCGCACCGGGTTCCGGGAGAATGAAGAAGACCGCCTCGGCCCCGACGAACTGGAGCAGGAAATGACGCAGTTCCTCGTGGGCGAGTTCTTCCTTGGCGACGGCGCCCATGGTCCGTTCGAACTGGCCCAATCGCTGCCACACTTCGCGGCCTCGCATCTCGACCCGCAGGTCGCGGGTGCGGGAAAGCAGGAGATCGGCGGCAGAGGCGAGATCGGCCAATTCCGCCAGGACCCCGTGATCCAGAGGCTCGTCGTGATCGGCCATCGCCAGTGCCAACTTTCCGGTGATGGTCACCCTGACCGCGGCTAGGCTTTTGGGCCCGGTGCCACCGTCGTAGATCCCCAGGTCGCTGGTGGAGGGAGGGAGACTGAGCTCGAGGAGTGTTGCAGGTGCCTCGGGCTTCAAGAGCGTTCCCAGCAACCCTTCACCGGGGGCGATTTTGGCTCCAGCTTGGATGCCTTCGCGGTCGGAGGAGCAGGCGCGGAGTGCAACGGAGCCGTCGGGGGTCGGCAAAAGCAACGCCACGGTCCGGCAACCCCAGGCCCGGCGCGCCAGATCCAGAATGCCACCCAATGCGTTGCCGGTTTCCGTCTCCTGCTTGCGGCGCAGTTGGCGCCAATCGATGTGCTCCGTCTCCGTCGCGAGGACCGGGCCACGCAAGGGGGACTGGTTGATCTGGGTGGTGTCGAAGCGACGTTGGGGAGCGGTGGCTTCTTCGTGGATTTGGGCTTTCGATTCGGATGCGGCGCGACGACGTCGACGCATTTTCAGGTGTTTCCGGTGCCGGAGACTCGCCACGGAAGTGCCGACCACGATCCAGACCACAGCTGCAACCGGGCTCCATGCAGCCAAGGCGATCGCTACCAGGGAAACGCCCCCGAGAAGCGCCGCCAGACGCTTTGGACTCAGGTCCGAGATGCGCGCCAAAGGAAGATCGCTCCTAAGCTGAAAAAGAAGACGTGAGGACTCCAGGCGGCCTGGACCGCGGTGAGGTCGCCGGCATGGCCCAGCGCCAGCCCGGCGCGTACGGCCACGTAGAAGCAGAAAGCCAGGAAGATCCCGATTCCGAAAGACAAAGCTTGTCCGCGGCGCCCCACCAACGCGGCCAATGCGGTTCCAAGCAGCGACACGATGGCTGAAACCCACGGACCGCTGCGTTTGAATTCCGCTTCGGCTTCCCAGGCCATCACCTGCTCGCCGGCGCGGCGCAAGGCGTTGATTTTTTCCTGGATTTCACTGTAGGTCATCTCGTCGGGGAATTGCTTTTTGGTGATCAAGTCCTGGGGCTTGGCCTCGGGGATCCTGAGTCGAATCGAGTCGAACGAAGTGAAGCTGGTGATCTTGCCTGCGGTATCGAAAGTGCGGCGGATGCCGGACTGGAAGACCCAGACGGAATCCACCCAATGGGCGCTGCGGGCATCGACACGCTCGGCGACTCGTCCCGAGGCGGAGTTGCGGCTGAACACGGTCTGGGTTCCCGAATTGGTGGGGCCCGAATAGTCGCGGAAGAAGAGGATCCCGTCGTTGCCCGTCTTGAAGGCGAAATCGATCCTGTAGGGGGAGTCGGTGAACGCCACGTTCTTCTTGGGGGGACGGATTCTGACGCGTTCGTGGTTGGAGTGGGGGAGGATCTTGTCGGAGGCCCAGTACCATCCTCCGGAGTAGGCGATGCACGCCAGCCAGATGGGAAGCAGGACCCGCCACAGTGGGCGACCGGCTCCGAACATGGCGGCGAGTTCCATCCGACGCGCGAACCCCGCGACCGTGAACATGGCGGAAAGCAGGATGGCGATGGGGCTGACCAGGAACAGGATGTAGGGGATGGAGTTGTAGTAGTAATGCCGGATGTCGGCGGGGGAACGATCGTTCCAGATCCGGATCGCGCCCACGTAATCGACAGCCACGAAGATGATGGTGATGGCGAACAGCGTGGCGGAGAGGATGGTCAAAAAACGTCCGAGGACGTAGCGGTCGAGACGATTCATGCCGCGGGCTCCTTGCGTCCGATGCCCACCTTGCCCAGCAATCCGCGCAACCAGGCGTAGCGAAAGAACTGCCGGTGCCGCCCCATCTGCGATACCAGGAGAAGACCGATGGCGCCGATGACGATGTCGGGCAGCCACATCGCCAAGGCTCCGTCCAGCTTGCCCTTGTCGGCGAGGGTTTCGTTGCCGATGAGCGCGGCCCAGTACATGACAAAAAATGCCAGGCTGTAGGAGGCGCCGGTTCCGATGCCGCCGGAGCGCGCGAGGATGCCCAATGGCGCTCCCACCAGGACGAACAGTAGACACGCGACCGGAATGGAGAACTTCTTGTGGATTTCGACCTTGTACCGGTTCGCTTCGTTGCGCTCCCAGCGGATCTGTTCCAGCGCGTTTTTTGTCTCGGTCAAACGGGACATGGCCAGGCTGTGCAAGGTGCGGGCGGCGGATACCAGCGAGTTCGTATCCGATTTCTGTGCGGCTTTGCTCGAGCTTGCCGGAGCTCCGGAAACCACCATCTGCGAATCGCGGGCGGCTTTTTTCTCATGAACGGTTGCCGAATCGAGTTCGAGCAGATTCTGGATCCACCGGAGGTCTGAAAAGATCCGTTCGGAGCCTTCCTTGGTCAGGACCAGTTCCCGTTCTTTCGCCTGTTTGAGCTGCCGTTGCATCTCCTCGACGGGCATTTCGCGGTCGCCGCGATATCCCTTGTCGGTGCGGTGCAGGCGCGAATCGATGTTGGGCACCACGACTTCCAGATGGGTGAACCGAATGCGCAGGTAGTTGGCGGGTTTGTCCTTGTCGGGCGAATGGGTTTCGCCATCGCGCAGAGAGAAGATCCAAGCGTCCTGGGTGGAATCGAGATTGACTCGACCGCCCTTCGCGGTGATCACGGTGGGTTGTCCGCCGGTTCGGTCCAACTGGTAGATGGTGATGTCGTGGAGGGAATCGGTGACCTTGTCGTTGGCGCCCAACCAAAGACGGAATCCGTCGAAGTCCTGGATCATGGTGCGCGGTTGCAGCATCACCGCCGGACGTTTTCTGGAGATGTCTTCACGCAGGCTGGCTGCACGGAAATTGGCCTGGGGGAGGATGCGGTCGTTGAACCAGGTGAGGCCCCCCGCTAGCGCCGCACCCAGCAGCAGTCCGGGCAGAAGCATCTTGGCAGGGTGCAGTCCCGCCGCGCGCATCGCGTCGATTTCGCCGTCGGCCGACATGCGCCCGAAGGCCATGAGCGAGGCGACAAGAACCGACATGGGCACCGAAAGCGCCAGCATCCAAGCGGCGTTCAGGATGAACAATTCGATGACCACTCGCCACGCCAGACCCTTGGTCAGGATCGAGTCGAGGATCTGGACCACGAAATCGACCAGGAAAAGCCCGGTGATGACCACCAGGGAGTAGATGAACGGGGCGATGTGCTCGCGCAGGATGTGCCGAATCAGAATCATAGAGGGTTGCATGGGAAGTTAGCAACCACCCTACCCCAAGCGGCCGGTCGGCTTCTACATTCTGTCCCCCGCGTACATCCAAGGACACAAGCCAGACGGGACCGATGACCTTTTCCTTGCCGCTTTCCGACTTCGATTTCGAAGTCCCTCCCGAGCTTGTCGCCCAAGTTCCTTCGCCTCGTGGAACCTCCCGCATGCTCGTGGCTCCGCCGGGGCCGGTCGGAGCACCGTTGGAGCATCGGGGCATCGCGGATCTTGCTTCGTTGCTGCGCGCCGGCGATTGCCTGGTGCTCAACGACACCAAGGTGCTCAAAGCGCGCTTGAGGGGAGTGGTGCCCACCGGCGGTGGTGTGGAAGTGCTGTTGCTCGAGCCTCGTTCCATGGACGAGCACTCGTGCACGTGGAGCGCATTCGCCAAACCCGGCCGGAAATTGACAGAGGGACGATCCGTCCTGTTTCCGGGGGGAGTGGTAGCGCGGGTGGAGAAGGTCCTGGAGGATGGGACCCGCATTCTTCGGTTTGGTCGCGACATCGCCTCCTTCCACAGCTGGCTTGTGGGGGCTGGCGAACTGCCTCTTCCTCCCTACGTGAAACGTCCAGCCACGCAGGTGGACGACACCACCTACCAGACGGTATGGGGAACTCGACCGGGGGCGGTGGCCGCACCGACGGCGGGACTCCATCTGGGTGAGACGGAAATCGACGCCATACGCGCGGCAGGCGTGGAGATCGCCAAGGTCACGCTTCATGTGGGAGCGGGGACGTTCCAGCCCGTCGCGGTGGAGAACGCGCTCGACCACCCCATGCATTCCGAACGCTGGGAAATGTCGGAGGAAACCGCCGCCCAACTGACCAGGGTGCGCTCCAATGGTGGACGCATCGTCTGTGTCGGGACCACTTCGCTGCGGACTGTGGAAACGGTCTTTCGCGCCAACGAAGGACGCTTTTTGTCCGGGAGCGGCGAAACGCGGCTGTTCCTGCATCCGTTCGATCCGCCGCGGGCCGCCCAGGGGCTGCTCACCAATTTCCACTGGCCGCGGACAACTCTTGTCCTGCTGGTGGCCGGTTGGCTGGGATCCCGCGAACGCTGGTGCGAAGTCTACGAAACCGCCCTTACCGAGCGCTACAGGCTCTTCAGCTACGGCGACTGCATGCTCTCGCTCAAACCCTAGGCGCCGCGATCAGCCTCCCCAGGGTTCGTACGACAATTTCCGTCGGCGCGGTTCGTATCCCGCCTCGGTCAGGAAACGCTCGGCGGCCCTGGCTGTCTTGAGCCCGCGGCTGGCCAGGACGTTTTCCTCGATCACGATGCTGGAGATGTCGTCGGCACCGGCATGAAGCCCGAGCTCGGCCAGTTCCCGACCCAGCACCATGATGGACACCTCGATGTGCGGAATATTGTCCAGGAACAGGCGCGCGGCGCCCACCATGCGCAAGTATTCCCAGGACTTCACGTGGCGTATGGGGAAGTTCTTGGTCTGGGCCTGGAACGTCCAAGGCACGAACGAAAGGAACCCGCCGGTCTTGTCCTGCTGGTCGCGCAGGTACGACAGGTGGTCCACGACGTCGTCCACCGTTTCGCTGGACCCGAACACGATGTTGCAACTTCCGGGAAGACCCGCCCGGTGGCAGTGTCCCATGGTGTCGCACCATTCCTGCCAGGAAAGTTTCTTGGGCGACAGGACTTGTCGCATCCGTTCCGTGAGGATCTCGGCGCCCGCTCCGGGAACCGACCCAAGGCCCGCGTCCTTCAGGATTTCCAGCAAGGCAGGAACCGTCAAGGCTTCCTTCTCGGCCAGTCGGAAGACTTCCACCGGCGAGAGGGCCCGCACGTGCATTCCAAGTCCTGAGATGAGACGGAAACTGTCCGTGTAGTAGGACAGCGGGAGATTGGGGTTCACGCCGCCCTG
>JBDKGS010000071.1:0-15784 GCA_039798065.1 Fibrobacterota bacterium | reverse complement strand
GCCGTGATGGAATCGGTGGTGAACAAGACCGGAAAAATCGCCACGGTGGACGTGCCGCTGCCCCTGCCGGAAGGCGTGTCGGAGCAGGCCTTGGGTGGCGGTGCCGACAAGATGCTGGCCGCGAATCCGAACGCGGGAGGGGCGACCGAGTCTCGAACGGTGGCGTTTGCGCCAAGCGCACCGGCAAGTGTCATGTCGAATTCCGTCATGGATCGGATGTCGGATGGAATGATGGGTGAAGTCGCGGATCCGAACACCTACAACGCAGTCGATGCGCTTCTCGCGGGCGGCGGCGGGCATGTCTACAAGAAAAGCGAGCGCGGTACAGCACGCGAAGGCGATCGCATGTCGGCTGTTGGCGGCATGGGGTTAGGGGCAGGTGGCCGATCTGGATCCGGCACGGTACGGTGTTGTGTAAGCGCAAACGGAGCCGCCCTGAAAGGCACCATCTTGCCCCCGAAGCCTTCCGACATCGAGCTTGGCGGCGAGGTGGGGACGCGCAGTCCCGAGTCGATCCTGCGGGTGATCCGCCAGCACATCGGAGGATTCCGGTACAGCTACCAGAAAGCGCTCCGGAACAACCCCAACGTGGGTGGAAAGATCACGCTCAAGTTCACCATCGCGCCGTCGGGCGACATCGTGGCGATCGAAATCGTCTCGAGCAACACCGCCGACTCGGCCTTGGACACCGAGATCAAGGATAAGGCCAAGCGCATGAAATTCGACGCGATCGAACGCGGCAACGTGACCGTCACGTACGCCTTCGCTCTTGACAAGAACTGACCGATCGCTTCCGCGTACACGGATCCGATCCGACAAAAACCGACATATAGAAGGAGACTCGCCATGAAACACTTCACCATCCAACTCGTCGACGCAGGGCGGCAGACCCGCCAGTGGTCCATCTGGGCCAACGCCCTCACGGTGGGTTCCGACCCACGCAGCAAGCTGGTGCTCCCCGCCCCCGCTCCCCGCCTGGTGGGAACGTTCCGCTCGGACGCCGCCATCGAACTGCCGTTCGGACAACTTCTGGTCACGGAAGACACGCCGTTCCAGTCGCACCTGTGGGACAAGGCCCGCGACCGCATCGCCAAATCCCGTCTGCTTGGCTGGAACGAACCCGGAGAAAAGGGCAAGAACGCCCGGGCCGCGGTACTCGCTGGATTGGGCGCTCTGTTCGTCTTCGCGATCGGGGCCATCGTCATCGACGGTGGGCGAGCTCGGCCAGCGATCATCGAAGGGCTCCCACCGGAGTTGACCATCATTCTCCCCGAGGAGAAGAAGGTGGACCCGGCGCCAAAACCTGTCGAGCCGCAGGAAGCCGACAATCCTTCGCAGGCCAAGAACATCGACAAGAGCGATGATCCGAACCAGAACGGACCGACCGAAACGAGAACCGTCGCCGCGGCGCAACAGAGCAGTCCAGCCGCGGTGATGAAGAACTCCGTCATGGACCGGTTGACGACCATGACGGAGGGCGCGATCGGGGAGGACGTCGTCGATCCGAATGCGAAGAACATGGTCGATGTCATCCTCGCGGGCCTTGGGGGCAACAGCCTCAAGAAGAATACGCGCGGCGGCATGGGTGCCGGCGAAGGTGACCGCATGGCGGCCGTCGGGGGCTACGGTCTGGGGACCGGTCTCGGAAACGGGTTCGGCAAGGATCCTCGCGCAACCGGCGACAAAATCCGTCTTGGAACCCAGCCCGGAACCGGTGTCGCGATGCGACGCACCGTGTTGGCTCCAAAGCCAACCGATCTCGCTCTTGGCGAAGACCTCGGCACCCGTTCTCCCGAATCCATCCTGCGCGTGATCCGCACCCACATCGGGGGATTCCGCTACAGCTACGACAAGGCTCTCAAGGACAACCCCGACATCGGCGGCAAGATCTCGGTCAAGTTCACCATCGCGCCATCCGGTGATGTGGTGGCCATCGAGATCGTCTCCAGCTCCACCGGCGTTGCAGCGCTGGATGCCGAGATCAAGGAGAAGGCGCGCCGCATGAAGTTCGACTCCATCGAGAAGGGCAACGTCACGGTCACCTACGCCTTCGTGCTCGATCGCCAATGATCGAATGAATCCACACAGGGCGGAAAAATGCCGCCCTGTCCACCAATCCATCCACACTCGACTCATAACTCGCCAACAGGAGAACCGCCATGTTTCGCAAACGTCACGATCTCAACAGCCACCTCACTCAAGAGGAGCTCAACCTCACGCCTTTCCTGGACGTCATGATCGTCCTCATTCCGTTCCTCATGCTCTCGGCGAGCTTCGCCTCGGTCGTGGTGGTCAAGGCGAGCCTGCCGTCGCCGGTGACCAACCCGGTGCCGGTCAAGATGCCGCCGCCTTTCGACCTGGTCGCGCAGGTGAGCCCGGACACCATCAAGGTTTGGCTCGATCCCGCCAAGCTGAATTCCAAACCGGTGGCCCAGATTCCCACGCCAGGCAAGGACGCCTACTCCAGCGCGACTCTGGATGCCTTGCACAAGGCTCTGGTTGCCGTGAAGGCGCAGCATCCAACCGAAACCCGACTGGCGCTGGACGCGGCACCCGGCGTGTCGCTGGAGCGGATGAGCCAATTGATGGACATCTCCGCGATTTTGCTTCCAGCCGATGTCTTTCCCGGGCGGGTGGCGGACGACCTTCGCTTGTTTCCCGACGTCGCGCTCAAGGGCGTATACGTGCCCTGAAGGATCCGCTCGTTGTGATTGACCACTTCGCAGCATTGCTGCGGGGTGGTGTCTTTTGCCGGCGATTCCGGGGATGAACCAGAGCTGTGTGGAATCAGATCCGAAGAGATGGAAAAGGCGACCTTCGCGGGCGCCTTTTTCACTTTTGCGGTATTGACGGATTCTGTCAGCGCAGACGGGTGCTCGCGTAGGCGCGTGCCGCCTTGCTCTGTCCGTCGCTGGCAACCGCCATTTGGCGCAGTTCGTCGACCTTCCTGCGCAAAGTGGCCTGGATGCTGGTATCGGAGCGCGAGACCTGGAGGCCAAGTTCCACGATCCGGTTGCGGGCCTGGAAGATCCGCGCGCGCTCTTCCTGAGGGGGCTGGGTGGCTTCCCATTGCGACCACAGCGATTTGAATCGCGTCGCTTCGGGCTGTCCTTTCGCGAGCGCCTGGTCGCGTCGGCGGACCAGTTCATCCAGAGGCTCGCCTCCACGGGACCAGGTGCGGCCTGGCTCGGCGAACGGAGCGTAGATCTCCAGGAGCTGGTCCATGCATTCTTCGAGTTCGGTCGAGAGGTCCACTGGTCTATCCCACCAGAGCCAATGGGCGGGACTGCCCGGTGACCAGCTCGGGCTGGTTGCGACGGACGTCCTCCACCGCGACCTGCCAAGCCGACCTCAGTTCGGACAAAAGTTGTCTGACATTGGCGACACCTTTGTCGGTGCGGTTCACGATGCACTGGGTGAGTGTCCAGGTCATGAATTCGTACAGGCGCCAAAGGTTTCGCGCGATCTCGCCGCCGCGCTCCATGTCCAGCGCGCAGGTGAGTTCCGTGAGGCCGGCCTGGACCTTGTCGATGGCCTTGCATCGCTTTTCAAGATCGGCCTTTGCCTCGATGGCCCGGTCGCACCATTGGATGCAGTGATCGTAGACCATGACCACGAGCTTGCCTCGGTCGGCGGTGTTGATGGCGGCGTTTTTATAGCTGGTGTGGGCTGCGTATGGCATGTTGTCCTCATCCGCCGATCTGCGCCATGAAGGCGCTGCTTTGGTTCTTGATCTTCATCATGGCACTTTCCATCGCGGAGAACTGGGCGACAAGATTTTTCCGGTACGTGTCCACGCGATCCTGCACCTTGGTCGCGTCCTTGGTGTAGTCGGCGATCTGCTTGGAGACCGCGTTGGTGTTGGACTTGTAGGCGCCATCGAAAGCGGTGAGCGTCTTGATGTACGACTGGAGCTGGCCCGCCACGCCGCGCGCGAAGGTCGCTTTCACGTCGCCGGTGATCGAGGTCGGAGCGGTGACGCCCATTCCCTTCGAATCACCGGTTTGGGAGAACAGGATGTCGCCGATGCGATTGCCTGCGCTCCCGGCGATGGTGTCGGTGGAGGGGGTGACCGTGTAGGTGCCGGGCTTGGTCGAATCGTTCCATCCGCCCACGGTCGCCGATCCGTTGTCCGTCCAGCCGCTGTTGGAGAACAACCGTCGCAGGCCATCGAAGTCGGCGGAGAGCGCTGCTTGAAACTTCGTCTGATCGATGGTGAGTTTACCGTCATCTTTGCTGGTGGTGATTCCCACCGAGGCGAGAGAGTCGTAGTTGGTCTTGCCCGCGAGCTCTTTCACCTGCGAGGTCAGCATGGTGCGAAGCTGGGTCTTGATTCCCCTCACGCTGGAATCGAAGGACAGGTCCCCCGGAATGACCTTGTTCTGGGTCATCCCGTTTTCGTCCTTGGTGGACGTCACGGTGCTGGTCGAATTTTCGTCGATGTATTTGATGACGGAGTTGAAGGAATCCAGGAAATCCTGGACGCTCTTCTGGATCGCGGCGGTATCGCGATTGAGGGTGAGGATGGTCTGGTCGGTGGTGGTTTCGCTCACCTGACGGAGTTTGATCGTGGCGCCGTTGAGGGTCGTCGTGTCCGTATTTGTCTTGGAGACCATGGACAGACCGTTCATGGAATAGAACGCGTCTTTGCCTTGCTGCAAGACGTTTGCCCAAGTTGGCTGGCTGGTGGAACTTCCCAAGGCGAGCGTGCCCGCAGAGCCTTCGCCCATCTCCATGGAGAAAGCCAGGTTCCCGCCAGTGGTGTCGGTGGCGATCATACGCCCCGAAGGATCGAGGCTCACCGAAACACCCGCTCCCATCGCGGTTGTCATGTAGGCGGTGATTTCGTCGACCGTCACGTCGGCCAAGCTCGCTTTGGAAAACGTCGCCGCGCTGATGGTGTCGGTGCTGGCGCTTCCGTTCTGGGTCCACGAAAAGCTGATGCTGTCGTCGGCGGCGATGTTGTTCGCGCCAATCCCGGTGTACAGGCTTCCCAAGGTCGAGGTGCCCTTGGCGGGTCCGCCAGCAGCCAATCGGAGGTTGAAATCGGACGTCGCTGTCGAAGTCCCGCTGGTGTTCAGGCCCAGCGCGCTCATCACCGTGCCCTCGGCGTTTTCCGTGATCGAAAAAGACGACCCGCCTTCGTCGACCCCGTTGAGCATCAAGCGCGTGTCGCCGGTTCCAAAATTCACGATGGTGGCGGTCATGCCTGCGCCGGATGCCGCGTTGATCTTGGAGGCGATATCCTTCAGGGTATCGCCTTCGGCAATCGTGATGTCCACGGTTGTCTTGCTGGAATCGGTCTTGAGGGCGGCTGCGCTTTTGGAAAGGCTGAGAGTGCCTGAGGCTGCAACGCTGCTGATGGAATCGGTCATCGCCTTGCTGGCGACTTTCCAGCTGGTGGCGAGTTGGCGCACGTTCACGCCGATATTGCCTTGGAGGCCTTCGCCCGAACCATCGATGGTGGCGATGGATTCGTCCGAAGAGGTGGATTTGAACAAACTGAACGAATCGAGCTTGGACAGCGAGCTGGCTTTGCTGGACAGGGTGGTCAGCTGGCTTTGCAGGCTACCGAGAGCGGACAAGCGCAATTGGGCCTGGTTCTGCTTTTTGGTGACGGCCGCGACCTTTTGCTGTTCGAGCGAGGTCAGTTGATCCACCAGAGAATTGGTGTCGATTCCCGAGACCAGTCCCCCGACGCTGATACCTGACGATGTTGTGCTCATGGGTTCCGGCTCCCTCGCTCCGTGAATAACCTATCGGCAGATTCACCGACAGTCTTGAGGAGAGCAATCTCGGTGCCGTAAGTTCCGTGGCGACAGCGAGATAGGGTGCAGGGGCGGTTGGGGTCGTGCTAGGGGGACCTTTTTTCCGGAGGGGCGGAAAAAATATCCTACTGCCTATTGACTTTGGAGGGGTTCGGAGCGAAATTCGGACGAAAGCTCGCTTGACGAAATTGAAAAATTTCTGAAAAGTGAAGATGGCCCAGTATTTGATAGAACGGAGAACGCCGAGTGGACAGCTCCGACGATACCCTACGTAGGTATCTCGACGACATTCGCAAGACCCAGCCGATCGACCGAAAGGCTGAGCAGCTTCTCTTCAAGAAGCTCGATCCCAAGGATCCCAACTACAACGACCGCGACGCTCGTCGCGCTCGCGAAATGCTCATTCGCGCGAACATGCGCTTCGTGCTCAAGGTGGCCCTCCAGTACCGCGGTTGCCCCATTCCTCTTCCCGACCTTGTGTCGGAAGGCGCCATGGGACTGATCCGTGCGATCGAGAGCTTCGACCACAGCCGTGGTTTGAAGTTCATTTCGTACGCCGTGTGGTGGATCAAGGCTTACATCACTCGCGCCATCAACGAACAGGGCTCTCTGATTCGCCTTCCAGCGAACCAGCACCTGCGCGTTCGCAAGGCGCTCAAGAACAAGAGCAAGGGCGAAGAGCTCACCGACGAAATCCGCGAACTCATCCAGTTGGGTGAGGCCGGCATTTCGTTCGATGCGCCGCTCAAGGCCGACACCAAGACTACCTACCAGGAAGTCTTGGCCGACCCCAGAGCCGCCAATCCGGAACACGACGCCGAAATCAACTCGGTGGAACTGATGGCGCACGAGCTGCTCAACGAGCTGCCCAAGCGCGAGAAGGACGTGCTCAAGGGCTTGTTCGGCATCGACCACGAAACGCCGCAAACTTTGCGCGAAGTCGGCGAAAGCCTCCAGATCAGCCACGAGCGTGTTCGCCAATTGCGCGACCAGGCTCTGCGCCGCATCAAGAAGGCCCGCAACCGCGAAGTGCTGCGCGAGAAATACGAAGCCTATATCGCCGCGCTTTCCTGATTCGGCTGCGACGGGCCATACTTGCGATCGTCACCACTCGCTGTCCCTAAGCGGACAGCTTCGGGTTCCGATCTCTTCGTCTGGCTCCGCCTCGCTCGAATCAGAGTTTTTGATGAAGTTTGAAATCAAAGCCAACCCAATCGGGTTGGTTTTTTGTTTGGCTTGGAGCAGCAAGGATGCTGTGCGCAAAATGGCGCAATTGATGGTTGCGAAAGGTTCTCGATCTCGATTCTATGTAGATTGATGGACTCGATGCGCTGCTGATTTGTGAACACGAACGCGATGCGCTTACGACAAGGAAGGATTCTCATGTCGCAGAAATTTGATGTGGTGGTGATCGGTGGGGGACCTGCAGGCTACGTGGCCGCCATCAAAGCCGCCCAGTACGGCAAATCCGTTGCCATGGTGGAAGTCGAGCGCGCTGGCGGAACCTGTCTCAACTGGGGTTGCATCCCCACCAAGGCTCTGCTCAAGCAAGCCGAGTTCGCCAACCACCTCAAACATCCGGAAGACTTCGGATTCACCATCGAAGGCGTGAGTTTCGACTTCGCCAAGGTGGTGGGCAAGTCGCGCAAGGCCGCCGACAAGATGGCCATGGGCATCGACCACTTGTTCAAGAAGAACAAGATCGCCGCGTTCAAGGGACTCGGGACCATCCTGCGCCCGGGCCTTGTGGAAGTGAACTACAAGGACGGCAAGGAAGCCGAACAGCTCGAATGCGAGAACATCGTGATCGCCACCGGCGCCCGCCCGCGCACGTTGCCAGGAATTGTCCTGGATCGCAAGACGGTGATCACCAGCCGCGAAGCGCTGGAGCTGGCGGAATGCCCCAAGAGCATCCTCATCATCGGCGCGGGAGCGATCGGTGTGGAGTTCGCCTATTTCTACAACGCCTTCGGCGCCAAGGTGACGCTGGTGGAATTCCTGCCGCGCATCCTGCCCATCGAGGACGAGGACGCTTCCAAGCTTTTGGAGCGCAAGTACCAGGGCTACGGAATCGAAGTGCTCACCGGAACCAAGGTGACAAATCTTGACGTGACGGAATCCGGCGCCACCGCCACCTTCGAAGGCAAGTCGCCCAAAGCAGGGAACACCTTCGACAAGGTGCTGGTCGCGGTGGGCGTGGAAGCCCGCACCGACGGCCTGATGGGCCCCGACATCAAGCTGGATCTGCACCGCGGCTACATCACCACCAACGATCGCTACGAGTCGTCCTTGCCGGGCATCTACGCCATCGGCGACGTGATCGGCCCCCCGTGGCTGGCCCACGAAGCCAGCTGGGAAGCCGGCCAGTGCATCGATGGAATCTACGGTGGAATCACTCCTCGCAAGAGCCATCTGGTTCCGGGTTGCACCTACTGCCAACCGCAGGTTGCCTCCATTGGCGCGACCGAGCAGAAGCTCAAGGACCAGGGCATCGCCTACAAGGTGGGCAAGTTCCCCTTCATCGCCAACGGCAAGGCCGTGGGCACCGGCGACACCGACGGCTTCGTGAAGCTTCTCTACGGCGAACAGCACCACGAACTTTTGGGCGCGCACATCGTGGGCTCCGAAGCCACCGAACTCATCGCCGAGCTGAACCTGGCCATGAACATGGAAGCCACCATCGAAGATGTGATGGGGACCATGCATGCGCATCCGACCCTGTCGGAGGTGATCGCTGACGCTACCGCGGTGGCCATCGGCAAAGCTGTTCACATGTAATTGTCCTGCCGGACGGATTCTGTCTTCTTCGAGGAGCCTCCTTTGCGGGTGGCTCCTTTTTTGTTGCCACGGCTGTTTGTTTTTCAGACTCGCGTCTGGGCTTCCTTACAGGCTAGCGCCTGGGCTTTGATTCACGGGAGACGCCGTCGGGCTCTCCCGTGACCCTCTAGCGACTCAAGGGCCCGAATGCGCGGGCCCTTGAGAATCCCGCGCAGCCAGGGCTGGGCCGCCCTGGCGACCCGCCTATGGAGCGGCTCACGTGGGAAGTGTAGAGAGGTGCCCCACGGTCAGCGCGTCCGCCTGCTTGCCTACGGCAAGACGGCGGAGAACGGAACGAGCAGGGTAGGTATGCGGTAAGTTCAGCTGGCGGGGGAGTATGTGTGCGGGCGTCGCGTCAAATTCTGACGCCGTGCGTTCCGCGCATCGGGCTTCGCCCTGGCGCGTGCGCGGTGGTGAGGGCTGTTCGATCGGCAAGCCCGAATGACAGTATTTGTCTTGCGGCTCGTTCCTGCGCCGACCTGAGCGAAGCGGTAACATCCCCGCCGTCTTGTGAGCGGAGCGAACAAGCAGGCGGGCGCGCAGATGATGCGTATTCCGCTAACCTGGCCACGTCACGTGCTCGGCGGGTTCCAAGGGCGACAGCCCTGGCACGCGGGTTCCCTAAGGGGCGTCGTGCAGGGTTCCCATTTGGCGATAGACAAATGGGAGGGTTGCGACGGCCTTGGGCCGGGTCTGGGGGTGGCACCCCCAGAGAACCCTCGGAGCCGGAGGCTCCGAAATGAGCTCCGGAGCGCAGCTCCGAAAACCATGGCTGACAGCTTATGTCAAAAGCATCAGACATCGCCGGCGCCAGCCAAAAGAGAAAGGGTTGTTAGAAAGTGGGGCCGCGCAAAAATGTCTCCGTTCCATCAGTGGTCACCATGCGAACAAGAGTGGTGCGAGAAGATGGAGAGAGAGCCACGTCGTGCGCCCCCGCTGGCAAGAGTCCCAAGTCGCGTTCTTCCAAAGTCCTGCCGTCAAGCGAGCGAACTTCGAGACGGGCCGGAGATGCTTGTTGCAAAACGAAGGACACCCCCTTCGTCGTGGCACGCAAACCGTTGGTGGTCGAATGGGCGCTGCTCTGCACTCCGGAAGTGGAAGCGTATTGCGCCACGCATTCCTTCCACGCTTGCAGCGAGGCGGCGGTGGTGTTCACGCGCCAGTCGCCGTTGGCGTCGTTGTTGTTGAAGATCATCAGCGCGAAGATGCGGGGGAACGTGGTGGAAAGGCTCGCGAAGGCGTCTCTGTACCACTTGGCCTTGTCGCCGCCTTTTTCGGATGAACTGAACTCGGCGACAAAAATTGGCTTGTCGATGCTTGCCAACGCGGTGTAAGCGGGTTTGTAGACTTGGGAAAATGACTTCCAGCTCGATGCCCAACCGCTGTTCGCGACCGTGTGGAAAGTGCCGAAGTTGTAGCCGTCGATGGAGATGAAATCGCAGTACGAATCACCTGGATAGGTTCCGGAAAACGAGGTGGGATTTCCGGTGGTCATGTTTTCCGCATTGGTGGTCCATACCCACTTCACGTTCGTGACGCCCGCGTTCCGGAACAGGGTCACGATGTGCTGAAAGGCTTTGGCGACAGTTTCGTTGGTGTTGGCCATGGATGAATTGCCCACCGCCCAGGAATACCAATCGCCACCGTTGGCTTCATGCAAAGGGCGCAGCCAGATCTCGTGGGGGTAGCCTTTCATGTCGTTGGCGAACTTTGTGATGTAGGCGTCGGCTTTTCCGGAGTTGATGTCGGGGGCGGTATAGCCATTGGGCTGCCAGGTGACGAACAGGGTGGCGCCAGCGTTGTAGGCTACGTCGGCGTAGCTTTTCACTGTGCTCCAGGTGGCGGGCCAGATGGCGTAATACTCGACGTATTCCACCTTGCGGCCTTGCAGCTGAATGAATGCGTCCACGTTGGCTTTGGTCGGCTGGGGGTAGTATCCCGAGATGGATTCTTTGGAGGTGTCGCTGGCGCTACCCACCCAAGCACCGATTTGGAGAGCGGCGGCAGGACTTGCGGCGAATCCGACTAGGCAGAAATGCAGGATGGTTTTGAATGTCCGATGCTTCATTGGCGATGCTCCGATGATGGTACGTGGAAGACTCATCGATGTTGTCGGAAAACCGCCATGAGCAGCTTGTCGGAAGCTGGGTCAGGAATTGACCACGCGTGGAATTCGGGGGAATGCGAAGGGTTTGCGGGAAAAGGAGAAAGGTGCAAGGGACCTCGCCGGAGCCCGGAGAGGCGAAATTCACGGGCTGATGGGGCTGGACTCCCTTCAGCTTTGGCTGGTCGGATCCGGTTCCGGTGCCTTGGACTTGGCGGCCAAGCGTTCCTCGGAGGGAGTGCGTCCCCATGCGTCTTTGGCCACTCGGTTGAAGTGGGGGATGTTTCCGTACCCCACCTTGAAGGCGATCTCCGCGATTCCCAGATCGGTGGACGCCAGAAGGCGGCGAGCTTCGGCGAGACGGATCCGATTCAACGCAGGCTTGAAGGTTTCACCAAAGGCCTTGCGGATTTCCGTCGACGCGGTGTCTTCCCCAACGCCGATTTCGCGCCCAAGCTGTTCCAAGGTGAGATCCGGAATCTGGTAGTGGGAGAGCAGCCAGGTTCTGACCAGATCTGTCCTTGAGGGCTCAATCTGAAGAGGGACTGGAGCGGGCGATGGTTCGGGAGCTCTTATGGGGGTAGCTTGTGTTGCGCTGGACTTGAACGGAAACATCGAGCCGATCAAACAACCCAGTGTTGCCAAAGCCAGGATTGCTCCCCAGATCGACGGCTTACCTGGTCCGCTGGCGCGAAGAGCCTTCAGGCGTACCACATCATGGGCCCCAGGTCGGACGCTCTCCCCGGCTTCCAGCGCGAATGCTCCCACTCGGTCCAACGGTCGGTATTCCGGATCCATGGGGTGACCGGTTTCACGGAACCACCAGGCAGGCACATGGAACTGGGAGAGCGGCAGAGAGGTGGTCGTGTGTTCGATGGCGGGAGACCGTTCGATCTGCAGATACCGGCGGGAGAGCGGCTTGTCGGGGCGCGTAAACCCGGGTTCGTCCGTCAACAGAATCACGCGCAACGGAGTGCCCAAATCGGATTCCCATTCCAGCTCCAAGGAATCGAAGCGGGAGAGATCGATCAGTCGCTTGGGGTGGGGCTCCAACAACAAGCCCATGAACGGAGCGCAAGTACTGCAAGCTTCGAGCTTCCAATCCAAACGAAGTCGACCAGGCAGTTGCTCCAAGTGCGCCTTTGAGCTTCCACCAAAAGCAGAATCGGTGTACGTCGTGGCGCGCATGTGCTCGGCAGGCCACAATTGAAGCTGGGCGCGCTGAACCGGGCGGAAGATGGCCACCAGAAACCCAACGGCAAAAACAGCCGCAACCCAACGAAGAACAAGACGGTGCATGGTCCCATGAAGATAGGTCGCTCACCAAGATGGATCGCAATCATGTGATCTCGGAGCCAATCCCAATTACCGAACCGTCAGCCAAAGGCAAAATCTGTCCCACAACCTCATCCCAGCAACCTGAGCGATGCGAAAACATCCCCGCCGTCTTGTGAGCAGCGCGAACAAGCAGGCGGGCGCGCAGAAGATGCCGATCCAGCCAACCTGACCACGTCACCTGCTCGGCGGGTTCCAAGGGCGGAGCCCTGGTGCGCGGGTTCCCTAAGGGGCAAGGCATATTGCCCCTTAGGCCCGGGTTTGGGGGTGGGAACCCCCAAAGGGTCCTCGGAGCTGAAAGCTCCGAAAAAGCCACCGGAGCGCAGCTCCGAACAACGGCTACAGAACGAAGGTCACCTGTCAAGAAAGCTGCGAGAGAATCTCAGAAAAAAGCGGTCGCGAAGCAGGAGTCTCGGACAAACAAGCATCCCGCAAAGCACCGAGGGACTCAGGAACAGGAAAGGCAGCCGGAAGCAGCCGAAGCAAATCATCCAAAAGACACCCAAACGCCCGGACCTCCAGCCGCTGCAAAGCCAACCGGGCCGACGGGTCAAAACCCGTCAAAACACTTGCCGCCCCGAAATCCCCGGCCAAGGCGTGCGCATGGTCGTCGACCAGAATGTTGTGGGCGTAAAGATCTCCGTGGTTCACGCCGCGTTCGTGCAGGTGCGCGCACAAGCTCGCCACACCGCGAACGATGGACAAAATCTGTTCGGTCGTGAAGGCTGTGCCGACGGTAAAGACGTCGCGGGTGCAGGTGGCGTAGCTGGGAGGGCCAGCCAGGTTGCGGTAGTGCGGCGGAATCAAGGAAAGGACCAGGCCGTGGCGGGCTTCGGGGTGGTTGGCGACGCGGCCTTCCACGTTCACGAGGTTGGGGTGGTGTCCGGCGGCGATGCAGGCGGCCATTTCGTCCGCAGGGTAGCCGTCGGAGGTCACGGTGCCCTTGAAGACCTTCACAGCGACATGTCGATTTTTGTCGGTGCCGGACAGGTGCGCCTTGGAGATCACGCCCGACGCGCCCGAACCCAATACTTCTTCCAGCTCAAGGCTTTTCCAATCGATTTCCGGAGGCAGATCGATGTCGGAATTTGTCGAGGTGCAGAACGGATTTCCCGACCAGGCCAGCCACGACAGGCGTGGCATGTCCAAAAGCCAAGTCGGGAATGCGTCGAGCTGGTTCGCCGAGATGCGCAAAAGTTCCAGGTTGCGGCAGTTCGACAATTCCATTGGCAGAGAGCGCAGCCGATTGCCAGCCAACATCAGCTTCTGCAAACGGGGGCGGTCACCGATCGAAGCGGGTAGTTCTTCCAGCTGGTTGTCGGTGAGGATCAGCCACCGAAGGCGAGGCGGCAAGGCGTCGCCGTCGATTTTCCGGATACGACAGGATTTGAATCCGATCATTTCCAGATTCGGGCATTTCCCCAGCACCTGCGGGAGTTCCTCGAACCGGTTGAGGGAGAAGAAGACGATGCGCAGTTTCCGTAGTCGACAAAAATCGTCAGGAAGTGCGGAGAGGCGATTCCCCGAGAGATCGAGGATCTCGAGGGTGTCGGCCAGGTCCAGGATCTCGCGCGGGAATTCTTCCAGATCGGCGCAGATCCGCAGCTCTGTTGATCCGACGAGTCGACCGGCACGAAGCGTCTCCAAGGTTTTCATCTCCGAAACGCCTTTCATGCCGCCTTTTCTGGTGGCGACGGACGAAAGATCGAAAACCAAGAGAGGTGAGCGGTCAGGAAATGGATATTGCGGTTCTCATGGACCACATCTCTTCCCGCGATTTGCGCATCCTCACGAGGCTTCGCCCCTTCTTCCTGGTCGTGGACATCGGGTTCATCCTGTATTGGGTTGTCACGGTGTTCCATTTGATTCCGGCGGAACACCTCTACAAGGACTATGCCGATCCGATGGCGTCTGCTTGGAACTGGTCGTTCCTTCCCTTGGATCTTGCCGTCTCCGCGACGGGCCTCTTGGCGCTCCATCTGTCCCGCCGCCGGAATCCGCTGGCGGTTCGATTGGCGGTCGCCTCTTTGGCTCTTACCACGGCTTCGGGGATGCAGGCGATTTCATTCTGGGCGATCCGTGGTGATTTCGATTGGGTCTGGTGGGCTCCGAACCTGTTCCTGCTTGTCTACCCATGGTGGTTTCTGCAGGCATTATTCCAGGTGAGGCCCGAAGGCCCCTGATCGAACCATCGGTCGCATTCGAAACGCATGATGCGGGCCAGGGAATGGGTTTGATGGAAAACAAAAAGGCGGAGGCCGTATGGGACCTCCGCCTTCGATAGCGGTACTCGGATTTGAACCAAGGACGCAGGGATTATGATTCCCTCGCTCTAACCAACTGAGCTATACCGCCACACTGGGAGTGCGAAGATACTAAAACCTTCCCAAGCCTACAACACCAGACCTGCGAAGATCTGAACACCTTGGTTTGAAATGCTGGTGGGAAGAGCGCGATTACCGAGTGCTTGGCGGTATTGCAGGTTCACGCCGGCATTGAACCCGAGGCCGACAGTGGAAAAACGGCCGCTAGGAAACCAGGTTAGGTCGGGGGCGATCCGTACCGAGCTGAAATAGGTGTCCCGCGAAGGGCCAGGTTGGTCGCGCAAGGCAGCCTGCCCGATTCCCAGCCCAGCAGCGACGCGAAGAAATAGGTGGGAGGAAAATTCCTGCTCGTACCCGGCGCCGAGCAAGGCGTGATGGGCGTTGCTGATGCGTGGACGGAAATCCAAAAACGACTCTTCGAGGCGAATTTGCACGAACTTGGTTTCACCGAAATAGGTCGAGTAGGCAAGGTGGCCTCCTGGTCCGGAAGGCGCAGTAACTCCTAACTCGATCATTCCAGGGGTTGCCGACAAGCATGTCCCCGCAAGGCCAAGCACAAGTCCGATAAGGGGGAATCGATTTGCCATGGGAAATTCCTCGCTGAGGGATTTGGGAAGGTTTCCAACCGTGCAATGCTGTGTAGCGCTTCCTGTTCACAACGATAGTATCACGTTTCCAGGACGAGAACCACCCCCAGGTTCTACCTTTACACCCCATTGGTCGATGATCGCCAAGATTTGGTTCAAGCGAAGCTTCCGGAGGGTGTTCTGAAGGTTCTGGTGGCCAACGACGATGGCCCTGACAGTCCCGCATTGAAAGTTCTTGTCCAGGCCCTGGCCAGGCGTTTTCAGGTTGCGGTCGCGGTGCCTTCCCAGCAGCGTTCGGGAACCGGCCACGGCTTCACGTTCACCGAGCCCCTCAAGGTGGAGCGTGTCGAACTGTGGGGGGTGCCGGCAATTCTTGTCGGGGGCCTTCCGTCCGACGCCGTCAAATACGCAGTCTGCCACGGATTGGAATGGCGCCCCGACGTGATCGTGGCGGGCATCAATCCGGGCGAGAACGCCGGTGTCTGCGCGCCGTATTCGGGAACCGCCGCCTGCGCCCGCGAGGCCGCGTTGTGGGGAATTCCCGCCGTGGCGCTGTCCAGCCTGGGGATGGACGATGCTCACTACCAGGCGATCGCCGATTGGGCGGTCCGTCTTTTGGCGACCGGCCTGCCGCCAACCCCGGCGGGCGTCTTCTGGAACGTGAATTTTCCGCACCACCAGCCTTCCCAATGGGGCCAGGTGAAAGTGTGTCGCGGCTCCAACGCGATGTTCAAGGACCACTACAGCCCGATGGGTGACGGAATCTGGCAGCTTGAAGGCCGCAAGCCCCACGGCGAATTCGAACCCGACACCGACGATTTCTGGCTGGAATCGGGGCACCCCGCGATG
>JBDKGS010000070.1:0-15789 GCA_039798065.1 Fibrobacterota bacterium | reverse complement strand
AGCGAATTCTCGGCTCCGGATCGCTGGGTCGTCTCGTGTTGGCGTGCGGCTTGGATGAGCCGCTGCCCCGCGTGGGAAACCGCGGGGAAAAACGGTGACATCCAGGCATAGACCCTGCCGGGAAGGAAAATCCGTTCGGTCTGGGCGTGGTCTCGACAGATTCTGGTGGAAAGCTCGGCGATCGACGCCGGATCGTCGCCACGCAAAGTGATCCGTTTGGGGAGATTTTCGCGGGCGACAAGTTCCGTCAATCGAGCGACGCCGTTGGCGCGCGACTGCCATCGGAGTCGACAGGGTGCGGATCGCGGATGCGGGAGCCAGATCTGCGGGCCGCGTCGCAGAGGAGCCAACATTTCCGGTGCCCATCCCATTTCCGCCAAGCAGGTAGGAATGGACGAGGTCTCGGCGATCAGATCGGCCCGGCGACGCACTGCCATGGGCCACCAATCGGCCTGACGCAATGGCGACGGGGTGGTCAGGCGGACGACTCCTTGGCATCCGGCGGTCTTTGCCGATTCCAGGATGTTCCGGATCCCGCCCACTTCGATCTCTTCCGCGCGTTCCTTATCGTACCCTGGGGAGAGGCAAGTGACCACGCGTTGAATCCCCATCAGCGCTTCTTCGAGGATATGGGCATGGGAGATTTCACCGAAACTGCACTTGAGGCGCAATCGCCAGTGGTCCGGGAACGCCCGCGGATCTCGGGAAAATACGGAGACCTCGTGGCCGCTGCGGTCGAGCGACTCGACCAGGGGATATCCCCAGAACGAAGTCGCGCCGATGACCAGGATCTTCACGTTGGTGTGCTCAGACCAGGGGTTTCTCGTTGGAGCGTTCTTCTTCGTCCTCTTCGGCGCGTTGGTTCTCCCATTTCTTCACCACGATCTGCAACGCGATCCCGAGGAAGATCAGGGCGATTCCTAGGGCCAGGATCGAAAGCACTTTCTGGCGACTGGGGACACCCTCGAGCCGGACTTCCCAGTATTCGGAAGCCACCGAATCGATTCCCGCTTTGCTGGAGTCGGTACGACGGATGGCGGTGCCCTGGGCCATGAAACGTCCGCGAACAGAATCTGTCAAGTGCGGGCGCATCTGCGAGGCCAGCGTCTGCACCAGTGCATCGAACACGGGAACAAGGACTCCTTTGGAGCCCTTGGAGCTGGATTCCACCGAGATGGCGCCATCCGCGGAATCGACTTGCATGAACGACTTCACGGTGGGTCCCAGAAAATTGGGCTGGGACGAATAGACCACGAAGCGTGTTCTGCCCGAGTCCGCTCCAGCCCAGGCCGGAAAGGCGGCGACCGCGGGAGACTTCACGCCCATGAAGTTTTCCTGTCGGATGCTTGCCGTGCTGAGGTCGTATCGGAGGCTGTCCTTGAGCAGCGCGATCTCCGCATGCGAGGAGAGCAATTCGGCGGCGGACATCACGGCTCCCCCCGACGACATGGTCCAGTTGTTGACGCCCCACCATGAAAGGGCCAAGCCGCCCAGTATCAAAGGGAAGGACAGGAATCGCCATAGGTTGATGAGGAACTTCATACTTGTCAATCTAAGTCGATCCCTGAGGCTTTGCGGGGGGAGATCGCAATGGACATTCAGATCAGGATCTTGATTTTTTCCTTGAGGAAGTCTGGTGTGTTGCGGCGCACCAACGCTTCGATCTGGCCTCGGGTGTACTTCATGCTGAAGTGTTTGAGCACCAGATGCTCGAACCTGCACATTTCGGGGTTGGCTTTGAGAAAGTCGAACAATTCGAACAAGTGCAGGTGGCCTTTGGGGCGGGCCATGTCCACATCGTCGGGCATGATGAAGGTGGTCTCGATCACCAGCGTCTCGGAATCAAGGCAGTGGGGCTCGCGTTCCAGGGTCCGCAAGGTGGTGTCGCCAATAAATGTCAAGCGGGGATGGAGGGTTTCGGTTTCGATCTCGACGCCTTGTCGTTTCAAGGCGCCCAGCTCGAAACCGACGGTCCCGGCGAATTCCGGCTTCAACTTCTTGCGCACTTCGTGGGCTGTGAAGCCGAGGGATCGAACGCGATGATCGACCGGGAACGACTTGACCCGAAGTTGCCGGTTGAGTTCGACGGTGTCGTACTTGCCCACTGGGACGAAATTCGGGATGTATTCGGGACGGTTGCGGTGGCCTTCCAGGTCGCACCAGGCTTGGGCCAGGTTCTGCAACGGTTGGACCAGGAAATCGGGGACGTGGTATTCGGCTTGAGGCATGTTGAGCATGCGACGCAGCGAAAAATGTCGCAGGAGTCCGCGGGCGTGGTCGCCGTGGGAATGGGTGAGGAAGACGTGCGACAGCCGCACCGCGTCGACCGGGCATTCTCCAATGTCGAAACAGGTCTTCCACTCGGGGACCATCAGGTAGGTTGCCAAGCCGCCAATCGAAAACCCTTGGATTTCCAAGCCTCCGCAGTCCAGGGTGACAGGGCAGGAAGGGCGATGGAGCATTTCTAAGGGTTCCGGCATAGGAACAACCCAAGATAGCTTGGCTGGACCTTACCGCACCTTTCTAGCTTTACTGCAATGCCTGCGACCTCCGCGAATAGGCCGAACGTGCGCCGTGTCCTGAGAGGCAATCCTGCCGCTCCAGGTGTTGCCATGGGTAAATGCATCCTCATTCACGAGGAAAAGCCCGTAGTCAACGACCGGACATTGGAACCGCACGAGATCGATGCCGAGATGGCGCGTTTCGACGCCGCCATCGACGAGGCGCGCAAAGAGCTGGTCGATCTTCGCGCGAAGGTGCTGGAAGAAGTCGGCGAATCGGAGGCCCGGGTTTTCGATGCCCACTTGCTTTTTTTGGGCGACCATGAACTCATGGGCAATACTCGCAAGGCGATCGCCGTCGAGCGCAAGGATGCCGGTTTCCTTCTGCGTCGACGTTCCGAAGAACTTGCCAAGCGGCTTTCCAGGATCCCCGACGCCTACCTTCGCGAACGCGCCACCGATCTAGAAGACGTGGCCGAACGTGTCGTTCGCCAGCTCGTGAAGGGCCAGCGCCGCCGCACCATCGAACTGCACGAGCCTTCGATCGTGGTGGCGCACAATCTCAATCCCTCCACGCTCACCCAACTTCGGGTGCGCAATGTCCTGGGTATCGCGACAGATCTTGGCGGCCCCACTTCGCATGTGGCCATCCTCGCGCGCGCCTTGCACCTGCCTGCGGTTTCGGGTCTGGCGGCGGCGACAGGAACTGTCCAGACCGGCGACTTCGTGGCTCTCGACGGCAACGCCGGGACCCTGGTGGTGCATCCCACCGAAAAAGAACGCAAGGCGTTGGGGGATCGGCAGGAGGCTCTGCGCAAATTCGAGCTGGAGTTGTTCAGCCTTCGCGATCTTCCTTCGGTGACCATGGATGGTCGCCCCATCCTGCTTTCGGCCAACATCGAGCTTCCTGTGGAGGCCGAAAACGCGATTTCCGTTGGCGCCCATGGGATCGGGCTCTACCGCACCGAATTCATCTACCTAGGGCAAGGACACATTCCGACCGAAGAAGAACAGCTGGGGGCGTACCGGTTCATCGTGGAGCGCATGGCGCCTCGGCCGGTCATCATCCGCACCTTGGACGCCGGGGGCGACAAGATCGTCGACGCTCTGCAAGGCGCCCAGCCCGACCAGAACCCGTTCATGGGTTGGCGGTCGATCCGCATGTGCCTGGATCGACCGGACGTATTCCTGCCGCAACTTCGAGCCATCCTGCGATCGTCCGTGCATGGCAACGTCCGCATCTTGTTTCCCATGATCGCCGACATCCATGAACTGCGCGAAGCCAAGCATCTTCTGGACGTTGCCCGCAAGGAACTGGATGAAAAGGGCGTAGCCTACGCCAAGAACGTTCCCGTGGGCGCCATGGTCGAGGTCCCATCCGCCGCGCTATGCGTGGAATCGCTGGCCAAGGAGTGCGACTTCCTCTCCATAGGCACCAACGATCTCACCCAATTCACGTTGGCTGTCGATCGCGGAAGCCAGCGATTGGCCAGCTTGTACGATCCGCTCCACCCCGCCGTCCTGCAGATGGTGGCCATGACGGTGGAAGGCTCGCGCAAGCACGGAACCTTGGTCGCGGTGTGCGGTGAACTGGCGTCAGATCCTGTCGGAGCCCTGGTGCTTGCAGGACTTGGAGTGGACGAACTTTCCATGAGTCCTTGGGCCATCCTGGAAGTCAAGAAGATCCTGCGATCCATCAACTGGCAAGACGCTCGCGAGGCGGCTCGTCACGCGCTGGATTTGCCCGGATCCAAGGAAGTACGCGCCATGCTCACCGATCGCTTCAAGCGCAAGCTCCAAGGATTGGGCATGGTTTCGCGCGCGCTCAACCGAGGCATCGCAAGGCCCCATCGGTAATGTGGGCTGTGGGTTGCCGCAACCAAGGCTTTCTGCCCCCACGAGGCGAATCCGCCTAGTCCGCGCTCCTGGACCACTGCGGAGCGGGGCTCTCGTGCAGGCAGTGGTGGAGGATGGATTCCCATTCGTCACGACGGGCGGAATGGCGCAAGGCCACCATGCCCTCGAACGGAGGGAGGGTGTCGGAATCGGAAAGGACTTCGATCACCCAGGCTTCGGGAATGCAGTCGGCGACAAGTTTTGCCAGGTCGGGAGTTCCACCACTGGCGGTGCGGTCGATGATGACCATGCCGGGAGGTTCGCCCATGCTCACCGGCAAGGCCAGCGATTCGCGGGCGAGCTCGGCGGAATCGCATAGATAGACGGCACGTTCCAGGTCCGAACCCGATCGTTCGATCCATTCCAGGATCCACCGGGACCAACGGGCGCCCAGTTCGGAATCCGAGCAGATGAGGAAGATGCCGCCTTTCATGTCCGACCCAAGATAGTCTCCGCGATGCGGGTCACGAGCGCCTCATCCAAGGGCAGGCCTTCGTCGAGATTCAAGCGGTCGGCCTCGCGGATGGCTTCGCCCAGGGCCGGACCTTTGGGGATTCCCGCTGCCAGGAACTCCTTGCCCAAAGGGGGGACCGACTTGGGGATCCGCTCGGCAAGGTCGGTCAGGTGCGGGAGTGGCGACCAATCCTCGGGAAAGGCGCGGGTGTGGCGGTCCAATACGGCGCGCAGCGTGGGCCAGGATTTGTCGCGCACCAACGAGGCTTGCCGCGACGGACGCGGGGGAGGCTCCTCCCAGCACAGCGGCCAGCGTGTCCAGGCGAACGACGCGGCGTCCGACTCCGATCTCGAACAGCGAAGTCTTTCCAGGAGAGCTTCCTGGGCGGGCGTGATGGCGCCGGCGGGTCCGTTCGAGGTCGGGGCGTTCCACCACGGACACAACGGAAGCCCCAAAAACGCCAACCAGGTCCCCGCGACATTTTCCGTCGATGAAGACAAAATCCGTCGCAGCCTTTCCCGCGAATCCGATCGCGCCAAGGCGCCGTCGAGCTCCGGGCTGAGCGCGCGGAGCACGCCGGAATCCGTCAACAGATCCACAGCGGCTGCAAAGGAGCCTTGCGCATCCATCTTTGCCAGCTCCTCGTGGATGCGTTCGCCGGAGAGTCCGGCCGTCTTCGCGGAGAGTCCGCACATGGCGTCCCAAGTCGCGGGATCGATGCGCAAGGAAAAGCGCACCGCGAATCGTACCGCACGCAGGATGCGCAGGTGGTCTTCTTCGAACCTCTCGTTGGCGTCGCGGATGCAGCGCAGCACACCGGCATGCAGGTCTTCAAGTCCACCGACATGGTCGTGGATTTCGCCGGTCTCCGGATCCAGGAGCAGGCCATTGATGGTGAAGTCGCGCCTTTGGACATCGAGTTTCGCATCGGCAGGCCCCACGCTGGATGGGCGTCGTCCATCGAGATAGGCACCCTCGGTGCGGTATGTCGTCACTTCCAGCCTGGAGTCACCCCACAACACCATGGTCACGCCGAGTTCGGTTTGGACAGGAATCGTCCGTTTGAACGTGGCGCTCACCTGCTGTGGAGTGGCGGATGTGGCGATGTCGTGGTCCTTGGGCGAGAGCCCCAGGACCAGGTCGCGCACACAACCTCCCGCGAGGTAGGCCTCGTGGCCGTCGGAGCGCAGGCGGCGCACCACTTCGAGGGGAGCCGGATCGTTTATCCAGTCGAGAAGAATCTTGGGCATTGTTGGAACAGGCAATGGTAAACTCCACAGACCAAGCATGGCCTCCCAGATTCCAAGAACCTATCGCAGCGGACAATGGATGGTCATCGAGTGCCGGACCGGACTCGATGCGACCAGTTCGGCCTGGATGCGCGACATTCTCGCCCAAGTCCGAGATTCCACCTGGACCGGGGTCGTCATGGACCTTACCGGTTTGGAAGTCCTGGATCCGGGGGGGAAACGGATCTTGAACAATTTCCACAGGGGGCTGCAGGATAGCGGCCGATCTCTTGGGGTGGTGACCGCGGTTTCGGGCGTTCGTCAGGATTTGCTGTCCGATGGCAATTTCACGGTCCTCCAGGATCTGTCGGAGCTCAAGCGCAGCATCCATGAGATGGCGCCGGAGCGGATGCAATTGCTATTGGCCACTGGGGCGCGCACGTCCAATTTGCTGAGTTTCCGCCTCCGATGCCCCGTGTGTCGATGCGAAGACGTGAAGGGCTGGTTGCCAGATCCGGTCAGGCACACGAAGGCTTGGATTCCACATGAAATCACCCTCCAGCAAGTGACCGAGGATCCTGAAAATTCCCTGAGCGTCGAAGCCTATTCCGTGGCGGTTTGTCCGGAATGCTTGTTCGCATCGTCACGGCTGGATTGGTTCGATGCACCGGGATCACGGCTACCTGGAACTTTGCCCGATGGTAGCGTCGAGCGGCTTTCCAAGGGCTTCGCTCGTCGGCGTGCCTTGGTGCAGGACGTGGCCATGGAAATGCCGCTGCCGGTGTTTTTCGGGATGCCGCGTGTCGACAAGGCCATCCAGTGCGCATGGTCGTTGGCCGAAGAATCGGTTCGCTCCATCGGGCGCGACCGATCGTCCACCGACGGATTCGGGATCGCGGTCGCCATCTTGATGCAAGCGAAATTCGCGGCCGACAAGGAAGACCTGATGAAGTTCTACACCGCCGCCTACGTGTGGCTGAAACAGGTGGTGGATCAGGTGGGCAACTATGCCGAGGATCGGTTGGCGGAAGCATCCGTGTATTTGTTGTCGGTATCGTTGGCGATGGGGCGGGAATCCGAAGCCGCGCAGGTTTACAAGAACCTCCATCAGCGATGGGGGCACGACCCTGAATACGAGATTTGGCTCGTGCGGGCGCGGCAATTGATTCCGCCGGGAAAATCGTGAGCGGAATCACGGTCGCGGCGTCATGAACAGGTTAGATTTCACATCGTGAGTCCCTCTCTCCAGTCCATGACGAACTTGGTGGAGATTGCTCTGCAAGGCATGCCCCCAACACGGCGCGCTCCCGCGGCTGCAATTCATCACGTGGTTCCCGTCAGACCTCCGCGCACACGATCTCTGGTTAGCACCCTCCTGCAGGGGGATGCGTTGAAGGCCGATGTCAAGAGGTTCTTTCGTACCCGTCATGGATCGTTGCCGGTGGCATGGGACATGGACATGGCGGTGGAAGTCGAACGTTCGCTTGGGCGGGAACCTGGTTACCGCGAAGGTGGATTCATCGGGCTTTTGCGCTTTGCCTGCGATCTTCACGAATCGGCCCAAGTGCAGTCGAGTTGGACCGAGAACCGGTTGTGGTCGCTCATTCGCAGGCGCCTCTCGAGTTCGTCGGGACTCATGCTGCTGCGCTCTGTGGCCAATGCACATGAGATCCTGCAGTCGCTTCTCGACGATGTCGAAGGCCCTCGTCGACGCGGCTTTTGCGATCTGTTGCGCGTGCTGGGTGCCCGCACCGGACAAATTTTGTTGGAACACCCTCGCCTGATCGACAGGCCCATCTGGGAGTTTTCGCTCCTGCTCACCGTGCGTGCCGATCAGTACAATTCGGAATTTCGCAATGTGTCGGGACGCGCTGTCCGCCCCTTGGATCTTTTGCTCGGCTCGATCTCTGTCTACTTGCGCGAACGCGGTCTGGAGCCCGCCTTGGCCGACCTGCGCACGTCGGTGCTGCAGACAGGTGCGCCGCTTGGGCCTGCTTTGGACGCATGGATCCGCACTTTGCGACAGACTCCGGGAAGTTCGCTTATTCCGGGTCTGGAGATTCCGGACGATCCACGCAATTGGATCTGGCAGACCGGTGAATCCCTGTTGGAGCAGGAAGGGTTGATCGACCGAATGGGCCGTCTTGCAAGCTGCGAGCGGGCTTTGTTGGATCGCGCCCGCGGCCACGAGTCCTGGAAGGACGACGTCGCGTTGTCGATCGAATCCGAACTCCGGAAAGAGATCGAACGAGTCCTGCCCGAATCTCGCCGCATGCCATCCAGCATGCTCAAGACCGATGGCGGCGATACTTTCCACGCGCCCGAACCCGAACGAAAACCAGATCCTCGCGCCTCTTCCGATCTCGATCTGCAAACCGCCATGTTGTCGTTCACGAACGGATCTTGGGCGGTCCTCTCGGAGACTTCGGAGGGAATCCCCACCATCGGATTCGGATTGGCCGATCTCGAGCGTCAAGCGCGTTGGGTTGGGGACGGATGGAAAGCGGGATGGACTCCGACCGGCCACGTCTGGGTTGAAAAATATCGGACGCTCCTTGGCGATCCTCGGGTTCGAGAATTCCTGCGTCTGGGGCCCACTTGGATAGCAGGTTTGCGCGATTTGCTCACGGATGCCGACCCCATCTTGATGGCTGGATTGGAGGACATGATCCGTTGGATCTATCCTGCCAAATTCCGTCCGGAGCAGGTCGAATTCCGCCAAAACCAGCGGCCGGGAGTTCCCGTTCACCGTACCGGCTACGATTGGACCGTACTGCGATTGATGGCCCTCACGCTCGCCGAAGTGGCTTCGGCGGCCCGCGAGCCCGGGTTGGCTCCGTCCTGCCTTGTCGTGCTCCACCACTGGCAGCAATTGTCGCGGTTTCGGGACATCGCGCCTTCGAGCCCGGAATGGTGGGCATGGCTTGCCGACGAGGTCGACCAACGCGCCGAAGCCGAAGGCGAGCGCCGTTTTCCCGAACTCGTGGCCATCGACGACGATTGGAAAATGCGTCATGTGGCACCTTGGATCGCGTTCCCATCACCGGTCTCGGCGTCAATTCTTGGCGAATGGGTCAAAAATCCGCTGGAGGCCATGAAGGCCGACGCCCATCTGGTACACGAACGTTGGGCCAGCCGGCTTTCCATGCTCACGCAGATGCAGGACGAAGCCAAGGAAGAAGCGCTCCTCGAGCTCCTGCCTCGCATCTACGGACAACCCTCAAGCTTCTGATCGCCGTGTCAGAAGCCGATCAGGGCCAGGGGTGGCGGGGGTAGCGGCGTTTCAGCTCCGCCTTGATTTCAGGGTACGACCGCGTCCAGAATCCGTCCAGATCGTTGGTGCGCTGCACTGGCCGATGGTTGGGCGCCAGGATCTCGAAGTTCATGGAGATACGTCCTTGGCCGATTCGCACCGAATCCTGCTTGACGCCGACAAAATCCCCGATGCGGGCCGCGACCAACGCGGTGCCGTCGGCCTGGTATAGGATGCGTGCCTTGCGACCACTGGCCAACCCGATGCTTTGCGGGGCCATCCGCTCCACGAACGCCACCTGTTCGTGGCCTTGCACCTCGCGCAGGTAGGGCAGTACCGCACGGTTCTCCACCCCCGCCGCGGCCAGGCAGCCTTCCACCAAGGCCTCGCGGGCCAGCTCCAGATCCTCTTCGGAGAAAACGCACAGATCCTTTTCGGGGAAAGCCTTGGCGACCACTGTGGTGCGGTGGAGCCAGTCGTCCTCGTCTTCGCCCCATTTCCAGCGGATGTCGCCGCTTGCCACCAGAGAGGCCAGTCTGCTTTCCGCCAGCAGTCGCGGAATCCGATTATCGTCCATAGGGGCCGACCACAATTCCTGTCCATCCAATCGAGCCACTTCTCGACCGGTCACGCGACGTGCCTTGGCGTCCCATTCCACCTCCGGGGTGCGGGTCACACGACCCGGGAACGCTTCGTCGATCCATTTCGCATCGATGGGTTCGGCCCAGCGGAGCTTGAGGGAAACGCCCTTGGCGGCGTTGGCTGTTTCCTGGACTTCCAGGGCCAGACAAATCCCGGTGGTTCGGTCGGCCTGGCCTTCGCAGACCCTCCCGTCGGACAGTCGCCAACGGTTGTCGGAGGCGGCAACGGCCAGTCGGTCGACGAAAGCGGGCAGGAGCAGTCGTCCGAGCTCGACCTGGCGGGAAGGCGCGCCCCTGAGCTGGTCGGACAAATTCCGTCGGAGCTTGTCGGCATCGCCGCGGCCTTGTCCCTCCCACGATGCGGCCCATTCCACCGCCTCGCGGATTCCGCCCAGGGTTTTGGCTTCCAGCATCACCCGCGCGGTGCGCGGCCCGACCGGCATCCGCGCCATTTCCCGGCCGTCGGCGGTGATCACGCCATCCGGGCCCAAAGCTCCCAGCAACCGCAAGCCCGAAACCGCGGCGTCCACACGATCGACGGGCGGCGACGTGGGCCAAGGCAGGGTGCTCGCGTCGATTCCTGAAACCGACAACTGCAGCCACAGTGCCGACAGGTCCGTGCGACAGATTTCGGGGAGTTCGTCGTCCGGCGGCACGTCGGATTCTGTCCACAGCCGCAGGCAGGTTCCGGAGGCCACGCGTCCGGCCCGCCCGGCCCGTTGGTCGGCGCTGCGTCGACTTGCGCGCACGGTGTAGAGAGTGTCCAGACCGCGACGCGGATCGAAACGTGCCGATCGCACGTACCCCGAATCGATCACGTGCCGCACGCCCGGAAGCGTCAGCGAGGTCTCGGCGACGTTGGTCGCCACCACGACATGGATCCATCCGCCGGGCGCGCTCTGCAAGGCCGCGTCCTGTTCGTCGGGTTCGAGTTCGCCATGGAGAGGCAACAGACGGATTTTGTCGGTCGTCGGAAGCGGGGAGCGCGAAAGCAGCTCGATGGTGCGGCGGATCTCGCCCACGCCGGGAACGAAGCAAAGGATGTCGCCGTCGGGCCCCATGCGCAAGGTGTCGCGAACCGCATCCGCGACGGTTTCGGGGATCTTGGCCCCACCACCGCCGGCGCGATGTTCGATTCTGACTGGATGGAGGCGGCCTTCGCTCTCCAGCACATCCACCGCTTTCCCGGAACGGCCCAACCAGGCTTTGAGCTCGGCGGGATCGACCGTCGCGGACATCAGCCAAAGCGGCGGACCTTCCCGGCGATCGTGGGCGGCCAGAACCAGGGCGGCCAAGGCATCGGTTTCAGCAGAACGCTCGTGGAACTCGTCCAGCACGACAACCGAGACGTTGGACAAATTCCGGCGATCGGACGCGATCCGAAGCGCCACGCCGGGTGTGAGGAACAGGACCTTTGTCGCGTCGGATTGCCTGCGGTCGAATCGGACATGGTAACCCACGCGTTGCCCGAGCTCCTCATCCAGTTGCGAGGCAACCCACTGAGCTACGCTTCGGGCGGCGAGCCTCCGCGGCTGGATCACCCAGACCACCCCCTCGATGCCCGCGTCCAGAAGGTGGCGGGGAACACGCGTGCTTTTGCCAGATCCTGTCGGCGCCTTCAAAACGAGATGCGCCCCGCCGCGGTATGTCGCGACGAGGCGCTGTCTGAGTGCGTCTACCGGAAACAGAACCCGGGCGCCTTACTTCTTCTTCTTGCCCTTCTTCGCAGCGGCCTTGGCGGGAGCCTTGGCCTCGGCCTTCTCTTCGGCGGCAGGGGCCTGGAGCTTCTTGATCTCCTGCTGCAGGGCGTCGATCTTCTTGTTGGTCTCGATCTTGTAGAAGCCGACCGTGTCGGTGGCGTTCTTCAATTCGAGATCGAAACTGGTCTTGGCTGCCGAAATCTGGCTCGATGCCACGAAGTAGGATGCCCCGATGGAGACTGCGGCGGTCAGCAGCGCGACCACAAGCACGAAGCCCTTGCCCGAACCACCCGACGAGGAAGATTCGCTGGCGTCGTCGGAAATTTCAGCAGGCTCAGATGCAACCTTGGCCGGTTTTTCGGCCTTAGGTGCTGCTGGCTTGGGGGGAGGTGTGGAGATGGTCCAGGTCGAAACGCCGCTGTCCGAAACCTTTTCGGCAACCTGCTGCTTGGCCAGAAGCTGCTGAAGCGTCTCCTTGACCACAGATTCGTCGACATCAGTGCCAAACGAAATGTCGAGAGCCTCCGAGCCGGGGTTCTTCTTCAAGTACTTGAGTACAAGAGCTTCTTCCTTCGCAGCCATGATTTCTCCTCGAAAGTGGGGGTGAGCCAGTAATTCGCCCCGGTGCGGGGCGATAGGGGGGGCGGTGTGAACGAGACAGGAAAAAAGAAATCGGGATGACACGATTCGAACGTGCGACCACCTGCTCCCAAAGCAGGCACTCTACCAGTTGAGCTACATCCCGGGAAGGCGCTAAATCTACACCCCTTCGGTCGATCCTTGCCATATGATTTTTGAGGAAATCGTAAGCGAAGGAATTTCCGGATAGCCAGCGGACGATTTTTGACTTCCGATCAGCATGACGGGACAGCGCGCCAGAGTCGCCAGCGCGGTGGTGGGCGACCGCGGACCGATCCAGATTTTGGCATGCGATGCCAAGGCCAAGGTGTCGTCGGCGTTCGAGAGGTGCGTGATGGCCACTCTGGGCCCGAGTCCACGCAACAGATCCGAGATGGAGTTGGGCAACGGGTCGTAGTGCGCAAGAAGGATCGGGGTGGTTGTGGCGATCCGCGTGATGGCCGTCGCCCATTTTCTGGTGGCTCCACCTTTTTCCGGAAGATCGTCGGGAACCTCGATCACGACCGGGCCGCCTCGAGCGTGACTTGGATTATCCAATTGCGCGATCTGCGGCCTGATGACCGAAAGCAGCTTGCGCAGGTGCGCATCGATTTCGGTCAAATTTTGTTCGGCCATCGGGATGATGTTCGCGGACCCACCCGGGCAGGAGTGGGGAACGGCGATGCGAGCGCCCTGCCCCAACCAGAAAAACGCGGCTTCTTCCACAGGGGTTGCAAGGGTGGAGGCCAAAAGGCTCCAGTCGGCGCGATGGGCCCTGTTGTATTCCAGCCATTCGGCGAAGGCACGCGGCGACGACTTCGCATCCGGTGTTTGGATGGGGACCCCGGCTCCGCATTCAGGGATCCATCGCAAGCAGCTCGGTGAACCTGCCAATCGGACGGGGAATGCTAGGCCACGACACAAATCGCGAACCACAAGCGCCGACAACGCCGCTTCGACAGGGTCGCTGGGGAGCACCACCACGCCGGCGCCTTCGAGGATGGAGCGCGGTGGGGGAGGGAATGCCGCGGTCGACTGCAGAGCCTTGTGTACCTGGCTCAACAGACGGCGGCGAACCCACCAGGCGAAGAATTGCTGGATTCCCACTTTGCGTTTGTCGGCTGTACGCTCCAGTGGCAAATCTCCCATGGAAGTGGTATTAGTGATGAGCAAACATACATTTGAGCCTTCCTTGGAGGGATCCGCTTTGGGCGTGTTCTTGCAGACATGGGCAGCGGTAGTCTGGATTCTGTCCTCCACAGGATGGGTTTTGACTCTGCGCCCAATCGTCAAGCTTGCACCTGGGCTCGCTTTGGGGATCTTCGTTGGATTGGCTGTTTGTTCGGCCGTGGCGGTTTCTGTCTGGCGCGCACCATTGCGGCGACTCGGAGCGTTCGGTGCCATGGCTTCGCTTGTCGCTCCGATCGCCCAGCTGCTGGTTCCGAACACGGATGCCTACTGGCTTGTCCTCGCTTTCGCGGGATGGATCATTCCATTGCTGCCAATGGCCGATTCGAAGACCGACCGCTGGCACATCCTGGGAGCCGGATTGGTGCTGTTCTCGGTTCCCACTCTGGCTGGAAAACTCGCGCTGTGGGGCGCCATTTCGCTTCCTCCGCAAGAAACCAGGAATGTTCTGCTCCAGGCGGCGTTTTGGGTCGCGACCATGCTTTTCGCTCAAAAATCGATCCAGGGCATCGCGTCACCGAAAGGGAAGTTGGAAGGACGCCCTGGCGGCCACGGCGGATTGTCTCTGGACACCAGCAACACCGCAACGAACCTTTCCGGAGTTCGATCGGTGGAAAGTCAAGCTGGCGCGTCTTCTTCGTCCTTGAATCTCACCAAAGTCAATCTGAGTGGCGCTCCGGCAAGCCCGGCACCCCCCATGGATGGACGCAGTTCCGGAGCGATTCCCAGAAAGGCATGGGAAGAGCAGTCGACCTTCAGCGACGAACCTCAGGACGCGACTTCCTCGCAAGTTCTGTCTCGCAGCATTTTGTCCGAACAGGACGAGCAAGCCCGCAACCAGATGACCCGGTTGCTCGGGCCTGTCGTGCATCTGATGCACAAGGTTTTCCGGTCCTATTCGGCCTTGGGGTTTTTGGCCGACGGTCCTTCTGGTCAATTGCTTCTCAACGCGAAATTCGGCAAAGGCAATGTGCTTGCGGATGCCCGGATCGCTCCAGGAGCCCGGTTGTTGGGCAACGCATTGCGCTCCGGTCTCCTGACCGGTGATGTCGCCAATTATGGCGAAAGTCCCGAGTACTACCCCGATGGCGAGCGTGTGCTGTCTTTGATGGCGCTTCCCGTCCGCAACGAAGAAACCGGTGACCTGCAAGCCTTGCTGGTGGTCGACCACAAAAGTCCTCGGGCTTTCTCCGACGAACATTACCAGTACTTCAAACGATTCGCAGGCATCGCCTCGGCATTGGTCACGGTCCAGTCGGCACGCAACGCCATCCAGCGTCAAGCGACCATCACCAACACCTTCTACGATATCCAATCGCGCCTGACGCGCCACCTCAAGACCGAAGATCTTCTCCAAGTCCTTGATTCGGCTCTGAAAACGTTATTCCCCCTGGAGCGTCTGGCGATCTCGATGTGGAATCCGCAGCGCCAGATGGCCCAGATCCAATCGATCTCCGGTTCCGTGCCTGGCCCGGCCGTGGGGACCTACTACGATCTTGCCGATCAACGTTCGTTGGTTGGAGCGGTGTTCCGCACGGGGCGCGAATTGTTGGTGAAAAACTACGCATCCTCCAGCCGCAGCATGTTCGAATCGAGGTTGGACGCCGAATTTGACTGGAAGCCCCAGGAAGCGATCGCCGCACCGTTCTTGAACGATGAGCGGCAATGCTTTGGCGTGCTGAGCCTCGAGACCTCGACGAACGGTTCGTACTCCGAGCTCGACGCCAAATTGTTGTCTGCCATCGCCGCCATTGCTGCAGGTGCCTTGACGCGCGCTCGGATGTACCAGGAAATGGAACGTTTGGCCACCATCGACGGCTTGACGCAGGTGCCCAACCACCGCCACTTCCAGACCCTTCTGAACCAGCATATCGACATCGCCACACGCTATGGTCACAACATCGGGCTGCTGTTGTTCGACATCGACCATTTCAAGCAGTTCAACGACACCTACGGACATGCCATTGGCGACCTGGTGCTGAAGGAAGTCGCACGCACCGTGTCGGGGGCCATCCGTTCGACCGACGTGCTTGCTCGTTACGGCGGCGAGGAATTCGTCGTGCTCATTCCCCAGTCCGATGCGACGGGAGCGATGCAAAGCGCCGAACGGGTGCGGGCCGCAGTGGAAGGAATGAACGTCACGCATGAAGGGAAGAGCCTCCATGTGACGATTTCCATCGGCGTCTGTTTGTTCCCTGAAATGGCCACCGTGAAACAGGATTTCATCGACGGTTCCGACAAGGCCATGTACTACTCCAAGAAGACCGGCCGCAATCGGGTGACCATGTACGGACCTGAATCCGAGGCCT